>NZ_CP040106.1:5298333-5646666 GCF_005281475.1 Echinicola rosea | reverse complement strand
AGGAATATCCAGTGAACGTAGAACCACATTGCTACCGCTCATTGAATTTGTCCAGGCCAAAGTGGCAAATGACGAAGAAATCAGGCTAAACTTTATCTGTACCCATAACTCAAGAAGGAGCCATTTGTCACAAGTGTGGGCACAGGCAATCGCATTTCATTTAGGGCTGAAAAATGTTTTCAGTTATTCCGGAGGTACGGAAGCAACGGCCTTATTTCCAATGGCGGCAAAAGCTCTGGAAAAATCAGGTTTTAAGATCATTGCTTTTGCGGAAGGCACCAATCCTGCTTACAGCATTAAGTATTCGGATAACGAACATCCAGTCATTGGTTTTTCCAAGAAATACGATCATGATTTTAACCCCAGATCCGGATTTGCGGCGATTATGACCTGTTCCCAGGCTGATGGAAATTGCCCTTTTATAGAAGGGGCAGAAAAGCGCATCCCTATAACCTTTGAAGACCCAAAATTATTCGACAACACCCCCCAACAGGAAGAAAAATACATGGAACGGAGCCTACAGATAGCCTCTGAACTGTTTTATGTGTTTTCTCAGATAGAAAAAAAACAATAATATGTCTACCAAAAAGAAATTGCGATTTCTCGACAGCTATCTTACGCTGTGGATCTTCCTAGCTATGGGGCTTGGAGTGGCTTTAGGTAATTTTGTCCCAACCAGTGCGGACTATATAAATTCCTTCAGCAGTGGGAGTACAAACATTCCTATTGCCATAGGGCTTATACTGATGATGTACCCTCCTTTGGCAAAGGTAAATTATGCCCATTTGCCGAAGGTATTTAAAAATGTGAAACTCCTATCCGTTTCATTGGCTTTGAATTGGGTGATCGGGCCGGTTCTAATGTTTATCCTGGCCCTGGTTTTCCTCCATGATTATCCTGAGTATATGGTAGGGTTGATACTTATCGGTCTGGCCCGTTGTATCGCCATGGTTCTGGTATGGAACGACCTCGCCGAAGGCAGCAATGAGTACGGTGCCGGATTGGTAGCCTTAAACAGTATATTCCAGGTGTTTGGATATAGCTTTTATGCCTGGTTGTTTATTACGGTTCTTCCCCCGTATTTTGGTTTTGAAGGTGCGCTGATAGATATTTCAATCGGGAAAATTGCGGAAAGTGTGGCTATTTATCTAGGCGTTCCTTTCCTGGCAGGCTTGCTGAGCAGGGTCTTTCTTGTTAAATGGAAAGGGGCAAATTGGTATAACAACAAGTTTATTCCTGCTATATCCCCACTAACCCTTGTTGCGTTGCTGTTTACCATTGTGGTGATGTTTTCTTTGAAGGGTGAACTAATCGTGGAAATACCCATGGATGTGGTACGGATTGCCGTGCCGATGCTTATTTATTTCGCACTGATGTTCATCATCGGCTTTTTCTTTTCCAAAGCCATGGGTGCCCCTTACGATCAAAATGCGGCAGTTGCATTTACAGCTGCCGGAAATAATTTTGAGCTTGCCATAGCCGTAGCAATTGCTGTTTTTGGCCTGAACTCAGGTCAGGCATTCACGGGAGTGATCGGTCCCTTGGTAGAAGTTCCGGCATTGATATTATTGGTGAGGGTCTCCTTCTGGTTAAAAAACAAATATTATCCAGCAAAAGATGTTTCCTTAACCGAGAATAAGGAATATGCGAAATGGGTGTGACCGGTGAGGCAGACCGGGAATGTGAAAGACCAAAAGGGAGTTAATTACATTTCCATAACTTATAATACAGAATCGTTGTTTCCGGTTTTAGGCCGCAATAACAACCCGGCTCTTTGGTAAAAAGGAAATCCTAAATTGGGATATGAAAAACCTCTGTCTTTTATAATGAAGCAAATAGAAGAAATATTTCGAATAAAGCAGGTTAAACCCACGGCAGTAAGGATTGTTGTCCTGCGCCACCTGGTAGAGCAAAAGCAGGCGCAATCTTTGAAAGAAATTGAAGCTTCACTTACTCAGACCGACCGTAGCTCCATATTTCGCACTTTGAAAACCTTCGAGGAACACAAAGTCATTCACAGCATCGAAGACGGCTCGGGCATGACAAAATATGCCGTCTGTGTTGAAGGCTGCAATTGTGACCCTGAAGATCTTCATTACCACTTTTACTGCACATCATGCAATCTTACCTATTGCCTTCTGGATTACCCTGTTCAGACTGTAAACCTTCCCAAAAATTTCAAAATGGAACAAGCCAATATGGTAATCAAAGGATTGTGCGATAAGTGCAACCGTTAAACTTTGCAATCGGGTTGCAGCCCGATTGCTCTACCTTTGTCTAAAATTCTGATAAATAACAATCTGAAATGACAAAGATACTTCTTTCATTAACCTTACTGATTTTTTCAACGACCCTATTATTGGGTCAAGATATTACCTTAAGCGTTAAGGTGCTGGATGAGGAAAACAAAGAAGAACTAATTGGGGCTACTATATTTATTCCGCAATTATCCATAGGGACTACAACAGATATAAACGGCGTCGGTATTATTGAAAACCTGAAGGAGGGTACCTACGGAATCGAAGTTTCCTATATTGGATTTGAAAAACTAAAAGACAATATCACAATTTCGTCCACCTCTTATACCTTTACCTACTATCTGGAGGAATCAGAAGAAAGCTTGAATGAAGTGGTAATACAAGCCACACGGAGTACCCGTACCATAACGGACATCCCTACCCGTGTTGAATTTATAGGCGGCGAAGAGTTGGAAGAAAAAGCATTGATGAATTCCACAAATATCTCCATGGTACTGCGGGAAAGTACAGGCATCCAGATTCAACAAACAAGCCTCAGCAGCGGAAACAGAAGTATAAGGATACAGGGTTTGGACGGAAGGTACACCCAATTACTACGGGACGGGTTTCCTTTATACGGTGGTTTTTCCGGTGATTTGAGCATTATGCAGATACCGCCGTTAGACCTTTCGCAATTTGAAATAATAAAAGGCAGTGTATCGACCCTTTACGGTGGTGGTGCCATTGCGGGTTTGGTCAATATGGTTTCCAAAAGGTATTATGTTTGAAAAGTGCATAAGCCAAAATTCTTAACTTAACAAGAGTATTAAATCATGTAAACGTTAAGAACCAAGCTTATGCAAAGGAAAGATAGTCAAAAGATATTTGAGGGGCAATCTGTTTATGTAGGTATTGACTACCACAAGAAAAGCTGGAAGGTCAGCATCTATGGCGAGCAATACGAACACAAGACGATGAGCCGTGACCCGGATGCGGAGCAACTGGTGCGGTATCTTGAAAAGAACTTCCCGGGAGCTGCCTATCACGCCGTTTATGAGGCGGGGTTCAGTGGTTTTGGGTCCTGCCGGCGATTACGGGACCTAGGTGTAAACTGCATGGTGATAAATCCGGCAGATGTTCCCACCAGCCAGAAAGAGAAGTTGCAGAAGACCGATAAGGCCGACAGCAGAAAACTGGCGCGGTCCCTGAGAAGCGGCGCGTTGTCGGGCATCCACATACCGGACAGGCAATTGGAAGCTGACCGGGGGTTAGTCCGTCAGAGGTTCCGGATAGTAAAAGATATTGCGAGAAAGAAGAACAGGGTCAAGTCGTTGTTGTTTCAATTTGGAATAAGCATGGCTGAACGTTTTACAACAGCACAAACAAGGTATTGGTCCAGGCCCTACACAGATTGGCTGTTAAGCCTCTCCGGTGCAGATCCGATGGTAGGTCCACTCATTGACAACTATGTGCGAATTGTCAATAACCTAAGAAAGGAGCTGTTGGGCATCAACAGGCAAGTCCGTGAGCTTTCCCGGACATCCCGCTATAAGGACAGTTATAATCTTTTGGTAACCGTTCCGGGAATAGGCTTAATGTCGGCGATGGCCTTTCTGACCCAGCTGGGAGATTTTACAAGGTTTAAGCGACTTGATGAACTCTGTAATTATGTGGGATTGGTGCCAAGAATGTATGGGTCTGGCGATAAAATGGTTGTGGGCAAACTGATCAACAGAGGAAGAAAGGAGCTGAAGATCATGCTGATCGAAGCCTCCTGGGTAGCCATAAGGCAGGATCCGGCATTAATGGCCAAGTTCAATGAACTTATCAAAACAATGCCAAAGAACAAGGCCATCATAAGGATTGCCAGGAAACTGCTGAACAGGATCAGGTATGTGATCGTCCACCGGAAAGAATATGTGACCGGAGTAGTATCATAATAAGGAAAAATATACCTTGAAAATCAGGATGGGGGAAGAAATGAAATTTTGGGATTGCAGCACCCTGAACAGGGAGGACCGCTACACAAAGGTTGCATCCCCCTCCTCTTTGAAATGAAAATACGATGCGGCGAGATACAGACCGCTGATAGAAGATTGATTAAAGAGGTAAGTTTGACGGTATAAAAAAGCCGGGCCGTGAAGATCAGGTTTCACCGGTGGGGTTTTCTTAGGCATACCGCTTCTGAATTATACTGAAAACTGCGGACAGGGATTCCCAAGCCCGCAGTTAAAATGAATATAATTCATCGGAAGGACCTATCCCTGGCAAGTTGCCCCCCGGCAGAGCTTGATTCCGTTTCGGCCCAACACTTTCAAGTTAGTCGATTGTTTTGACAAACTATGGGAGAAAACTGTAAAAAAACACCCTATATGAAAGGATTTTGGCTGATTCTCTTGTTTTTCAACATAGAAGACCCGAAGAAGATCCAAGTCTGGATTTATTATTATCCCAAACCCATGTTGGCGGAAGTACCGGAAATATTTTCTACAGCAAGCGGGGTGAAAAATTCGGTGTTACCCTTTATGGTGCAGGTCATTACCATAGCCCATATAATCCGGACAGTGACAGTTTCACAAATATCCCAAAAACCACAACCTTATCCATCAATCCTAAAATATTCTATTATCCCTCAGAAAGATCAACATTATGGTTAGGTATCAATGCTACATTGGACAAAAGAGAAGGGGGAGACATGGAGGTGGTAAGGAACGAAGTTGGCGGCATTCATCAGTATTTTGAAACAAATGAATCCAATAGAATAAGTACCCAGGCTGCTTATGAGCTTTCCCTCGGTGATGATCAGGATATTACCGTTAAAAACAGCGTATCATTTTTTGATCGGGTATTGACGCTCCCCGGTTATACCTTTGATGGGAAACAGACAAATACCTTTTCAGAAATATCCTACGCGAAGAGATACGACAAATCAGACTGGATTTTTGGTGCCAATCTTTATACCGATTCATTTATAGAAAATAGGGAGGTAATGCCAAGGGATCAAAATGATGTTACCTACGGTGTGTTTGGAAACAACACCACCGATTTAGCCAATTCCCTTGCGCTCGAAACAGGTTTCAGGGGGGATTATTCGGTAGATTGGGGTTTCTTCACCTTGCCCCGGATTTCTCTTTTATGGAATGTAAATGAAAAGTTTTCTACCCGCTTAGGTGGTGGGTTAGGCTACAAAATACCTGATTTGTTTACAGAGGAGGCGGCTATGTTACATTACCGGAACGTACTGCCCCTGGACAAAAGCACCATGGAGGCCGAAAGATCCTATGGCGTCAACCTGGATTTCAACTACCGGACGCCGTTGTCAGACAATTTATTCCTTTCTGTTAACCAGCTTTTTTATACCACCTATATTTCCGATGCTTTGTTGTTGGAATCCACGCCTACAGGTCAATATGCATTTGGCAATGCGCCTGATAACCTCCAGAGTTTGGGGAGTGAAACCAACTTGAAACTCAGTTTAAATGACTTTAGGTGGTTCCTCAACTATGCATTCATCGATACCAGGCTAAACTACCTTCCGGGCAGTCCCCAAAAACCTTTGACACCGAAACATAATGCGGGTACGGTGTTGATGTACGAAAATGAAAAGTGGAGAATCGGCTACGAAATGTATTACACCGGAAAGCAATATCTTTCCAACGGTGCCGAAACCCGGGATTATTTGCTATTGGGTTTGTTGTTGCAGAGACATTTTAATTGGGGCAGCCCTTACATCAACTTCGAAAACTTCACAGATAGAAGGCAAAACAGGTTTTCTCCGGAGGTGGCAGGTACTATCCGAAATCCCGTTTTTCAGGAGATTTATGCCCCCACTGACGGTTTCGTTATTTCGGTGGGCATTCTTATAAAGCCGTTCGGTGGCGAGTCGCATGAACATTAACAATTAGGAAGGAATGAATAAGACGGTTTTTAAAATATCACAAATGGATTGCGCATCCGAAGAGCAGTTGATCCGGATGAAATTGGACGGCATGGATGAAATCAAAAATCTTGATTTCGACATCCCCAAAAGAACATTGACATTAGTTCATAGTGGGGATAGCAACGTGATTGATAAACTCCTGAAAGAATTAAATCTTGGATCAGAACTCGTTTCTGTTGCTGAAACAAATGATCAAATCAACATCGCACAGAACGATAAAAAAGAAAAGAAAATGCTCTGGGCGGTGCTCATCATCAACTTTGTCTTTTTTGTTGTTGAAATGTTGTTCGGCTGGATCTCTAAATCAATGGGCCTGATAGCGGATTCATTGGACATGTTGGCAGATGCATTGGTGTATGCCTTAAGTCTTTGGGCCGTAGGAGCTTCCACGATGCGCAAAAAACGTGTTGCCAAACTCAGCGGCTATTTCCAAATCTCATTGGCAGTATTTGGATTGGTTGAGGTATTGAGACGTTTCTTGGGAATGGAATCAATTCCGGTATTTCAAACCATGATAATTGTTTCATTCTTGGCTTTAATTGCCAATTCCGTTTCACTTTATCTAATTCAAAAAGCCAAAAGCAAAGAAGCCCATATGCAGGCATCCTCCATTTTCACCTCAAATGATATCGTCATAAATACAGGGGTCATAGTAGCCGGTGTTCTGGTTTACCTTACCCAAAGCAAGTATCCGGATTTAGTGATTGGTATTATCATTTTCGGAATCGTGATTCGGGGTGCATTAAGGATATTGAAATTGGCCAAGTAAGGGGACCATAACCCTAAATCCTTGATCATGCATTTTTAATTGAAAAAAACCATCCTCAATTATGATGGCAAGCTATTTTTTCACCTGATTCTTTTTAATCCAATTAGATAAAGTTGCCTCTGTCACCTGATAGCGTTTTGCAATAAACTTTTGAGTAGAACCATTATTCAACAAGGCTTCTATTTCTGGCTTAAATTTATCCAGTTTACTTTTACCTGGGCCTTTAGGTCTGCCAAGCTTGACTCCTGCCAGTTTTTTGGAGGCTAATGACTCCCTGGTTCGTTTACTGATCAAATCCCGTTCGATTTCTGATGCCATTGAAAACACCATGGCCATGACTTTGCTTTGGATTGTGTCATCGAGTTGCCAATTACCTTTAACGGTATAGATCCGGATTCCTTTCTGCACCGCAATAGAAATTATTTCCATGCACTCCAACATACTCCGGCCTAACCTGGAGAACTCGCTTAATAAGATGGCATCACCTTTTTTTAGATCCTCCAATAAAGGGCCGATTTTCCGCTGCTTCCAGGAAACCTTACCTGATACTTTTTCCTGTACAAACTCAACTTTTCCCAAGTTCTTTTCATTGGCGAGATGAAGGATGTCAGACTTGTTTTTTTCCAGATCCTGGTCTA
The DNA here is from genome assembly GCF_005281475.1 of Echinicola rosea. NCBI lineage: Bacteria > Pseudomonadati > Bacteroidota > Cytophagia > Cytophagales > Cyclobacteriaceae > Echinicola > Echinicola rosea. The sequence goes on along the minus strand of NZ_CP040106.1, from coordinate 5,639,082 downwards.
AGGTAGAGACACGTAAATACGCAATATTCCGAGGCATTTTTTTGAATTAGAAGAAAACCCTATTAAATAAAATAATTTATAATATTTATGATCTAAAAGTACATGTTTTTTGCTAAATTATCCTTACCGAGAAAAGGAAGGTTTATTTTTTAATACTTTACTCTCTTTTTGCAGGCATCTACATATATATAAGGTATGGCAAAGTTATCCTCGTTGGACAAGTACCGGTTAATCCTTCCTATCCTGGAACGGGAGGTTTCTGCAATCAATGTTTCCCGAAGTGAAGGGATACCCGTGCGCACTATACGCTACTGGGTTAAACAGTTTTCTGAGAAAGGCCTAACCGGCTTGGAGCGGGCAAAAAGAAAAGACAGCGGCAATTCGCGAATAATGACTCAGGAAATAACCAAGCTGATTAAGGGTCTAGCCCTGCAAAAGCCCCCACTTTCGATATCAGCCATTCACCGAAAGATCAGCATTCTTGCCGAAAGAATAAACATCAAGCCTCCCTCCTATGAAACCGTTTATGGCTTCGTAAGAAATATCAATCCTGCTTTGTTGACACTTGCACATGAAGGAGGCGCGGCTTATCAGCAGAAGTATGAACTTATTTATCGCAGGGAATGCAGCACACCTAATGAGATATGGCAATCTGACCATACTGAAATGGATATTTATATTGTTGATGCAGATGGCAGAGAAAGAAAACCCTGGCTGACGACCATCATAGATGATTACAGCAGGGCCGTTGCCGGTATATTCCTATCATTGGAAGCACCCAGTGCGATGAATACTGCACTTGCACTACGACAGGCGATCTGGAAAAAGGAGGAATCAAGCTGGCAAATATGTGGTATACCCCGAATCCTGTATACCGATCATGGCAGTGACTTTATGTCCCATCATATTGAGCAGGTATGCGTCGGATTAAAAATCAGAATGCTTAACTCGGCAGTAGGCAGACCACAGGGCCGGGGCAAGATCGAGCGCTTCTTTCAAACCCTGAACGAATGTGTACTGATGGACTTACCCGGATATTCAGTCAAAGGGAAGCCTGCTTCAAAACCTACATTGAGTTTAGGGCAGCTGGAAGCTGCCGTCCTGGATTTTATTCTGAATAAGTACCATGTCACCAGCCATTCTTCAACCGGGTTGCCGCCGATTCAGATGTGGGCAAACGGATTCCTGCCACAGCTTCCTGAATCACCTGAGTTACTTGATCTGCTGCTATTGACTATCCACAAGCCGAGAAAGGTACAAAGGGATGGGATCCGTTTTCAGGGCATGCGCTATATCACTCCAACACTGGCAGGTTTCGTAGGTGAACTTGTTACCATCAGGTATGATCCTCGGGATCTGGCAGAGATAAAGGTATATTACAGGGAGCAATTCCTGTGCAAAGCCATATGCCAGGATATTGCTGAAATGGTCGTCAGCTTAAAAGAGATCAAAGCAGCTAGGAGTGCGGTAAAAAAAGAATTGTACGGACAAATCAAGCAGTCTCAATTACTGGTAAAAAAGCTCTCCCATGCAAAGAAAGCAGAAAGTATAACATTAAAGCAAGAGGACCTGCCATCACATCACCTCCCACCAACATCATCTTTAAAACTATACCACAATGAATGAACCCCAGTTATTAGGTAGATCTTTAAAGAGCTTTATATTGACCCAAGAGTTCAACAGGTTTGAGGAATTCGCCAACTCCTGCATGGACTTCCGTTATATCGGTATCTGTCATGGTGAACCAGGCGTGGGTAAATCACTTGCTGCAATCCACTTTTCCCAATGGGAGGAGGAACTTGTGCATGAAAATGCAATAGACGAACTTTCACCTAAAAAGAAGAAGGTAATTAAGAACTGCAAGGGGGCTTTGGTTACAGCTCCGGTAACCAATACGCCCAAGATCATCAGGACAGAAATTACCCGCAGGACATTCGGCTACGGCATTACCTTAGCTAAATCCAAAGGCGAACCTGATCTTTGTAAAAGGGTCAGGGATGTTTACATGTCATGCCCCCTGGTTATTATTGATGAAGCCGACCGGCTTAACATCAATTCCTTGGAGGAAGTAAGAAGTCTATATGACCAATACCAATTCGGGCTTATACTTATCGGCATGCCGGGCATTGAAAAACGGTTTTCCCGCTATCCGCAGTTGTATTCCAGGATTGGTTTCAGTCATGAGTTCAAAAGGTTGAGCGATGATGAAATGCGGTTCATCTTTCCTAAGATATGGGCAAGCATGGGGTTGACTTACAATCCTGATCAATACTCGGATGTAGAAGCACTGAACACAATTGTTCGCTTTACCGCTGGAAACTTTAGACTCATTGACCGTTTATTTAGTCAGATTATACGCATTATCAAAATCAATAATTTGCAGGCGATTAACAAAGAGGTAGTCGAGGCTGCAAGAAAATGTCTGATTATAGGTTAACACCAATTGGTAAGGATCTAGTGATTAACGGCAAATTATTACTGAAGAATAATGACATTTTATCAATAAAGTTCACACCTAAATGTCGCATTGTTCCACATTTTTTTCAGTAAAACAGTCAAGGGCAAAAGCAATACGGGCAGGTCTAACTGATTATTTCCAGGAATTTTATGGGGATATTGACCATGACCGTTTGGGCGATACTTGGTACGCGGATGATAAAGAAATCCTGGTTTCCTTTTTGGATGCATTCGCCTTCAAATCCCTGTAGTGGACCGCCGATGATCTTTACCTGCTGGCCTTCCTCGATATGGGTGGTTTCCACTTCTACGGCCACACCGGTTTCCACGACGCGCTTGATCGCTTCGATTTCGGCATCCCTGACCACTGCATGGTCACCGGAAAAATTGACAAACTTTACCGCTCCCTGTACCTGCAGGGCTTCCCATAGCCTGCTTTTTTGAGACCGCACAAAAATATAGCCGTTGAAAAGTGGGCGCTGGACTTTTTTCTTTCGATCGCTCCATTGCCGGACTTCCTCGATCATGGGAAGGTAGGCTTCCACCCCTTTTTCTTCCAAACGTTTTTCTACTTTTTTTTCCGCCCGTGGAGCGGTGTACATGACGTACCAACTGCTGTCCGAATTCATGTTGATGCTAGGTTTAAAAACCTAAAATTGGCAATATATCGGGTCAATACCAAGCTTTTTTTGCGATCCTTTGGGCATAATAAGGCACCAAAATAGTACTCTTTTCAAGAAAAGACCTGTGCTTTAAGTTAGTAATGACATGGAAGGTGAAACAATGTTTAAATTATCTGAAATACATTAATTAAATTTTTAAAAACAAATTTTTGTATTTAAAATAAATTGTTCTACTTTTAGAATATCAAATGACACAGGGCGTGGATGAAGGAAAGGTGAAGTGGTTTGATCGACCAATCCCAACTGTTTACGTAAGGTACCGTGTGCGTGAAGGACATTGGGCACGGTCGGGCAGACAGGTAGGTGTTGGAGATTTAAAGCTGTTTGATAGAAATGAACCTAACCACTGGTAGCTCTAAAAGTGGGGCCAGGTATTTTGTGATTTCTGGATTAAGGAGATTCGCAAGAGCGCAATTTACCCGATATAACCTAATACAACTTATTTTGATGTTGATGATAATTCCATCGGCCCTGAACAGTTGCCGCTGCAATTTGAACAGTGGCAATGAAATTGATAAAGATACACCCTCTCTTCCAGTGAAGGGAATTTGGATACGGGGAACAAAAGTATTGATCCGAAAAAATTAAGTATTTTTAACCGCTTAAACATGAATTGTAAAAAATGAAAATTACTGTAGTAGGAACCGGATATGTAGGCTTGGTTTCAGGAGCCTGTTTTGCCGATGTCGGCATAGAAGTGGTCTGTGTGGACATCGACCAAAAGAAAATCGATAAGCTCAAAAATGGGATCATGCCCATTTATGAACCGGGCTTGGAGGAAATCGTGACCAGAAACTATAAGGATGGAAGGCTGTCTTTCTCCACGGACCTGGGAGAGGCGATCCAGGGATCAGAAGTGGCCTTTATTGCTGTGGGTACACCTCCGGGCGAGGACGGGTCGGCGGACCTTAAGTACGTACTGGCCGTGGCCGATGAAATTGGCAAGACCATGTCCGATTATATCGTGGTGGCTACCAAGAGTACCGTTCCGGTGACCACTGGCTGTAAGGTGAAGGAGGCCATCCAAAATGCCTTGGACAAGCGCAAGAGCGACCTGCCTTTTGCTGTAGCTTCCAATCCGGAATTTTTGAAAGAGGGTGCAGCAGTGGAAGACTTTTTGAAGCCGGACAGGATCATCATCGGTGTGGAGGACGAGCGGGCAGAAGAGATCATGAAGCGCCTGTACAAGCCATTCCAGTTGAGTGGTGACCGGATCATCTACATGGACATTCCTTCTGCTGAGATGACCAAATATACCGCGAATGCCATGTTGGCCACTAAGATCAGCTTTATGAACGATATCGCCAACCTGTGTGAGCTCGTAGGTGCCGATGCCAATATGGTCAGGGCGGGGATCGGATCGGATCCAAGGATCGGCAATAAATTCATCTATCCCGGCGTAGGCTACGGTGGTAGCTGCTTCCCCAAGGATGTAAAGGCCATTATCCGTACAGCAAAGACCTATGGCTATGACCTGCGCGTGCTACAGTCCGTGGAAGCAGTAAACGACGACCAAAAGCACCGCTTGGTGCACAAGGTCAAGCAGCACTTTGGCGATGACCTTAGCGGCATGACCTTCGCCATGTGGGGCTTGAGCTTTAAGCCCAATACGGATGATTTGCGTGAAGCTCCGGCGATTGTGATGATCAATGAACTCAGGGCGGCGGGAGCCAAGGTAAAGGCTTATGACCCCATAGCCATGGAAGAGGCCAAGGAAGTGTATATTGGCGATAAGGTAACCTATTGTGATGATGCCTATGATGCCTGTGTGGATGCAGACGCACTGCTGTTGGTGACCGAGTGGTCGCAGTTCAGGATGCCAAGCTGGAGTGCATTGGGCAAATTGCTCACCAACAAAGTGGTATTTGACGGTAGGAATATCTATGACAGGAAATACCTGGCAGAGATGGGCTTCACCCATTATGGTATTGGAATTTAATTATGCTTACCTTAAAAGTATAATTGGAAACGATACGACATGATAGCAACAACTGAAGAGCAGCTGCTCACTGGTGCAAAGGTATTGGTCACGGGCGGAGCCGGTTTTATCGGTTCCAACCTGATCGATGCGCTGTTGGAGGCCGGAAACCGGGTGGTCTGCCTTGATAATTTCTCCACGGGCAAGCACCAAAACCTAAAGGATGCTTTAAATTCCCCCAAATTTGAATTGATGGAGGGGGATATCCGTGATTATGATACCTGTAGGGCTGCTGCAGAAGGCTGTGAACTGGTGTTCCACCAGGCAGCATTGGGATCCGTACCGCGATCCATTGCCGACCCCATGACCACTACCGATGTGAACATAGGCGGCTTTGTCAAGGTGCTCTTTGCCGCCAAGGAAGCAGGGGTCAAGCGGGTGGTGTATGCCGCCAGCTCCTCTACCTATGGGGACCATCCCGACCTTCCCAAAGTGGAACATGTCATCGGCAATGCCCTATCGCCCTATGCCATTACCAAATTTGTGGACGAGCTGTTTGCCAAAAACTTTGCCGATACCTATGGCCTGGAGACCATCGGGCTAAGGTATTTCAATGTCTTTGGCAGAAGGCAGGATCCTGATGGGGCCTATGCAGCGGTGATCCCTAAATTCGTACGGTGCCTGGTGGAAGGGGAGTCCCCAAAGATCAATGGCGACGGTTCCTTTTCCAGGGACTTCACCTATATCGATAATGTCATCCAGGCCAATATCAAAGCAGCTGTGACCGATTCCTCGGTTATGAAGGAAAACCTTGCGGCGTACTATGCCCACATTGGAGAACCCTTCAACAGCGGGGCCGTTATATCGGAAGTGTTCAACGTAGCTTTTGGCGAGCGCGTGGACCTGAACCAGCTTGTAGGCTACCTGAAGGAGGAGCTGTCAAAATACGGGGGGCAAATTGCACAGATCCCCTTGGAATATGGGCCACAGCGTGCCGGGGACGTGCCGCATTCACTGGCATCCATTGCCAAGGGCCGGCAGGTATTGGGGTATGATCCTGAATATTCCGTAAAACAAGGGCTTGCATTGGCATGTGAATGGTATTGGAATAGTTTTAAAAAGACCAATACGGTAGAATCTTGAGTATTTTTAACTGAAATGAATTTATTATACCATGCAAATAATAAATGTAGTATTGTCCGGAGGGGTAGGAAGCAGGCTATGGCCCCTTTCCCGTAAGAGCTGCCCGAAACAGTACCTGCCCATTTTTGAGGAAAGGACCTTGTTCCAGAAGACCGTGGAGCGGAACCAAGGCCTTTGTGACGAGCTGATGATCGTGGGCAACCAGGCCAATTATGAGCTGTCCCGAAAAGACATCAAGGGGCTTGGCATTACCGAATATTTCGAAGTGATCGAGGCCTGTCCACGCAATACGGCAGCGGCCATTGCATTTGCGGCGTTTCGTTCCGGACCGGATGATATTCTTTTTGTGACGCCCTCAGACCACTTGATTACCACAGGAGATGAGTATACCAAAAGTGTTGAGAGGGCCATTGAATTGGCCAAGGAGGATTATATCGTGACCTTTGGCCTCAAACCTACCCGTCCGGAAACCGGGTTTGGCTACATCGAGGCCGATGAAGAGTCGGTAAAGGGCTTCCGGGAAAAACCGGATTTGGACACCGCTAAGCAGTTTTTGGATAAAGGGAATTTTCTATGGAATTCGGGCATGTTCTGTTTCAAGTCCCAGGTGTTCCTTTCCGAGTTGGAACGCTACGAACCAGAGGTTTTCAAGCGGTCACAGGAAGCCATGGCCGCCGCCAGTGATGGCTTTTTGGACCAGGAGATGTCCATGGAGATCCCTTCCATTTCGGTGGATTATGCGGTAATGGAGCGCACGCAAAAAATAAAGGTGGTGCCGTCTTCATTTGGCTGGTCGGACATGGGCTCTTTTGAGTCCGTTTTTGAATATATGGAGCAGCATGGCTACAAGGCCGATGCCCAAGGCAATATGATCATCGGCAGCAAGGTCCACACAGAATTCGTGGGGCTGGAAAACACCATTTTGGTACAGACCAAAGATGCGGTACTTGTACTGAAAAAGGAGCGTGCCCAGGAGGTAAAAAAGGTGTTCGAAAAGCTCGAGAAGGACAAACCTGAACTGGTGGATTAGCACCTCTTTCGCTTTTACGGTGATCGCCTGTATCCGCATTTTAAAGGTCCATTTAAAATAAAGAATGCTACATTTGCACTTATGCAAATCGACTTAAAGGAACTGACAAGGTCAGCGGTGACTGCAGCCCGGGCAGCAGGGGATGAAATCATGAAGGTATATCGTTCCGCTGATTTTGGCGTGGAATACAAAAGGGACGATTCGCCCCTGACCAAAGCAGACAAAGCAGGCCATGACGCCATCATGAAATACCTCGAGGAAACGGGGATACCGGTGCTGTCGGAGGAAGGAAAGGACATTCCTTATGAAACCCGTAAGGATTGGGACTGTTTTTGGATGGTCGATCCCTTGGACGGTACCAAGGAGTTCATCAAGAAAAGTGATGAGTTTACGGTAAACATCGCGTTGATCCAGCAAGGCCGTCCCGTGATTGGGGTGGTGTATGCCCCTGTGGCGGAGTGGATGTATTGGGGGAATGGAGAAGAAGGTGCCTGGAAGCAGGAGGGGAGGCGTGAACCCGTGAAATTGGGGTTTCCGGAAGGGGATGGAATAAAAACAATAGTGGTGAGCCTGTCCCATCAAAGCCCGGAAACGAAAGCCTTTATGGAGCAGTATCCGGGTGCTGAAACCATTAGCATGGGGAGCTCATTGAAGTTTATGCTCCTGGCCGAAAACAAGGCCCAGGTCTATCCACGTTTCGCGCCCACCATGGAGTGGGATACCGCGGCAGCACATGGCGTGTTGGAGGCCTTGGGTGGGCAGGTGTTGCAAGCTGATAATAGCCGACCACTGGAATATAACAAGGAGGATTTACTGAACCCTTCTTTTATTGCAAGTACTGTTTCATTGATAGCCGAATGACAAAAAGCTATGCGTTTTTTTACGTCATTGCGATCCGCGGCGGCGGAGAAGCAATCTCGTTTTTTGGAAAGGAATTCCTACTCCGTTCGCAATGTTTTCCAATTACGTCACTGCGAACCTGTCTACCGCCATAAGCAGGGAGATCCGACAAGGAAGGATGTGTCAGTTTCCAATTTCGAAGCGGAGTCCTTCTCAATGTGGAGGAGCCATTACACGGGATTGCTTTACTTCGCTATTGCTCCGTTGGCAATGACGGTTTCAACGGTTTGTGTGAAGCAATTATTCATTTGGGAAATGAATTCATCCATAAACCCCTATATTTGCGGGGGATCAATAAAACCCATATAAACCATTTACTGATTTATTTTATAATCAACACTACTCATGAAGACACTACTTTTTCCCCTTGAAGCATCAAATATTGCCGTGATCGGACTGGGCTATGTAGGCCTCCCTTTGGCAGTGGAATTTGCCAAGAAATTTCCCGTGATGGGATACGATATTTCCACTTCGCGCGTGGAGGAGCTGGCCAATGGCGTGGACCATACCCTTGAGGTGGAGGACGGCCTTTTGCAATCGGTACTGGTCGGCTCAAAAGAAGAGTTTACTACAAAATCAGCGGGGTTTTACCCCACCAGCTCCCAAAAGGATATCACCGGGTGTAACGTCTATATCGTGACGGTGCCCACACCGACCGATAAGCACAACAGGCCCGTATTGACGCCCATGCTCAAAGCCTCCAAGACGATCGGCAAAGTGCTCAAAAAAGGGGATGTGGTGATCTACGAATCCACGGTATATCCCGGGGTCACCGAAGAGGAATGTGTGCCGGTACTGGAAAAGGGATCAGGGCTGGTATTCAACAAGGACTTCTTTGTGGGCTATTCCCCCGAGCGGATCAATCCCGGGGACAAGGAGCATACGGTGGCCAAGATTTTGAAAGTGACCTCCGGGAGCAATCCGGAGGCTGCAGATTTTATTGATGCCCTGTACAGGTCGGTCATCACCGCAGGAACGTTCAAGGCTTCTTCCATCAAGGTTGCCGAAGCGGCCAAGGTCATCGAGAATTCCCAGCGGGACATCAATATTGCCTTTGTCAATGAGCTGTCCAAGATTTTTAATTTGTTGAATATAGATACACAAGAAGTGCTGGAAGCAGCCGGTACCAAATGGAATTTCCTACCGTTCCGCCCAGGCTTGGTCGGTGGACACTGCATCGGAGTGGATCCGTTTTATCTGGCCCAAAAGGCACAGGAAGTGGGTTATCACCCAGAGATCATATTGGCAGGAAGGCGCCTGAACGACTCTATGGGCAAGCATGTGGCCACCGAGGTGATCAAGCACATGATGCGCAAGGACCTCAAGGTGATGGAGTCCAAGGTGCTTATCCTGGGCTTTACCTTCAAAGAGGATTGTCCGGATGTGCGCAATACACGCGTAATCGATATTTACCGGGAACTGGAGAACTTTGATATCCATGTGGACGTGTACGACCCCTGGGCAAACGCCTCAGAAGTGGCCCACGAGTATGGCATCCAGGTACTGGACCGCGATAGGCAGCCCGACCTTTCCAGCTATTCGGCCATCATCCTGGCCGTCGCCCATCAGGAATTCAAGTCCTGGACCATCCAAAAGTCCGACAAACAGGTGGTTTACGATGTCAAGGGCATGCTGGACAAAAGCCTGGTGGATGCGCGGTTGTGAAATTACCCCCCTAACCCCCTAACTATGCGCTTAAGTTAGGGGAAGTACAACACGCTTGTCACCCTGAGCGGACCTGTCTATTCGCCAGATAGAGTCGAAGGGTAGTGTAGGACCTCGACTCCGCTCGGCCTAACCTTTCTTAATTTCATTAACGAAAGAGCATTGCTCCCTCTCTTACTAGGAGAGGCTAGGTGAGGTGTATAAAACCTCGGATTACCCCTAGCCCCCTAAAAGGGGGAACTGTTTCGAATTTTGATCACCGGTAGCCCTATTGATGAAGGCCTTCGATGGACAAAGATTCAAGTGAGTGCTTAAGGCTGAGTCACACCTAACTGAATACAGCGAAGGAGCAAACAAAACTTTTTCCACAGGCCTCACCTTGAATAATCAAGGAAAGGAACAAAAAATCCTTGGTGCCTTCGAGCCTTCGTGGCCCATGACCATTCAACTATTCTCTTCATAATCACCACTCGGTTCCTCTCCTAGTAGGAGAGGCTAGGTGAGGTGTATAAAACCTTGGATTACCCCCTAGCCCCCTAAAAGGGGGAACTGTTTCGGATTTTTGATCACCGATAGCCCTATTGATGAAGGCCTCCAATGGACAAAGATTCAGGTGAGTGCTTAAGGCTTAGAGCCACCTAGAATACAGAGAAGGAGCAAACAAAACTTTTTCCACAGGGCTCACCTTAATAATCAAGGAAAGGAACAAAAAATCCTTAGTGCCTTCGAGCCTTCGTGGCCCATGACCATTCAACTATTCTCTTCATAATCACCACTCGGTTCCTCTCCTAGTAGGAGAGGCTAGGTGAGGTGTATAAAACCTTGGATTCCCCCCTATCCCCTAAAAGGGGGAACTGTTTCGAATTTTTGATCACCGATAGCCCTATTGATGAAGGCCTTCGATGGACAAAGATTCAGGTGAGTGCTTAAGGCTGAGTCACACCTAACTGAATACAGAGAAGGAGCAAACAAAACTTTTTCCACAGGCCTCACCTTGAATAATCAAGGAAAGGAACAAAAAATCCTTGGTGCCTTCGAGCCTTCGTGGCCCATGACCATTCAACTATTCTCTTCATAATCACCACTCGGTTCCTCTCCTAGTAGGAGAGGCTAGGTGAGGTGTATAAAACCTTGGATTTCCCCCTAGCCCCCTAAAAGGGGGAACTGTTTCGGATTTTTGATAACCGGTAGCCGTATTGATGAAGGCCTCCAATGGACAAAGATTCAGGTGAGTGCTTAAGGCTTAGAGCCACCTAGAATACAGAGAAGGAGCAAACAATACTTTTTCCACAGGGCTCACCTTAATAATCAAGGAAAGGAACAAAAAATCCTTAGTGCCTTCGAACCTTCGTGGCCCATGACCATTCAACTATTCTCTTCATAATCACCACTCGGTTCCTCTCCTAGTAGGAGAGGCTAGGTGAGGTGAAATATTCATCAGCTATAGGTCGAAAAAAAAATATACGCTGTAAAAAGAATTTAAAATTCATTTTTATGCAATACATTATTTAACGATTCATTTAAAAGGGCTGATTTTCATTTGAGCAACAATATTATGCAAATGTTAAAAAATACGGAGTAAAGGGCATTTTTAACGAAAAAAATGAAAAGTTTTGGAGATGTAATGGCTAACGAGTACTTTTGGTGCTCGTTAGGCCAAGGTGCTTTTTTATGCTCGATTCGTTGATTACATCCAAGACCAGATTGCGACTGTTGGTAAAGTTTTTTATCAATGCGGACAACCATAGCCACCTGCGTGGCCTGGCCGAGGAGTTTGGTGAATCTACCAATGCCATAAGAAAGGAACTCAACAACCTATCAGAAGCCGGTTACCTGCAGAAAGCATCCGAAAAGAACAGGATCTGTTACAGTGCCAACACCCGGCACCCTTTGTTTTTGTCCCTGCAGGATATCATACGGAAATATATTGGTTTGGACACCCTTGTGGAGGAAGTCCTGAACCGGATGGGCGATGTGGAACGGGTCGTTCTCACCGGAGATTACGCCAATGGTCTTGATACCGGTACCATTGATGTCAGCATCAAGGGCAATGCCCTCAATGAGGAATACCTCGACATGTTGGGGATCAGAATCCAAGAAATGATCGACCGTAAAGTGAATTTTACCCTGCTGGAGAAAGATTTACCCTCTGGCATCATTTTATATAACAAAGCCGCTGAGTAGGATACACGCTTACTTGGCTTTCTTAGTTTTACCACCCCGCTAAGCACGAAATGTGACTGACCGGGCGAAGCTGCGTCTGATGAGGTAGAATTGTTGTACTGTCGAATTGTTTGATTGGAAGAATGAAGAAACCATACACCTATTCCTTCGAAAGATTAGAGGTGTGGCAATTGTCCAGAAAACTTAGGAAAGAAATTTATATTTTGACCACAGCTTTTCCATCAGATGAATTGTATAACCTAACCAGTCAACTAAAACGAGCTGTTGGCAGCATTACTGCAAATTTGGTGGAAGGAAGTTGAAGGGCCTCAGATAGGGACAAAGCACGTTTCACCAATACGGCTTACGCAAGTGCGTTGGAAGTATTGGATCATCTGATCACAGCCTATGATTTAGAATATATGGACGAGAATAGCTATTTAACAATGAGGTTAAAGTTTGATGAGCTTATCAATAAGCTCAATGCTTTTTATAAATTTCAGATCAAGCGATCAAGTAATTTAAAAGATGAGATTTGATAAAACTTAAAAAAACAATTTGACATTTACACAATTCAACGGTTCGACAATAAAACAATTAATCAATAAATAACATATGAAAATCACTGTAGTAGGTACCGGTTATGTCGGTTTGGTTTCAGGAGCTTGTTTTGCAGATGTAGGGATTGAAGTGGTATGTGTGGACATTGATCAAAAAAAGATCGATAAGCTCAAGCAAGGTGTCATGCCCATCTATGAACCAGGACTGGAAGAAATCGTCGTACGGAACTATGAAAGTGGTCGGCTGAAGTTTACTACCGATTTAGGGGAAGCCATTCAGGGATCAGAAGTAGCGTTTATTGCTGTGGGGACACCTCCGGGCGAGGATGGTTCTGCCGATCTCAAATATGTCTTGGCCGTGGCAGATGAAATTGGGCAAAAGATGTCCGACTATATCGTAGTGGCGACGAAAAGCACCGTTCCGGTAACCACGGGCAAGAAGGTTGAGCAGGCCATTAAGTCAGCGTTGGAAAAGCGGGACAGGGCCTTGGATTTTGCCGTGGCCTCAAATCCGGAATTCCTAAAAGAAGGTGCCGCGGTAGAGGATTTTTTGAAGCCGGATAGAATTGTGATCGGCGTGGAGGATGAAAGGGCAGAAAAGATCATGAGAAGGTTATATAAGCCCTTCCAACTTAGCGGAGAGCGGATCATCTATATGGACATTCCTTCCGCGGAAATGACCAAATATACGGCTAATGCCATGCTGGCCACCAAGATCAGTTTTATGAACGACATCGCAAACCTCTGTGAGTTGGTAGGGGCCAATGCAAACATGGTAAGAAAAGGCATCGGGTCTGATCCCAGGATTGGGAATAAGTTTATTTATCCTGGCGTGGGGTATGGGGGATCTTGTTTTCCCAAAGATGTAAAGGCCATCGTAAGAACGGCAAAGCAATATGGCTACAATTTGCGTGTACTGCAATCCGTGGAAGATGTCAACGATGACCAAAAGCATGTATTGGTCAAAAAAGTAAAGAAGCACTTTGGTGAGGACCTTACCGGGATGACCTTTGCCATGTGGGGACTGAGCTTTAAGCCAAATACCGATGACATGCGCGAGGCGCCGGCCATTGTCATGATCGATGAACTACGGGCAGCAGGAGCAGAAGTGAAAGCCTATGACCCCATAGCCATGGATGAAGCCAAGGAGGTATATGTGGGGGATAAAGTCACTTATTGTAAGGATGCTTATGATGCTTGCATCGATGCAGATGCTTTGCTCCTCGTGACAGAGTGGTCGGAATTTCGCCTACCCAGTTGGTCAGCGCTGAGCAAATTGCTCAAAAATAAAGTCGTCTTTGACGGTAGAAACATCTACGATGCCAAGTATTTGAAAGAGGAGGGGTTTGAGCATTATGGAATTGGAATTTAATGAAGAATTAAAAATTAGAAATGAAGGATTACCATGGCGAAGGAAAATGTGATTTTAGAAAAAACGTTTGCTTTTAGCGAGAGGATCCTTGATATCTATTTTGAGTTAAAAAATAAAAATCATTACCGTTTAGCAGAACAGATAGTAGGTGCTGGAACATCTATAGGGGCTAATGTAGAGGAGGCACAAGCAGCTCATTCCAGAAAGGATTTTGTTTCAAAAATGGTAATTGCAGCAAGAGAAGCGAGGGAGACAAAGTACTGGCTAAGATTATTTAATCGGGATGAGCTCCTCAAAGATCATAAGCATTTACCGTTTTTATATAGTGAAATCGATCAAATAATTTCAATTTTGAACTCAATCATAAAATCATCTCGTGAGTCATGAATGGAAAACTAAGAAGAAAACCATAAAATAGATGGTTTACAATCATTCCTAATTCATCATTCTCAATTCATCATTCCCAATTAGAAAAGGTATGTCCATCAACATTAAAGCTTTTTACCTTACATTCATCCTGTTTATCGTTTCGATCGCATTATATGCCCAGTCCCTTTCGGATATTCAACATGCAAAGGTGGATCAGCTGTCGGATGCGCAAATTGCTTCCATTGTCCAAAAGGCAGAAGAGCAGGGAATTTCAAAATCCCAAATTCCAGCATTGGCAGAAGAAAGAGGCATGCCGGCCATGGAGGCCAGTAAATTGGCCACAAGGATCAATCAACTGAGTACTTCAGGAATGGACGCTGGAGAGGTAGGAGAGAATTCTGCCCAACGACAGCTCTCCGATTCAGCCAATGTAGGGATGAGTGCGGGAGAGCAGGATAGTTTATCAGAAGAAGAGAAGAAAATCTTTGGGTTTGGGTTGTTCCATAACAAAAAACTGAATTTTTCTCCTAACCTGAATATTCCGACTCCACAAAGTTATGTCATCGGAGCAGGAGACCAGCTGCTGATCGACATCTATGGCGATTCCCAACAATCCTATGATTTGACGGTAAACCCTGAGGGCCGAGTGTATATTCCGAATGTAGGACCGATCAATGTGGGCGGTTCCAGTATTCAGGCTGCTACAGCAAGAATGAAGAGGGAATTAAGCAATATATATGCAGACTTGAATAGTAGCAATCCACGGACCTTTATGCAGATACGATTGGGGAATATCCGCTCCATTAAAGTAGCCATGGTCGGGGAATTGCAGCATCCTGGGGATTATACCTTGCCTTCTTTTGCTTCCGTGTTTAATGCGTTATATGCAGCAGGAGGGCCAAGCAGACAAGGTTCCTTTAGGAAAATCAAGGTGTTTCGGGATTCCAGGCAAATTGCCGAGGTGGATGTATATGAATATCTGATGAATGGTGACCAGCAGCAAAATGTGCGCTTGCAGGACAATGACGTCATTATGGTACCGGCAGTGGATACCAGGGTAGAAGTACAGGGGCCCGTAAGACGAGAAGGGTATTTTGAGATCAAACCCGAAGAAGATATCAAAGACCTGATCCGTTATGCGGGTGGTTTTAAAAGTGAAGCCTATACTGGACGAGTGGCGGTTCGTCGGATATCCGACCAAGCCAGAAAAGTGGCCGATGTTAGTAAAGAGGAGTTTGGCAGTTTCAAGGTCCAAGATGGAGATGTGTTCTTGATCGGGAAGAAATTGGAGCGATTTGAGAACCGTGTGCAGATTTCAGGTGCGGTATTTTATCCTGGTGAATTTGCCCTCTTTGATGGAATGACGGTAAAGGATTTGATCGAGAAAGCCGAAGGTTTAAGAGGGGAGGCCTTTTTGAATCGGGCAACGCTTTATCGTACGCAGGATGACATGACGCTGGAAATCGTTCCTGTAAATGTCCAAGGGGTGGTAAATGGTACTGCACAGGATATTCCTTTGCAACGTGAGGATGTCTTGCATATCCCAAGCAAATATGACCTCAAGGAAGAGTATTATGTGAAAATCTCCGGTGAGATCAACCGACCCGGTGCCTTTGCTTATGCAGATAATATGACGGTAGAAGACTTGGTGCTAAAGGCGGGGGGCTTTAAGGAATCTGCTTCCGACGCCTATATCGAAGTGGCCAGAAGGGTAAAAGACCGTACCAATGGACAAATTGCAGAAATCTTTACCATCGATATCGATGAGAACCTGCAAATTGATGGCGATGATAAAGAAGTAGTGCTTGAGCCTTTTGACCATATTATCATTCGCAGAAGCCCCGGCTTTCAGCGGGAGAAGTTGGTACGTGTAGAAGGAGAAGTTACCTATCCTGGCCAGTATACGATTTCCACATCAAATGAGCGGATATCAGATTTGTTGAAAAGAGCTGGAGGGATGAACCAGTTTGCCTATGTCAAAGGAGCTACATTGATCCGAAGAACGGAGTTTTTTACACCCAAAAGTGATAATGATATTAAGTCTCAGGATTTGACAGAGGTAAAAAACAATCTCATTAAGGAGGATGGTAAAAATACTGAAGCTGAAAACGAAATTCTTTCTCGGATTGATGAAAAGATTCTTGAGAATGGAGGGGATTTAGCAAACCAAAAAGGTTTGGCTTCTGGAGAATACAAGATTAGTAGGGTCGAGGAAGTCGCTGCTTCAGATAGCAGTAGAGTAGCAGAAGTGGAGTTCCGGACACAAGAATTAATAGGCATAGACTTGACTGAGATTTTAGAAAACCCTGGTTCTGCCCAAGATTTAATTTTGCAGGAAGGAGATATATTAAGTATTCCGAAACAATTGCAGACGGTAAGGATGAGAGGGGAAGTACTGTTCCCTACTTCCGCTAGATACGAAAATGGAAACAGCTTTAAAAGGTACATATCGAAAGCTGGCGGCTTTACTGATAACGCAAGAAAGGGGAAAGCATATGTGGTTTATGCCAATGGAGATGTAAAGCGGACCAAAAACTTTATTTTCTTTAAGGATTACCCAAGAATTGAACCAGGGGCTGAGATTATTGTACCACAGAAGCCACAAAGAGAAAGTTTATCTGCTACCAATTGGATAGGCGTAGCTTCTAGTTTGGCGACATTGGCCATTTTAATTGATCGATTGGCGCAATAATATAAAATAGAAGAGAATAAATAAGTATTCTTTTCAAGCAATATTAAAACAACAAAACTTAATAACTGAATATATGACTTCACAACTGATACCTTTAAATCAATCAAAGATTGCAGTAATTGGTTTGGGCTACGTGGGATTACCCTTGGCGGTTGAATTGGCAAAGCAATACCCTACAGTTGGTTACGATATTTCGCCCAAAAGAATTGATGGTTTAGAAAAAGGCCATGATGTTACTTTGGAAGTGGAAGACGGAGACCTTCAGGTTTCTCTGGTAAAATCTTCTATGGAATTGGAGGAGAAAAGACTTGGTTTTTTGCCTTCCAATGCGATATCGACTATTTCGACCTGTAATATTTACATTGTAACGGTTCCTACTCCTATCAATGAACATAAAACACCAGATCTTCGCCCTTTGATTGCAGCAAGTACCATGTTGGGAAAAGTGTTGAAGAAGGGGGATGTAGTAATTTATGAATCGACTACTTATCCGGGGTGTACCGAAGAAGATTGTGTACCAGTTTTGGAAAGGGAATCAGGCTTAAAATTTAATCAGGATTTTTATTGTGGTTATTCGCCTGAACGAATCAATCCTGGGGATAAGATCAATACCTTGACTAAGATAAAGAAGGTTACATCAGGCTCTACGTTTGAAGTAGCTGATTATGTGAATGAATTATATGCTTCTATAATAAAAGCAGGAACCTATAAAGCTTCTAGTATCAAAGTAGCAGAGGCCTCTAAGGCAATTGAAAATGCCCAAAGGGATGTGAATATTTCCTTTGTGAATGAATTGGCACTGATTTTTGATAGACTTGGAATAGATACGAATGAAGTATTAGAAGCAGCAGGCACGAAATGGAATTTTTTGAAATATAAACCTGGTCTCGTTGGAGGGCATTGTATTGGAGTAGATCCTTATTATTTAGCACATAAAGCAGAACAGGTTGGCTATCACCCTGCTGTCATTCTATCAGGAAGAAGGGTAAACGATAATATGGGAATGTTTGTGGCCAATAAAGTCGTGAAATTAATGATACAAAAGGGAAAGACCATAAAAGGGAGTAAGTCATTGATTTTAGGTTTTACCTTTAAAGAGAATTGCCCTGATATAAGAAATACAAGGGTAATTGATATTTATAAGGAATTAGGACAGTTTGGTCTTGAGGTTGATGTATATGATCCTTGGGCTTCTATAGAAGAAGTCAAATCTGAATATAATCTGACACTGATAGCAAAGGAGAAATTACAAAAATATGACTCTATTATTTTAGCGGTGGGACATAAAGAGTTTTGTGATATGGATTTGGAAAAAATAAAAGCAAATGGTAATACCGTTTTGTATGATACTAAAGCTTTTTATGCAAAACAATTAGTTGACGGAAGGTTATAATAGATAAATTGTTCATGAATAAAGTATAACTCTGACGAGGTTATAAAGAGAGTGCAATGTTTTTTTATAATGATATAGAAGTAAATCTCTGGTGATTCATTACAAAGTATTAAAATATGAAAGAAACGGATAGCAAATACAAGTCAAGCGTCAAAGATTTAGATTTTTTAACAATAATAAAGTTATTATGGGTCAATAGAAGGAAGGGGTATAAAATAGTTTTTGTATTCTTTATAATTGGAGTTTTAATTGCGTTTCTTTCCAAAAAAGAATATAAAGTAGTGTCAAGCTATATACCTCAGATGTCTGGAGATAGTCAAATGAGCAGTTTAGGAAGCATTGCAAGTATGGCTGGTTTTAATTTAGGGGAAGGGGTAAATAGAAGTGAGATACCTCCTATTTTGTATCCCAATGTTATTAATAGTACGCCATTTAAGCTAGATGTTTTAAAGGCCGAACTAAAATTTAATGAATTAAGTGAAACAGTGACATATGAAGAATACTATGATAGCTATTATACACCTGGAATATTTTGGTATCTAAAAAAATATACTTTAGGCCTACCCAAAATAATAATATCACTTTTTAAATCAGAAGAGCCAAAGGTTTCAAAAAGTACGAATCAGAACAAGCTACTGTCAGTTACAGGTAAACAACTAGGCTTGTTCAGTAAAATGCAAGATCAAATTTCCGTTTCGTATAATTCGAAAGAAGGATTTCTTGAGTTGACGGTTGTTATGCCGGAAGCCCTAGCCGCTGCTCAATTAGCCAAATATGTCGAAGGGTTATTGCAGGATAAAGTAATAGAATTTAAAATACAAAACGCTCGTGAACAATTAAGTTATACCAAAAAGCAGTATTTGGAGAAGAAGAAAGAGTTTGAAGAAAAAAGAGAATTACTAACTAGTTTCAAAGATTCAAATCAAAATATTTCCAGGTCGACAGCTTTGAACCGGTTGAAAGACTTGGAGGCAGAATATAATTTAGCTTTATCAGTATACACTGAACTCGCAAAGCAATTAGAACAAGCAAAACTACGGGTTAAACAGGATACTCCAATATTTTCTACGATACAACCTGTAGTAGTTCCAGTAGGAGAGTCAGCCCCAAAGAAATTACTTATAATTATATTATTTATTTTTTTAGGAGCCTTTTCTTACTTCATTTATGTTTGGGGTCGAGCTTATTTACAAATTGTAAGAGATAATTTGTAAAATTATATTTTAAGAAAATTAACCGAACTTGATTTAGTAAACCTAAGTAGGTTTATTTAAACTGAAATCTTAGAACTACTATAATTAATTTAGAGGTTGTAAATTATTCAAATGTTAGTTTCAGTTATAAGCCCTGTATTTAACAAGGGAAAGTATATTAAAAGTACAATAGAGTCAGTGATTTCTCAGTCATATGATGATTGGGAATTGTTATTAATAGACGATGGTTCTACGGATAATTCATTAAATATTGCTTCTGAAATAGCAAAAAAGGATTCTAGGATAAAGGTTTATGAGCGCAAGGATTATTCTGACACCAAAGGAGCTAATGTATGTCGGAATGTTGGAATGAATGTGTCGCAAGGAAAATTTATAATATTTCTTGATTCAGATGATTTGTTATTACCACACTGTATTGAGCAAAGGATAAAGTGCATTAAGGATTACCCGGGGTATTCCTCTTATATTTTTAACGTTGCATACTGTAAAGGACCTAAAGCCACGCCATATGCGAAAGAGGGACCACCACCACTTGAGGTTAAACAATATATCGGGGCGAAAAATAAGGAGGATTACTTTTTGAGGAAATTCTTGAAATTTGATTTACCTTGGCATACTTCAGGTCCAATATGGGATAAAGATTTTTTACTCTCTATATCCGGGTTTAACGAGAAAATTCAACGATTACAAGATCCAGAAATACATATAAGGGCCTTATTGAGTGACAGGATTTCTGTCAAATACCTGATGCATAAGACAGAATATGATGTTTTGCATAGAAATGACGATGATAGAGTTGTTTGGAATAAAGAAGAATTTCTAAGAAAACAACTTGAGGCAATTTATTCATTTTTATTGCAAACAATTCCTTTAATCAGTAAAAAGAGAGGAATAGTATATTTAGAGTATATGCAAGGATATTTATGGCTAGCTGAGAAGCTTATTTATAGGCATATTAGAAATTTTAATAAATATGATGATAAAAGTGTTTTACTAAGTAAAATGGATGAAATATACTCTGATGCTCAGATAGAGGTACTCCTGAATGGAGGATTTAAACTGAAATTAAATATTTACCGCTTTTTTTTTCAATCCTTTTTTATAAAAAGGAAAATTCCAGGATTTATTTTGTATATGATTATTAAATATAATAAATGAAAATGAAGACGCTTTCTAGATTTTTGGATTTTTCATTAGTATTCATTTTTATTTATGGAATTGTTTTCACAATAATACCTTTTACTTTTTCAAAGTTTGTGTTACTGTTTCTCTTTATTTTTGCTATTAACAAGCCATCCTTAATGGTTGAAATTCTTAAGGATAATTTTATTATTTACTGTCTGCTGGTGATAGTATTTGTAACTTTTGAATTTTTTATAGTAACTAAATTATTTAATAGTAACAGCCTTGTTTTTATTCAGCAAAATTTTTGGTTTATAACAGAAGCGATAATTGGAACCTATTTATTATATCAATATTTGTCTATTAAATACACTAATGATGAAATATTATATGGACTATTAGTTGTTATTTTTATCCAAAGTATTTTCGTCATTATATCATTTATTAGTAAGGACTTTAGAGATTTTACTAATTTAGTTTTAAAGATAAATGATGAAAGATATCTAAGTAATTACCGAATGAAAGGATTTTCTAACTCTGGAGGAGCCGGTTTGTCTTATCTTCAAACTATAGGTGCATTTAGCGGTTGCATTTTATTTTTAAAAGAAACTAGAAAGGTAAAAAAGATAAAAGTTATTTTATTTGTTAGCATAATAGTACTTTCCCAAATATTTATAGCGAGGACAGGTCTAATATTTTCGGCCATACTATTTGTTGTTACAATGGTTCAAGAAGCTATAAATAAAAGTTCCGTTATTTTATTAATTAAAAGGGTGGCAATTATTATTATTACTCTAATTATTGGATTTATAGGGTTGTTTTTTGTTATTCCTAAGGAAAAAATCACTTATTTTGAAGAAAAGGTGATTTCAAGGGCGTTTGAATTAATAGAGGTTTACCAAGCTACAGGTGAACTAGAAACTAGCTCTACCAATAATCTGCAAACAATGTTTTTTTTACCTAACGACCCTATTAAATTGATGATTGGTGCTGGAGATTGGGATGGAGCGCCAGGTACCAGAAACTATTTTGGTAGAAAGGTGGATTCGGATGTAGGTTATGTAAGAGCTATATTTGCTGTAGGTATTATATTTACTATTTTGTTCTATTCTATTTATATAGTATATATTATAAACCTTTTTAATAACTCAAAGAAATATTCTTTGGTTCTGCTTGGGTTATTGTTTGTTTTCTTTTTAGGAGAATTTAAAGAACCATTTTTAATAAGGACATCAGGTACAGTAAAATCATTGTTTTTAATATACTTTACATTGAAGGAGGGGAAAAATTAAACTATTAACAATGAAAAAGAAATTAGTTTGCTTTACTGCGTCGTTTCCTTTTGGAAGTAAGGAAACATTTTTTGAGAATGAGCTCCCCTATTTGGCTTCGACATTTGAAGAAGTTTATCTCTTCCCCTTGTATAATCCTTCTAATAATAGTGTGGCACGGAATGTGCCTTCTAATGTTAAATTTGTCTCACCTTTTGTCTCTTTGAATAAGGGAAAAAGAATTATTCAAGGTGTATTTAATGTGAGCCCTATAGGTAGTTATTTAAATGATTTTTATACAGAAAAAGTGTTTTTATCTAAGGACAAATTCCTCCGTTGGATAAACTCATTTTTAAATTTCAGAACAGTTTGTACTAAATTTTCTAATAGTATAAGACAATACAATTTGACCAAGGATGAAACATTATTGTATTCTTATTGGGCGGAATGTCCTCTGTTCACTACTAACTTATGCAAAGAATATCAAAAAGTAGTAAGAATGCATGGTACGGATTTTTATTTACCTATCAATAGAGGCTATTTGCCAATTAGACAAGAAATTTATAATAAGTCGAATGTATTATTGCCAATATCTAATGATATTCAAAGTATATTAAAAAAGGATTATAAGATACCTGAGGAAAAAATACATTTAAGCCGGTTAGGAATTTCAAATTTAGAATTCTCTTGGAAGGATTTTGAAGATAAAGGAGAATTAAACTTTATAAGAATTGTTTCTTGTAGTAGGGTTGAAAAGGTAAAAAGAATGCATCTTATAATCGAAGCTCTTAGAATGAGTGATAGTGATGAACAAGTTGAATGGCATCATTTTGGTGATGGCAAGCAGTTTGATGAGTTACAGAAATTAGTAAAGACTTTACCTTCCCATATTAGAGTAAAGTTTCATGGTTGGAGCAGTCAAAAAGACATTTACAATTTTTACAAAAACAATAAAATCACCTGGTTTATCAATGTCAGTGAAAGCGAAGGAGTTCCTGTTAGTATCATGGAAGCAATGTCTTTTGGTATACCTTGTATAGCTACAGATGTTGGTGGAACTTCTGAAATTGTCAATAGCAACAATGGACATTTATTACCTGCGCAATTTGAAGCAGCTGAATTGTGGAGGGAAATTAAAAATATTGATTTGAAAGAGCACAAGGAACGAAGAAATTCAGCTTATAATACTTGGTTAAATAACTATGAAGCAAATAGGAATTATAGTAACCTCACGAAATATTTATCCTCATTATAAATCATGTTTTTTTGATTTTATTACTGATTATTATTATTTTAATGATAATCCATTAGGTGAAAGTTCAGGATACTAAATTATTGCTGAATTGAGTATGGTGGTAAGAAAAAGGGTGAGGTTACTACGATTTATGTTTTGAGTTTATTTTCACTTATAAAAATTGTTTAATAATGAAATTGATTTTGGTTCGTTCTGTCCTCATCTTTCTAGGTGTTTTTTTAAGTTTGAGTGCATGTTATCCTCAGAAAACATTGATAATAGAAGAAGACCTGATTAATACTAAAAAAGAAGCATTAAGAAGTGGTGATGAACAACTGAATGTCGCATTAAAAAAGATAATTAAGGATGCAAATGCTATTTTGACTACTCCGGATTTATCCGTTACTAATAATAAAAAAAAGATTGCCCCTAGTGGGGATAAAAGAGACTATGTAAGTGTAGGGCAGTATTGGTGGCCAGATCCACAGAAGCCTGATGGGTTGCCGTATATTAGAAAAGATGGAAAAACAAATCCTGATTTTTATAAATATAAGGATAACTCCTATTTAAGAAAGATGGCAGCTAATATTAGATTACTTTCTGTAGCTTATTATTATACAGGAGATGAAAAATATGCGGCTAAAGCTGCTTCCCAATTAAAAACTTGGTTTTTGAATGATAAAACTCGAATGAACCCAAACTTCAACCATGCGCAATTTATACCTGGAAGAAATCAAGGAAGGAGGGATGGAATAATAGATGCGAGATCCTTAGTAGACGTTATAGACGTTGTTGGATTATTGGAGGGAAGTATTTCTTGGACCAAAGAAAATGAGAATGAATTGAAAGGATGGTTTAAGTCTTATTTAAATTGGATGCAGACAAGTAAAATTGGAACTGGAGCCTCTAGACTAACCAATAATATTGGAACAGCTTATTATATGCAATTAATTTCTGTTGCCTTGTATACTGATAATAAATTCCTTGCTAGGAAGATAATCAAAAATGATATACCCGAACTTATTGATCATCAATTCGATAAGGAAGGTAAGCAACCGGAAGAATTGAAGAGAACAAAGTCTTGGAACTATAGTTTAGCGAACTTGAATTATTGGTTTAGAATTGCGCGTTTAGCAGAGCACGTTGGTATTGATTTGTGGAATTATGAAACTCCTTCTGGAAAATCAATTCATTCTGGGTATAACTGGCTTCTACCATATGCAAATGGTGAAAAAAAATGGGAATACAAGCAAAGTGGAAAAACAGATTACCGTAAATCTTTTGGAAGTATAAATCAGAGGGGAATAAGAAAGTATAGAGATAATACTTCTACCTTACCCGCTAGCAAAAATAACAAAATAAAGTCGAGATCAATTTCGGGGGAATCTGATGACCGAAGTCCAATTTTGATTTTGATCGAATAGAATATTTTTTATATTCTTTTAATCAACATGCAGGCTGCTATCATAAAGTATTTAATTTACAATATAATCTTGTGTCAGCTATTTTTGTCAAATAATGTTTTTTATCAGATGATTACATTGGATTTTAGGAACTAATTCTACATTGATAATCGAGACTGTAATCTAAACTCTGTCTGAGACTTTGAAAATCAATTAAAGTTTATAAGATAGAGTGTTATGAGCGAAGAACAAGAATCAGCATTTAAGAAGAAAGTACTTGACCAGTTTTTATCAGGAGAGTCCCTGTTCGGCAAGAACGGTGCGCTGTCTCCGATGTTGAAGGAGTTTTTGGAGGAAGCCCTCCAGGCTGAGATGGACGAGCACCTTCGGGATGAAGATGCAGGCCACAGTGCAGGCAACAAACGTAACGGCAAGGGCAGCAAGCGTGTGAAGAGCAACTTGGGAGAAGTGGAGATCGAGACGCCCCAGGACCGTCACAGCAGCTTTGAACCTAAAATCGTCGAGAAGCGCCAGCGTATCCTTGCCGATAACCTTGAGAAGCAGATCATAGGGATGTACGGGCTTGGCAGTAGCTTACGTGACATCTCCGGGTACATCAAGGAAATGTACGATACGGAGGTCTCCACGCAGGTGATAAGCGATATTACCGACCGTGTCGTCCCGAAAGTCAAGGAGTGGCAGAACAGGCCGTTGGAAGAGGTCTATTGCATTGTATGGCTTGATGCCATGCACTTCAAGGTACGTGAGGAAGGGAAGGTACGCCATAAGGCCCTATACAATGTATTAGGGATCAACCGTGAGGGGAAGAAGGAGGTACTGGGCATGTACCTTTCCGAAAGCGAGGGGGCGAACTTCTGGCTACAGGTACTCAGCGATCTACAGCACCGTGGAGTACAGGATATCCTGATCGCCTGTACCGATAACCTTAAGGGCTTTCCCGAGGCGATCGGGTCGATTTTCCCGAAAACAGAGATCCAGCTCTGCGTGGTCCACCAGATCCGGAACAGCCTGAAGTACGTGGCCAGCAAAAACCAAAAGGAGTTTGCCGGTGACCTGAAGAAGATCTATAAGGCCGAGACAAAGGACCTGGCCGAATCGGCATTGTTGGAACTGGAAGAAAAGTGGGGGAAGAAATACCCCATAGTGATCCGTTCCTGGAACGACAACTGGGAGAGGCTGAGTGCCTTCTTTGCCTATACACCGCCCATCAGGAAGCTGATCTATACCACCAATGCGGTGGAAGGCTTCCATCGGCAGGTAAGAAAGGTGACCAAGACCAAAGGGGCATTTACCAGTGACATGGCACTTCTAAAGCTGGTCTATCTGGCCACGCAGCGG
The DNA here is from genome assembly GCF_005281475.1 of Echinicola rosea. Classification (NCBI taxonomy): domain Bacteria; kingdom Pseudomonadati; phylum Bacteroidota; class Cytophagia; order Cytophagales; family Cyclobacteriaceae; genus Echinicola; species Echinicola rosea. The sequence continues at coordinate 5,613,134 of NZ_CP040106.1, read as the reverse complement.
ATCGAGAAAAAATGGACGACCCCTTTACAGAACTGGAGCTTGACAGTCCAGCAGTTGGCCATTAAATTTGAGGGGAGGCTCCGGTTGGACATCAATACGGAAACCTAATTATTTAGTGAGAATTTTTTCCCTTCCCGGGGGCTAGCCCCCGGGAAGGGAAAGGACAGAGTTGAGATAACACTCCCTGATAATCTGTAATTAATGCTCTTCAACTCAATTGACTTTGCTATTTTCCTACCAATAGTTTTTGGTGTCTATTGGTTAATTGCTAATAAATTAAGGCTTCAAAATTTACTGATTTCATTTGCCAGTTATGTGTTTTACGGATGGTGGGATTGGAGGTTTTTAGCTTTAATTTTTTTTAGTACAATAGTTGACTATACTGTTGGACTTAAACTTAAGGATGAAGAAAGTCAAGCTAGGAGAAAGGCTCTTTTGTGGGTAAGTATTATTGTGAATCTTGGATTTTTAGGTTTTTTTAAATATTACAACTTTTTCCTTGACAATTTTACAACGGCTTTTTCGCTTTTTGGTACAGAAATTAAAGCAAGTTCCTTAAATATAGTACTACCTGTTGGAATTAGCTTTTACACTTTTCAAACAATGAGTTATACAATTGATATTTATAAACGAAAACTTGAACCAACTAATGATTTTATAGCCTTTTCAGCTTTTGTAAGTTTCTTTCCACAAATGGTGGCTGGACCAATTGAACGGGCTACAAACTTATTACCTCAGTTTTATACAAAAAGAAAGTTTGATTATTCACAAGGAGTTGACGGCATGCGTCAAATCTTATGGGGATTATTTAAGAAAGTTGTTATTGCTGACAATTGTGCTGAATATGCTAATCTAATTTTTAATAATTCAGATAGTTATACAGGAAGTACTTTAATTGTAGGTGCTTTATTTTTTACTATTCAAATTTATTGTGATTTTTCTGGATATTCAGATATAGCTATCGGAACGTCACGTTTATTTGGTTTCAAATTGATGCAAAATTTTGCATTCCCCTACTTTTCTAGAGATGTTGCAGAGTTTTGGAGGCGTTGGCATATTTCACTATCGACTTGGTTTAGAGACTATGTATATATTCCCTTAGGTGGTAGTAGAGGAAGTACTATGTTGAGAGTTAGAAATACTTTTATAATTTTCATATTAAGTGGTTTTTGGCACGGAGCGAATTGGACGTTTATCGTTTGGGGGGCTTTAAACGCACTTTATTTTCTACCATTATTATTGACTAAGAATAATAGAAATAATTTGGAAATAATAGCACAAGGGAACTACCTGCCAACAGTTAGAGAATTTTTATCTTTGCTACTAACTTTTGGGCTTACTGTTTTTGCATGGATATTTTTTAGAGCAGAGAATATTAAGCATGCTCTAAATTATATTAAAAGGATGGTGTTGGGTTTAACTGAAAAAGATGGGTACGTTGAGACACTAAGTTTATTTTCTAGAGAAATTGGTTACGTGTTACCTTTTTCATTGTTTCTTTTTTTAGTAATAGAGTGGCTGGGTCGAGAACAACAATATGCATTGGAAAATTTAACTATCAAATGGAAACGTGTTTACAGATACGCATGAACATACCCCAAAAATTGGGACAGTAAATTAAGTTAAAAATTTACCTTTAAATTTACTGTGATGACCACAAGAAGAAAATTTACATCGAAGTTCAAGACCAAGGTGGTTTTGGAATTGTTAAAAGAGCGCTCGTCTCTTGCTGAGCTGGCTCAGAAGTACGAACTGTCACCCCAGCAACTGAGCAACTGGAAGCGGGAATTTCTCAATGGAGCTGAAGAGGTTTTTGAAAAAAGCAGCAAAAACAAGAAAAACCCTGCCGATGAGGAAAAAGACCAGCTGCTCAAGACTATCGGCAAGCTCAAAGTTGAGAATGATTTTTTAAAAGACGCCTTGCGCTAGAACCTCTGGCAAAACGACGCAGCATGATACGCAAGGGTCATACCGAACTGAGTCTAAAGGCTCAATGCAACATCCTCAATGTCCATCGTTCTGGGATCTATTATCGGCCCAAGCCGGAATCGGAGCTGAATCTGGAACTCATGAGGTTGATGGACGAACACTATCTCCATCACCCCTACAAGGGAGCGCCTGGCATGCACACCTGGCTGACCCGGGATAAAGGATATAAGATCAGCAAAAACCGGGTGGAACGGCTGTATTATCGCTGCATGGGGCTGCAGGCAGTCATGCCCGGCAGACATACTTCCCGAAGGCACAAGGCCCATAAAGTGTATCCTTACTTGCTCAGGAACCTGGAAGTGACCCGTCCCAATCAGGTCTGGGCCATGGATATTACCTACATTCCGATGAAAAAAGGGTTTATGTATCTGACAGCGATCATTGATCTGTACAGCAGGCATATTGTCGGTTGGTCTATCTCAAACAATATGGATGCAGAATGGTGCAAAGAAGTACTCGAAGAGGCCATCAGTCAATATGGATGCCCGGAGATTCTCAATACGGATCAAGGGAGCCAGTTTACCTCAGAAGTCTTTACTGCAGCAGTAAAGTCCAACGACATCCGTCTGAGTATGGATGGAAAAGGAAGAGCAATTGACAATGTGTTTATCGAACGGTTCTGGCGAACAATCAAATATGAAAAGATCTATCTCAATCCACCACAGGACGGATTGGACCTCTATGCGCAGATAGCAGAATATATGGATTACTACAACAACCAAAGAAGGCACAGCAGCCTGGATAACCAAATTCCGGCAGAAGTCTATTCCTTGGTTGGGCAGGTGGCATAAAATCGAGTCTACCACATTCCCTCACTATCCTGAAAATCTAAAAGGGGATTTTCAGGTGTGGAAATAGGGAAAACTCATTAGACCTCTGTATACTTGAGATTATAGAAAATCTGTCCTAACTATTGGGGTATGCTCATTATACTGATCCGTTTTATCTTAGATTTACATCTCATAAACAAAAGAACTTAATTTTAGGAACATCTAGAGCAGCTCAGGGATTACAACCAGAAATTTTTAAAGAACGACTAGGTCTGGAAATTTATAATTATTCTTTTACACTTTCTCATAGTCCATACGGAAAGGTATATTATGAGAGTATAGTAAAGAAACATAATAAAGAGAAAAACGGGGTCTTTATTTTGGCAGTTGACCCTTGGAGTATTTCAAGTTGGTGCAATGACCCAAATGATTTAGCAAAATTTAGGGAAAACGAATTAAGTTTAGGTATTACGCATAATGTAAATATGTATCCTAACTTTGAGTATTTGTTGAAAAATCTGAAGGGAAATTATAAAGATATCTTACTGCCTCGAACACGTAAAGTTTTTTTGCACCACGATGGTTGGCTTGAAATTAAGGACATTCCTATGGATAGTTTGTCAGTTTCTAATAGGATTAATGAGAAATTATATGATTATAGAAATAAGTATCTATTAAAAACTAAGTATTCAAAGGTGAGATATGAATACTTATTAAAAATTATAAATTATTTATCGGATTATGGAGAAGTTTACTTGGTTAGACTTCCTGTTCACTTTAAGATGATGGAAATTGAAGAAGAATTAATGCCAAATTTCAACAATACCATTAAAGATGCTATTAAAAATTCACAAGGGTATCTTGATTTGACTGAATATAACTCTAGGTTTAAATACACAGATGGTAATCATCTACATAAGTCATCTGGAATAGAAGTTTCACAGCTTGTAGCCAATTGGATTGAAGAGAATAAAGGAAATAGATAGAGTATCAATAAGATTTTTTAAGATTATCTATAATATTCTTAAGGGTAGGTGAAATGTCTGGTAGTAATTCAAAAATATTAGTCGTAAAAGGAGTTTTCTGGAGTGGAATTCAATTGGTAGTAAATCAATCGTTTTCTTTTATTATAAAGTTAGTACTTGCTAAATTACTTTTCCCAGAAGATTTTGGATTAATTGGCATGGCAGTTGTTTTTACGGGCTTTGTTCAAGTACTTAATGATTTGGGAATAGCCTCAGCTTTAGTACAAAAGAAAGAAGAGGATTTGAAAGATTCTCACTTTCATACTGCTTTTTGGACAGGCCTGGCTTGGGGCGGAATGCTATATTTGCTAATGTGTTTACTCGTAGCCCCTTTGGCCAGTTCGTTTTATCAAGAACCATTGTTACAGGATTTGATCCCCGTATTGAGTCTTGGCATTTTATCAAGTCCAATAAATTTGGTGCATAAGGCTCAATTAACAAAGGCTATGAATTTTAAAAAAATAGCTGTCGTAGAGAATATTTCGAGCTTTGTGTCAGGTGTAATAGCAATAACTTTAGCTTTCATGGGGGCAGGTGTGTGGTCATTAGCCTTTAATGCTGTCGCATCCATTGTTGTTGCAATGCCCCTTTATTTTAATGCCACCAAATGGACACCAAAATTGATGTGGGAACAAGCTGCTTTTAAAGATGTTTTCGGATTTGGGTTATATACAACTGGAACCAGCATAGTCAACTATTTAATAGGCAACTTTGATTATTTGATGATCGGAAAACTACTTGATAGTCAGCTATTAGGAGTTTATACTTTTGCATTTGTTTTGACTGATACTTTCAGAAGTAAGTTGATGTCTGTTATTAATAAGGTAATGTATCCTGTATATGGTAAAATGCAATCAAGCGAGAAGAGTTTGAAGAAGTATTACCTAACTACTGTTAATTATAATAGTATAATTATATTTCCTATAATGCTATTTATGATCGTGTTGGGTGAGCAATTTATTCTTGATATTTTTGGAGAGAAATGGGAAGAATCAGTTGCTCCACTAAGTATTCTTGCTTTTGCTGTTATGATTCATATGATGGTTAATAGTAATACATCATTGATTCGGGGGATGGGAAAACCGCGATTGGAACTAACACTTCAAATAATAAAATCTTTAATTTTTATTCCTACATTATTTTTTGGAATTCATTTCTACGGCATTTTAGGAGCTGCTTGGGCTGTCGTGGTGAATAAAATTATTGCAGTGATCATTGCTCAATATACTTTTAATAAGCTTTTAATGATAAAAATAAGCACAGGGGAATTTTGGAACGTGGTAAAAAGTCCTTGGATAGCATCAGTAATAACTTACAGTATAATGGTCTATTTAAATAGATATGATATTAATTTAATTATATCGACATTAATTTTGTTTGTTATTTATTATGTAGTGATATGGTTATTAATGGGTAAAGAAATTAAACAACAGGTGTCTAATGTAATGTCTGAAAGTGAAAGGCGTAGCAATCAAAAAGTATGATTAGAGAAGTAATTAAAAAAGGAAAAAACGTCTTAGACAAGCGGTTAATAAAAGTGTGTTTTAAATCAAGAGGATTAGCCACACTATATTATACTTTCTTTAATTCGTCGTTTAAGCGAGAACATCAGGCTGTTTTATCTGGAAAGGTTAAACATCTGGAAGAAAGCCAAGTTAATAGAGGTAATTATTTCTTATTGACTAGAAATATACATAGGATCGAAAAAGGGCTTTTAATGAGGCCTCGGAGACCAGTTTTTGCGCGAGAGTATATAGCGGAAACGATTGACAGTTTTGAACAAATATGGGAGCCAGAGGTTGTTGAGACAAACCCTCAAATGAAATGGTTTTACGATGTGTTAGAAAATTATTTTGATGCTTGTAATAGCGATGATGTTGTTGACTTACAGCGTAGCCGATTTATAGAAATTATTAAAAGTAGAGCCCATAGTAATCATACTGATTCATCAGTGAAATCTAGTTCGGTTCCATATCATAGATTAGAGGAAGATAGAAGTACGATTGCATATGAAGAATTTTACAAGCTTACCAAGCAACGTCGTTCCGTTCGATGGTTTCTGGATAAAAAGGTTCCTAGAGAGCTTGTTGATAAAGCGATTTTAGCAGGTAACCAATCGCCAAGTGCGTGCAATCGACAGCCGTATGAGTTTCGTGTTTTTGATGACCCAAATTTGGTTAGTGAGCTTGTCCAATTGCCAATGGGGACCAAGGGATATGCAAATAATGTCCCTATGATGATTGCTTTGGTGGGGAATTTAGACGCATATTTTGACGAACGAGATCGTCACATTATTTATATAGATGCTTCGTTGGCAGCAATGTCATTTATGTTGGCATTGGAAACATTAGGGTTAAGCAGTTGCGCTATTAACTGGCCAGACATCGAAGTAAGAGAAAAGAAAATGGATCGCTTTTTAGGGTTGGAGCAACACCAACGGACAATTATGTGTTTGGCTGTGGGGTACCCGGATCCGGAAGGTAAAGTTGCCTATTCAGAAAAAAGACCGCTATCTTTATTAAGAAAATACAATTATGAGAACTAAACGAAGAATTAATATTGAGGTTAGAGGTGTCGGGTTTGTGAATAAAGGAGCAGAGTTAATGCTTCAGGCGATAAAACAGAAAGTTTTTAAGTATGATCCAGAAATAAATCTCGCAATTGAAATTCCCTATGGAAGGGGGGTTAAGGAGTCCAACGATCTTGTTAAGAGAGTACGCGAAGAGGGAATACTGGCCAAGCCTGCAGGTCGAGTACATGGAATCAATATTCCTCTGTTATATAATTTGTTGCCAATGGTAATTAGAGAAAAGAGAGGAATAATTTTAGAGAAAGATATTGATGTTATATTAGATGCTTCTGGTTTTGCTTTTGGAGATCAATGGGGCGCAGCCTTTGCCCAAAGGAGGTTGACAGCAAATATAGAAAGGTGGCATAACCAAGGGAAAAAGATAATATTGTTACCTCAAGCATTTGGGCCATTTAACGATACCTCAGTCAGAGAGGAAATGTCGAAAATTTTTCGGTTTGCTAATCTTATTTTTGCAAGAGATACTACATCTTATGAAAGCCTATTGAAATTGCATAAGGAAGATAATAAGATTACCAAATACCCTGATTTCACTAATCTCATTGAATGTGTTCCTCCAAAAGATTTCAACTCAGCTGAAAATCAAGTTGCGATTATACCAAATTTTAAAATGGGTGGTGTAGATGGAGGAATTGAAAAATATAAAGAACTACTTAAAAATTGTGTAGTGATTATTCAATCCATGAATTTCTCGCCTTTTTTCTTAATTCATGAAGGGGAAAGAGATGAGGCTATTGCGAATGATATAAATTTAATGTTGGAAGAGGGAGTTCCGGTAATAGCTGGTAAAAATGCTATGGAAATTAAAGGGATAATAGGAGCAACTCACGCTACTATAACGTCTAGGTTTCATGGGTTAGTAAGTGCTCTTTCGCAGGGAGTCCCTTGCTTGGCGACAAGTTGGAGTCATAAATATAAAAGGCTTTTGGATGATTATGAGTATTCAGATGGGCTTTTGACTGATTTATTAATTGATTTTGATGAGTTAAAATCAAAATTGGAATCTGTACTAATTCCTACATCTAATTTTCATATTAAGGAAAAGCTGTTATCGAAGGCAATTATACAAAAGCAGTTGAGTGAAGATATGTGGAAAAAAACATTTGCTGAATTAGAAAAATAGAATATTAGATGGACAAAGTTAAAGTTTCAATAATAATTCCATGTTTTAATAGCGAGCATTATATTGGAGAAACTCTTACCTACATTCTTAACCAATCTTACTCTGAATGGGAGTGCCTTTGTATAGATGATGGTTCCACTGATAATAGTATAAGTATAGTTAGAGATTTTATCTCAATAGACAGTCGTTTTAAGATTTTCAAACGACCTTCCCATATGAAAAAAGGAGGAAACTCTTGTAGGAATTATGGGTTTCAACTTGCGACTGGTGAATACATACAGTGGTTCGATAGCGATGACTTAATGCATGAGAAAATGTTAGAAGAAAAGGTCAAAGCATTAGATCGAAATTCGTCAGTTAATTATGTAGTATGTCATACTGGGTATTTTAATAATGATGATTCATCTAAAGTAGTCCCATATGATCAAAATCTTAATTCTACAGACTTCTATTTTGATTATTTAACATTTAAAGTTAAGATTTTCACACCTGGCCCCATGTTTAGAAAAGCATTTCTTGATTCAATGGATTTATTTAATATTAGTTTGAAGAGACATCAGGAGAAGGAGTTTTTCTTCAGGATAATATTAAGGGATAAGATGTTTTTAGTTTTGGATGATATTTTTGTGTTTCGACGGATGCACGAAGCTCAGCTTAGTTCGTCTGCAAATAGTTCGTCCAATAAATTAAAGATGGAATTTTACGCAAATAAAATAAATTATAGAAGTTTTGTTTTTTCTGATTTATCAGATAGTAAAGTGTTGTCTTATTTTAGAGGATTTTTTTTAAGGTATACGTACCGCCTTTTTAGGGAAGGTAAAATTCTTATAAGTGTCAAGTGCTTTATGGTCTATTTACAATCTTTGCTTAAAATAGCTGTTTTTTAACAATTATATTTCTGGTTTATATGTAATTCCTGAGTGGCTACATAATGCATTGTAACAAAAGAATTTTGGCTACCAAGTAAGTTTTAACAAAATAAAAAGATCTTTATTGAGAAAATGAAACTGCTTCTATTTATACCCCAAGCAGTATACATTTAATTGAAGGAAGAAAGTGACTTGTAGAAATGAATAATCTAAATATACTTTTTATTTGCAGGAATATTCCAGTTCCTGGATTGAGGGAAAATGATATTATTTTAAGAATCGCTAAATCGGTTAAAAAGATAGAGGGGGTATCTTTATCGGTTTGGTTTCCGTGCGAATACTTACCTAAGCTTCCATTTGCCTTCAAGCATCGTTATGATATCCTTTCTAATTTACCGAAAAGCTTTTTAGAGGGAGGGGTTTTTGTTGAAAAAGCAAGTTATTTTAGACTACCTACCCTAAAGTTCTCGTATTTGTTTATTAAATCCTTTTTATTTCTAAACAGGAAGTTAGTAAAACAAGCTAAAAAGTATAATATAATTCATGCGCATTATATTTTACCTGATGGAAAGATGGGATTATATTTAAAGGATCGTTTCGGAATACCGTTAGTTGTAACCTTAAGAAATGGTGATCTTGATAAGATTAATAAACTTTCAAAGAATAGTCTAATGTATAGAAATTATTTGGAAGTAATAGAGAGGGCTGATGAAGTGATTGTACATAATTATATTACTGAGCAATGGGTGCTCGGGAGAGGTAGGCAATGCACTAAAATTCCACATGGTATTGATACCTCCATGGTTAAAGGAATTAATTATAAAAAAGAAGCCACCATTTTATGTGTCTCAAGCCTCATAAAGAGAAAAAATGTCGATTGGGTGGTCAATGCTTTTAAAAAGGTAAAAGCTGAAAATTGGAAACTAAAAATCATAGGAGATGGAGCAGAAATTTCCAAATTAAAATCTTTAGCAAATAAAAGTGATCAAATTATTTTCTTGGGCCGACAAACTCAAAAGGAGGTTCTTGCTGAAATGGTCAAAGCTTCCATATTTGTTTTGCCTAGTGAAAATGAAACTTTTGGTTTGGTTTATCTTGAAGCTGCATTAAGCAAATGTGCAATCATTGGGAAATCTAGAACCGGAATATATGGTTGGTTAAAAGAAGATGAGGAAGCCTTATACGTTAATTCTGTTTCTGACTTAATAATAAAATTTAGAACTCTTATAGATAATCCAATATTGAGAGAGAACATACAAGAAGCCGGCTTTATAAAAGTAGAAAATGAATTTCATTGGTCTAAACCTATACAACAATATATATCCATTTATAAAGACCTTATATAGTTGATAAATGTTGGATTTATAATGTAAAATATCATTTAATAGATGCGAATATTATTGTTTTATCAATATTTTGGTACCCCAAAAGGTAGTTGGAGTACACGTATATATGAATTATCAATGCGATGGGTAAATGAGGGGCATAAAGTTACCGTGGTCACTTCACCTTACGAAAAATCCGATATAAAATCAAGCGGCTTTATAAGCCATCAAGAGATTGATGGAATAAAATTAATTGTGATAAATTCAGCTGATTCAAATAAAAATTCATTTATAGTTCGTGTGATGAAAGCCATTTTATTTTCATTGGTCAGCGTTTGGTATTCCCTTACATCTAAATATGATATTTGTTTGGCTTCATCTGGTCCTATTACTATAGGGTTGCCAATGATTCTGGCAAAAAAAATCAGGAACAAAAAAACAGTATTTGAAGTGAGGGATCTTTGGCCCGCTGGGGCGATTGAACTTAATCTCCTTAAATCAGGATTTCAAAAGAAATTGGCATTATGGTTTGAGAAATCTTGTTACAAAAATGCTGATCTAATTGTTACAGCTTCGATTGGTCAAAAAAGACATATTGCAAGTAGGACCTTAAATAAACGCATTGAAGTTGTACCAAACGCTTCGGATTTAGACTTATTTGGCGGAAATGTGACTGGTCAATTGCCTTCTTGGACAACTGATAAGATATTATTAACCCATATAGGGTCATTGGGTCTTATTCATAATATTGATTATTGGATGAACATAGCTGAAGAGATATCGAAAATAGATGTCAAAAAGCAAGTGCTAATGGTTTTTATAGGAGATGGTGCTGATAAAGAACGACTTTTGCAGCATAAGGAAAAAATGAATTTAACGAATATTCTGTTCTTAGGGCTTAAACCGAAAATAGAATTGCCAATTTGGGTACAAAATAGCCATGCCACCTTGTTTGCTACTTTAGATAATCCTGTTCAAAGCACTTGTAGTCCGAATAAGATTTTTGATTCCTTTGCTGCGTCAAGACCCATTATTCAGACGACTAAAGGTTGGATTAAAGACCTCGTTGACCAACATAATTGCGGAATTAATATTGATTTAGACCGACCAAAAGATGCTGCTAGAAACATTATGGATTTTGTCATGGACAAGGAGAGAGTCCGGGTGGCAGGAGAAAATGCGTATTTTTTGGCGGAAAATGAGTTTAATAGAGACAAATTAGCATCAACTTATCTTACTTACCTAGAATCCATTGTCAATGAATAATGTGCTGTTAACAGGAGGTAGAGGTTTTCTAAATACTATTTTAATAGAAGCATTAGAAGAGGAATCAAATATGCACGTTGTAACTGTTGGGCGGAGCAATGCTGATATTCAAGTCGATATAAGAGATGTTTTTACTATTCCAACCAGCGAAAATTTCGATATGGTTATACATGCTGCAGGAAAAGCACATTCAAACCCAATTACAACTAAGGAAGAAAATGAGTTTCACCTTGTGAATTTTGAAGGTACAAAAAACCTTTGTCGTGCTTTAGAAGGGTTGGGAGTTATTCCAAAAAAGTTTATTTTTATAAGTACTGTAGCAGTGTATGGTGTGACTGAAGGTATAGATATTAAAGAGGAGCATCCTCTTAATGGTGTATCTGCTTACGCTTATAGTAAAATTTTAGCAGAAACTTGGTTACAAGATTGGGCATATAAGCATAATGTTACATTAGGTATTCTGCGTCTGCCTCTTATTGTTGGTCCTAACCCACCAGGTAATCTTCAAAAAATGATTAGTGGAATTAAATCTGGCAGGTACTTGAGTATTGGAGACGCCAATGCGAGGAAAAGTATGGTTTTTGGGGAGGATATTGCTAAAATTATTCCACTATTAGCTAAAAAAGGTGGGACTTATAATTTAACTGATGGATATCACCCTACATTTAGGGAATTAGAGATGGTTATAGCGGCTTCACTTGAAAGGAAAAAACCAATCAAAGTACCTTTTTGGTTTGCTAACGGGTTAGCTAGGATAGGAGATATAACCGGAAACCGCTTTCCTATTGATTCAGATAAATTAAAAAAAATCACTTCTGTACTTACTTTTGATGACAGTAAGGCAAGGAAAGAATTGGGGTGGAGTCCAAGTAATGTATTGGAAAAATTAGCTGAAATTCTGAAATAACATAAAGTATGGATACCAACAATTTCATTTTAAATTATCTTCAACGTAAGGAGAGCCTTTTTTCTAAGGATATAGAAGCTAATAGTGAAGAGCTTAAAGGAAATATAGAAGAAAAAAGCCTGATAATTATAGGCGGTGCAGGTACAATAGGCTCTTCTTTTATTAAAGCAGCTTTAAAGTTTAGACCTGCTAAGGTAGTAGTGGTTGATATCAATGAAAATGGTTTAACCGAATTGGTCAGAGACCTTAGAAGTATAGCAGACCTATATATTCCTGAGGAATTCTATACTTACCCACTTTCCTTTGATAGCTTTGCTTTCAGAAAGTTGTTTATTTCTCATGGTCCTTTTGATATAGTCGCCAATTTTGCGGCGCATAAACATGTCAGAAGCGAAAAAGATATATTTTCTATAGAAGCTTTATTAGAAAATAACTTGGTAAAGGCAAAAGGATTATTGGATTTATTGGTTGAATATCCACCTAAGCACTTTTTCTGTGTTTCTACAGATAAAGCAGCTAATCCTGTAAATATAATGGGGGCTAGTAAAAAGATGATGGAGGAACTAATACTGTCCTATGGAGATCAGTTGAAAGTCTCTACTGCTCGATTTGCCAATGTAGCTTTTTCAAATGGATCATTGTTAGATGGTTTTTTAAGGCGGATTGAGAAAAGTCAACCTTTGTCTTGTCCAAGTGATGTGAAACGTTTTTTTGTTTCTCCTCAGGAGTCGGGTGAAATTTGTTTAATGGCATGTGTACTGGGACGAAATAAAGAAATTTTCTTTCCAAAATTGGATATGGAAAAGGACTTGATCAAGTTTGCGGATATTTTCACTCCTCTTTTACGAGAGCTCGGCTTTGAACCTGTAATTTTTAACTCTGATGTTGAAGCAAGAAGAAATATACATCTGATCAATGAAGGGAAGTATCCAGTTTACGTGTTTAAGACGGACACTTCAGGAGAAAAATTGTTTGAAGAGTTCTATACGGAAGAAGAACTATTTGATTTGGATAAATTTAATGCATTGGGGACAATTGCCAAGGAGGCTACTTATCCTATGAGTGAATTTGATAATATATTTGAGGAGTTACATGAGATAATGGATAGAGAAGAAACAAAAAAATCAGATATTGTAAGATGGCTGAAAAAATATATTCCTGAGTTTAAGCATATTGAAACAGGGTTAAGTTTAGATAAAAAAATGTAAAAATATGCTGAAAAGAGCGTTTGATATTATTTCATCTTTAATTGTCCTGGTTTTGATTTCTCCTTTGATGATTCCTATTATGATCCTGCTTCGGTTGACAGGTGAGGGTAAGGTGTTTTATATTCAACAACGGGTAGGGAAAAGTGGGAAGAACTTTGGTTTATTCAAATTTGCGACGATGCTGGAAAATAGTCCAAATTTGGCTGGAGGGGATGTAACGGCAGGAAGCGATCCAAGAGTGCTTCCTGTAGGTAGGGTGTTAAGGAAGACCAAGATCAATGAAATTCCCCAATTGCTGAATATTTTTTTAGGAGATATTAGTGTGGTAGGCCCAAGACCTTTGACCCCACGAACTTTTGGTTTCTATCCAGAAAGTATTCAAGTGCAAATTAGAGACTTGAAACCAGGGCTTACAGGGATAGGAAGTATAGTGTTTAGGGATGAAGAAAGTGTGTTGGCCAATTCTCCCAAGCCACACTTACAATGTTACCAAGAAGACATCGCCCCTTATAAGGGCGAATTGGAGGTTTGGTATAAGAAAAATTATTCTTTTAAACTTGATATTCTGTTAATATTTCTGACTGCTTGGGCAATATTCTTTCCTAAGTCAAACCTGCATTTAAAATTGTTTAAAGACTTGCCTAAAAGTAAAACCTTATCTTTAAGCGCATAATTAAATATGGCACAGAAAGTGCTAGGGGTGGATGAGAAGAGCTGACAATGAGAAGGTAATAATGAATTATATGGTTAACCAAAGGCGTTTTTATTTAGGAGCGCTGCTCTATTTAGTGTTGATAAATTTAGGATGGGGTCAGACCACCCCAGCAGGCTCTCCAGTTTTTGAAGAAGCTATCCGGAGAAAGCAATTATTAGGTGAACTGGATTCTACCGTTAGTTTCAATATTAGACCAATTCAGCTTAGGTTTTTATATAATCAAGAGGTGTATGCGGATTATCAGTATTTTGAAGGAGGAGATAAATTGGGAGCAATCGAACGGAAAACTGACAAGAAGTATTTTAGCTATTTGCCCCTAAGAAACACCTTGGCCTATAATTCCGTTAGGCCTTACGGATGGGGAGACGGACCTATGATCCCTAATGTAGGTTTTCAAAATAAGTTTTCAGGGGGAGTGGCAGCCAAATTCCATTTTATCAATATCCAATTAATGCCTGAATGGGTATGGGCGCAGAACAATGATTTTGATGGGTATCCTAACAATTTTAGCAATAGTGTAAATAAGGCTCGGTATTGGTTTTGGAATTATGGGGACCATCCGGAAAGGTTTGGAGAAAAGAGTTATAACAGATTAGGTTGGGGACAGTCAAAAATCACCTTGGGCTATGGCGCTTTTGAAATAGGCGCTTCCACTGAAAACATTTGGTGGGGCCCGGGGCAGTTCAATGCCTTGATCTTTTCCAATAATGCCCCTGGTTTTCCCCACTTGACCCTGAATACGACCCGTCCGGCAAAAACCTTTCTAGGTTCTTTTGAAGGACAACTTATCATGGGCCGCTTGGAGCCGTCCGGCCATGCCCCCAGCCAGTTGAAGGCCTTGAATGACCAATTTTTTAGACCGCTGTCAGATGACTGGCGGTATCTGAACGGTATTTCTGTTTCCTACCAACCCAAATGGGTACCGGGATTGTTCTTGGGATTCAACAGGACCTTCCAGCAATATAGTGAGGACAAGAGCGATTCCTTTGAGGACTGGTTTCCGATCTTTGAAGTATTTACAAAAAGCGGATTGTTTGAAGATGGAAATTCTGTAGATTATGATAGCAGGGCACAGGATCAACAGGTTTCTGTATTTGGAAGATACCTTATAACAAAAGCCAATGCAGAGATCTATTTTGAATATGGAAGAAGGGATCATGCTTATACTGACAGGGAGTTTGTATTGAATCCAGAGCACGCACGGGCTTATTTGTTGGGCTTTAACAAACTCTTTGAACTACCTTATCCAAATAAATATGTGCAGATCAGGGCCGAAATGACCCAACAACAAGAATCAGTTAACCGTTATATACGGTACGGAGGATTGGACGGAGGAACGTCTTGGGGGACACATTATCAGGTTAGGGGATTTACGCATTATGGACAACCTTTGGGAGTAGGTATCGGTACGGGAAGCAATGTTCAAACCATCGAAGTCTCCTTAATTGATAAATTAAATAAATATGGCATTGTGTTAGAACGCCTAGCTAACCACCAAGACTTTTATTATCGTGGTTTAGGTCAGCAAGAAGAAAGACAACCTTGGGTAGACCTTTCGTTAGGCTTCCTGTTCGATTATCAGTGGGATCGATTTCTGCTAAGTTCTTGTCTTCAAATGATCAATGGACTCAATTACCAGTGGCAGCTTGATCCTGCCAGTACGGAAGAGTTTCCGGTTGGAAAGGACAAGTTCAGTGTGTTTGCACAAGCGCATTTAATTTATTTGATAGGGAAGAAGTAGTATGGAGATAGGAGACTTGAGTCTTGAGAGGTAAGAATGAAACTGGTTTACTGTTTTTATAATGAGGTAGTTCTAAAAACTGAGATTACGTTTCTGGTTCCTTCGTGGATAAAGTGGGATTCTTTGATATAGTAATAATCGTTATTGAAGGATTCAATTTTATTCCCCCTTTCAGGGGGCTAGGGGGTAACTTCTAACAACAGACCCTAATAAACAAAACATAAAATGCAAACAACAAAACCAGCCCTTTTGATATTAGCTGCGGGTATGGGCTCGCGGTATGGGGGGAACAAGCAGATTGATGGCTTTGGCCCTAATAACGAAACCATTTTGGAATACGCCATTTACGATGCCATCCAGGCCGGATTCGGCAAGGTAGTGTTTATCGTAAGGGCAGAGATCCTAGACCTGGTAAAAGATCGTTTTCTGAATAAGATAAATGATCAGATCCAGGTCGAATTTGTGATCCAATCCCTCACCAGCTTGGTACCTGCAGCTCATCAAAACCCTGAACGGACGAAGCCCTACGGTACAGCACATGCGGTACTCTGTGCCAAGGAGGTAATAGAGGAACCTTTTGCGGTCATCAATGCAGATGATTTCTATGGTAAGGAAGCCATCGAGCGATTGGGAGCCTTTTTGACCCAGCCTCAAGGGGATAACCAACATTGTATGGTGGGCTATGCCCTTAAAAATGTGCTTTCGAAGCACGGTACTGTTAACCGAGGTGTCTGTGAAGCCAATGATAACGACGAACTTACCGGAATGACCGAGCGCGAAAAGATCTCCCGGGAAGGAGAGAAGGTCATTAGCCGCATGGGTGAGGACGTTCTTGAAATCAGTGAAAATACCCCGGTTTCCATGAACTGCTGGGGATTTCAGCCATCCTTCTTCGAAGATACAGAAAAGCGATGGAAAGTTTTCTTGGAAGAAAACAAGGACAATATCAAAGCAGAATTCTATATCCCCACCGTGGTGAATGACCTTATTGCCGAAAACAAGGCTTCCGTCAAGATATTGGAAGGTGGAAAGACCTGGTTTGGCGTGACCTATCCGGAGGACAAGGTTACCGTGGAAGAAGCTCTGAATTTTCTGCACCAGAAATGTGTTTATCCAGGGAAATTATGGGAGCGAAAAAAAATCCGAATGTAGATAGAAGAATTTCAGTTTTATAAATTGGATGAAAGCCATTTGCGAAAGTGAATGGCTTTTTTATTGTCTTTTTTTTCAGGACTCCGGTCCAAATGGTGAAATTGTTTTCTTTCTGTTTGTGAATTTGCCATTGAATCAAAAAATATTGATCATGGCAAATTATAACACAAAATCATCAAACAATGTCCTTTCCTCGACACCACATTTTGAAGAGGTAAAGTCATTTTTTATCCAACAGTCCGTCCCCGTTTCCGAGGCAGAAGTCTTTTATTTTTACTACCAGTCCACCGGGTGGCACAAGGAGAACGGGATGCCGCTGGACAATTGGAAAGAAGCTGCCAATGATTGGTTGTACAATCTCGAAAACTAGTGTTTTATGGCGACAAAGCAAAAGACCGAAAAAGTGGTGGTGATGTCCAAGATATCCAGAGACCGCTACCAGGAGCTGTTGGTACTGTTGTCGAAATCCACCAACCATTCCATGAGTGCGCTGATAAGGCAAATCCTTTCAAACAGGCCTGTCAAGTGTAGAACATATGACCAGACCTATGACCGGGTCCTGGAAGGAATGCATTCCATTCAGATGGAAATCCAGGAAATAGCGGTAAACGTTGACCAAATGGTCCATGACGTTTTGGTCAACAGTGGTACTCCCAAGGATCGGAAAATGGCCAGACGACTGGAAGGGAAGCTGAAAGAGGCACTGTGGAAATTGGAAGTATTGGAGAAGATGGTGCAGGGACATTTCGGGACATGATAGCAGTAATAAATGTAGGTAGGAGCATCAACAGTATCCTTTATTACCATTTCAGGAAGATCAGAGAAGGCAAGGCCGAGTTGATTACGGTACATGGCTTTGGGAGCCAGGGGGAGCGTATGGACCGAAAGGAACTGAATGCGTATTTTCGATCCTATACCCGCAGGAACAATAGGGTAAAGGTGAATGCCATCCATATCTTCCTGCACTTTTCCAAAACTGACAGTTTGAATAAAAACAGGTTACGGTATATTGCCCAGCAATACATGAAGCGAATCGGTTATGGCAAACAACCCTATTTGGTTTTCAACCATACAGATAGTTACAATCCCCACATACATGTCCTCAGTACCACCATATCCAAAAACGGAAAACGGTTGGAAACCCATCATCTGGGAAAGACCCTCTCTAAGAAGGCTCGTAGGGAGTTGGTGGCCGAGATGGGACGTCATACTTTTCCACAACGACCGGAGCAATATTCATATCCGGCACGTTTGGAGAAACTTGAGTATGGTAAAACAGAAACCCTTGGTACAATGGAGAACATCATAAAAGATGTCCTACGCCTGTATACGTTTGGCTCGATACCTGAATTTGCAGCTGTTTTGCGCCAGTTCAACGTTGGGCTGGTACAGGGCAAAAGAGGAGGGAGGATGTGGAGGAACCGTGGACTGGCCTATTGTCCAATGGGAAATAATGGAAAGCATGTGGGCGGTCTGGTGAGGGCAAGTTCCTTTTCCATACGGCCCACATTCGAGAATATCTCCAATCATATAGAACGGAGGAAAAGCGGGTTCATCTCCAAAGTGTCCGAAGCAAAAGAACGCTTTTTGGAAGTCCTGGATGAAATCGCCAAAAATAGGTTCCCGGACCTGGACGGGCGCCTTAAAAAGAATGGATTTGCCATCAGTATCCAAAAGGGAAGGGGTGATAAAAGGGCCATAGCCATTGACCACCTTAACAGGACTGCGTTTACTGTCTCGGGAAATTTGTTGGGCGGTGTTTCACGGCCTATGAAAGTAAAATTGAAGGAGAAGTACCCTTTGCTTCTAGATGGAATGGGGAACAGTATTGGTGGGGAGGAAGAAATGGAAAGGATGCCTGTATGGAACCTGGATGCCACACCGGTACTCCAGGATTTTATGGAAAACGTGGGCAGGATAAGGAGGGGTCAGTTCAGGAAGTCTTCCCGGATCAAAGGTTCCCAAAAAGAAAGATTGTCACCAAAACAATCATAATGGCTACAGGAGAGAACCAACAGGCCCTTCGCAAGATCCTTGACCTCACGCGCAAGATCAGCATTGCCGTCCTGCTAATCCACTTTTACCTGGCACTCCCATACGTGTTTTCCAAGTGGGGCCTTTCGTGGCCCTTTCTGGTGGTGTTTGTGGAGAATGTGGGGAAATTGCCCTTTCTGGGAGATGCCCAAAATGCCAAAATACTTTGTTTGGGACTGCTCTATGTCAGCCTGCTTGGTGCAAAGGGAAAAAAAGACACTGCCGTTAAATGGCCACCTGCTTTGACCGCCTTGGTGCTGGGAAGTATCCTGTTTTTTGTGTCAGTTTATTGGAAGGCAATAGTACCGGACCTAGTGGCTTTTGGCTACTGCTACCTGGTCTCCATGGTGGCAGGCTTCCTTATGGTCCTGTGGGGAGGGGGAAGGTTGTCCCGCTGTCTAAAGGAACAGGTGGGAAAGGATGTGTTCAACTATGAGAATGAGACCTTCCCTCAACAGGAACGCCTGCTTGAAAATGAATATTCCATAAACCTTCCGGCCCTCTACCGTCTGAAACAGAAGACAAGGGCCAGCTGGATCAATATCATCAACCCTTTCCGTGCCCTTTTGGTACTGGGAACCCCGGGATCCGGGAAGAGCTATTTCGTGATCCGCCATGTGATCACCCAGCATATCGCCAAGGGGTTTTCCATGTTTATCTATGACTTCAAGTACGATGACCTTTCCAGGATCGCCTACAATGCCCTGCAAAAAAACAGGGCAGCCTATAGGATAGCACCGACCTTCTACACCATCAATTTTGATGACCTTTCCCGCAGTCATCGGTGCAACCCCCTCGAACCGTCCACCATGCTGGACATCACCGATGCCAGTGAGGCTTCAAGGACCATTATGATGGGACTCAACCGGGAATGGATAAAAAAACAAGGGGACTTTTTTGTGGAATCGCCTATAAATTTCCTGACCGCCGTGATCTGGTTTCTCAAACGGTACAAGGAAGGGAAGTATTGTACCCTTCCCCATGTCATTGAAATGATGCAGGTAGAGTACGAGAAGTTGTTTTCGGTCCTGCGGTGCGAACCGGAGATAGAGGTGCTGATCAATCCCTTTGTCTCCGCATTTATGCAAGGGGCTGCCGATCAACTTGAAGGCCAGATTGCCAGTGCAAAGATCACCATGGCCCGGTTATCCTCCCCACAGCTTTACTATGTGCTTTCCGAAAGTGAATTTACATTGGATATCAACAATCCGGACAGGCCGAAGATCGTATGCATGGGAAACAACCCGCAAAAGCAACAGGTGTACGGTGCAGTGCTGAGCCTGTATATTTCCAGGATCACCAAGCTGGCCAACCAGAAGGGAAAGCTCAAGTCCAGCCTAGTTTTCGATGAATTTCCGACCATTTATTTTAACGGGATAGATAACCTGATCGCCACGGCAAGGAGCAACAAGGTGGCGACCTGTTTGGGCGTTCAGGATTACAGCCAGCTCAAAAAGGACTACGGCAGGGAGCATGCAGAGGTGATCATGAACACGGTGGGCAATATCGTATCGGGGCAGGTGCTTGGCGATACGGCAAAGCAATTGTCCGAACGCTTTGGGAAGATCCGACAGCCCAGGCAGAGCAGGTCCGTCAATTCCAACGATACCACCATTAGCCATTCGGTACAGCTTGACCTTGCAGTGCCCCAATCTACGATCGCCTCCCTGTCCTCGGGGGAATTTGTGGGGATGGTGGCCGATACGCCCGATCAGCCCATGAAATTAAAAGGATTTCATGCCGCTATCCAAAATGACCATGAGGCAATCCGAAGGGAAGAAAGTGGGTACCAGCCCATTCCACCATGCAGGAAACTAACCGAACACGAAGTGGCCAATAATTACAAAAGGATCAAATCCGAGGTCAGCGAACTGATAGAATCGGAACTGGACCGGATGCTGGACAGCCCAGGACTGGCAGGCCTGATCATCAGAAAGCGATAAAGGTCCATAATTGGTGACTTGAAGCCCATAGCGGATTGAACCATGGTTGAATTGCAAAAGTAAGACAGCTGAATGGTAAAATAGGGCAGGCTCATGAAAGGCCAAGGGATTGCGAAATCCGTATCGAAGGTGCCTTTTAGTATTCAGAAATGGTTTCCCTCCATTCTTGGATTGAAGGACTTTACATGGGCTTTTCTTATAAAATTCATCATGGCAAAACCAATGGTGGCATAGTGGTTTTTCCGAAAATTCTAAGGGGGAATAATGGTTTTTTAATGTTAAAGTTTATTTAGGCCTCCTTGGAAAATAGATATAATTAACCTTTTAGTGACTTAACTGAAAGGTTAATTTGTTTTTAGGGTACTTTGAAGTAAAATAAAGAGTACAATTTGTGTAAGGAAAAGTACAATTACTGAATTGAAGAGGTTGATTTTTGGGGTGGTTTTGACAATTGGACACACCTGTCCTGTAATTCTTCTTTCCGGCGGTAGTTTTTGTCAAGCAGCTTTGTTGGTGGGCGGGGATTCCTGTTGGTTTCTTCGTTTGGCAACTGCTACGGCGTTGGCTGCCATAATGCCGAACAGCACGGCCAGCTTTTCCCTTTTATCTCCCTTTACTCGTATTTTAACCAGTCCATAGTGGTTTTTATGGTTTCCGAAAGCCCCTTCCATTGCCGTTGCCCTTTGTTTGGAGACTTCAGCACTCAGCATCTTTTCGGCTTTGCTGTGGGGTCTGGGGCCTTTTTTGGGGAAGCCGGTGAATATGTCTTTGGAGGTACAATACTTTCTGTTGGCATTGGTGGCATAAATCCGGTCGGCACCCAGCTGGGAAGTCTGTCCGAAAACCCGGGTATGTTTTACCGTGGATATTTTCAACCGGGTACATTCATTGAAGTTGTTGAAGTCCAGTTTATCGATAAATGATAGCCCGCCTGTCTGAAGGATATGGGCTTTCATACCGAACTCCACACGTTTGTTTTCCTTTCCCCGGACGATCGGCCGGAGATAAGGTTTATGGAGGGAAACGATGCGGTCCTTAAGTTCGGAGGGAGGATTTTCCAACAAAAACTGCTGCTGGACCAAGACTTTTTTGATGGTCTTCAGACAGGCAAAGTCATTTGGTCTAAAACCCGCCCCTTGATAAAAGTCCAGGATCTCTTGTAACTGGCCAAGTCCTTTTTCCAACAGGAAGACCAGGGATTTTTTCCTTTTGAGAGTTTCCTTAAAGGATTTGCGTCTTTTACGGAAGTAGCCAAGCTGTTTGGTCTTCTGCTCCCTGTATTTTGACCGGGGCCTTTTTATGCCCAATTGTTTACATTTTTTGAACAGTTGCTTTTCAAACACCCACTGGCAGCATTCCCAGAGTAGTTTGGGGTCGGTGGGGAAACGGACATAACTTTCATAACAGGTGGCATCCATTAATAAGACGTGGCTGTTGTCCACATCCTGTTTCCGGTGATCCATTAGTACCTCTTGGACCTGTTCCCAGTGGCAGTGTTCCTCGATGTAGGCCCTGATCCGTGTCATAATGGTAAGGTCCCGGATCTGTTGGTCTACTGCCAATACTTTCCCGCAGAAATACTGAAGGCTCCAGTCGGTATTGAAACGCTCAATCAATTGGCGGTCTGAGGTATTCAGGTAGGCTTTCAAAAACATCAGGGCAAACATGCCCTTGGCACCGAACCACCTTGGGGCACCAGGCCCCTGCAGCTTTTCAGGAACAAGGCTCGAAAGCTTTTCCCATGGCAGGCTGTCATGGATCTGGCCAAGCAAGGAATTCTTGAAAAAGTGATACTTTGGAGAGTATCCGTCAAAGTCTTTGAAAATAGGGAGCTGTATGGTATCTTTCATAGTATTTTTGTCTGCAAACAAAAAATACGAAAAATAAAACCCCGGAAAAAGCCCTTTTGGACGATTTTCGGGGTTTTTGAGTTATTTTTCCGCAACCCTGTTTATTAAGAATCAGTGATTTAGCTAATTAACAAGATGCCCTATTTATTGTATATCAAGAGCAAGAAAACTAAAGTGTACATTTTTATGGTACGTAAGTCCTGTATAGCATCTTGGTACCTTTGGGCAATAAATATTGTACTGTCCTCCGTAACGTTCGGACAGGAGCTGGACAGGGATAGTTTGCGGAAAAAAGTAGAGCAGTTTCAGCAAACACCCGGTTACAAGAAAGACACAGCCTATATCAAGGCCCTGAACCATCTTGCCTATCGGTATTGGAGTACCGTTCCGGATTCTGTGATGGCCATATCAAAAAGGGCCCTCCTGTTCAGCAACCGCATAGGATACCAAAGGGGAGTGGTGGTCGCAATGATCAATATCGGTACGGCCCATTATGAAAAAGGGAACTTCCAAGAGGCCATGGAGGTGGAAAGGGATGCCATGATACGGGCCGAACAGATGGGGCTCAGAAAGGAAATAGGGGTATTGTGCATAAACCTGTCGATGGTCTACATGGACATCGGTTTGTACGAAAAGGCACAGCAACTGGCCTATAGGGGCCTGGAAATCGCCACTGAGAACGGTTATGACAAGCAGGTGGCCCGCAACCATTGGACCCTTGGGCAGGTCCATGAGCTTCAGGGGAATTTGCATGAAGCAAGGAAGTCCTTTGCCCGGAGCAAGGCCCTTTATGACCGTGCAGGTTACAAGGATCTCCTGCACATGTTGGATATAAGGATAGGCCGGGTTTACCTCAAGGAAAACCAGCCTGCAACAGCCCTTGAGTTTTACGAAAAGGCCCTGAAAGAAAGTAGGGACCTGGGCCACAGGGCCGGCATGGTCAGGTCCTTTATGGCCTTAGGGGACTTTTTGGAACAGACGGGAAATCCAACGGAGGCCATGGAAAAGTATGCCGAGGCAACAAACATTGCCATGAAGCTGGGAACCGAACAAAAAGTGGCCGAAGCAGACCTTAAAGTAGCCAAGTGCCTGCTTGGGACAGGAAAACCAGAAGAGGCATATGTTCAGGTGCAAAGGGGACTCCGACTGGCACGGAAAATCAACCATATGACCTTGACAAGGGAGGGAGTACTCGTCTTAAGTGAAATACAAGCGGCTATGGGAGATTATAAAGCGGCACTCGACAGTTATCGGGAATATACCTCGCTTGGAGACAGTCTGATGAACCAAGAGGTAAGGACGCAGCTGGTGCGGGCCGAGGAGCAGTTCCGGCATGGCCAGGAAATAAGGACAGTCAACCAAAGGCACCAGGAGCAGTTGCTTCGCCAGCGCAATTTAACCTATTTTATCCTTGTCCTATCGATATTGTTGGTCGTGATGGTCGTGTTGTTATTTCTCTATCTCCGGAATATCCGCCGTACCAACAGGATACAAAAACTTCACCAAGAAGAGATTGATGCGCAGAACAGGGAGCTTGAAAGGATGGGGAAATTCAAGGACAGGATATTGTCGGTAGTGGCACATGATGTAAAGACACCGTTGAACTCCCTGAAAAGTACCGTTGACATGTACCGGGAAGGGATGTTCACCAAGGAAGAAATGGGCATGCTTACCAATGATATCAGCATGAAATTGAACGAGGTAAATTTTTTTGTAAATGACCTCGTCCTGTGGGCGAAAAGCCAGATGACCGAAGCTTCGGCACGCCCGGTCAGGTTTGAAATAAAGGAAATAGTGGAAAAGACCATATCGCTGCTCCTCCCGGACGCAAAAAGGAAAGGGATAGAGGTCCTTGACCGAACAGGGCCAGGGATGGTCTTTGCCGATGTGGAAATGGTCAAAATTGTTGTCCGTAACTTTCTGGCCAATGCCATTAAATATTCCGGTAAGGGCGATGGGATCATAATTAGCTCCAGTATCCAAAGTGGGGAAAGGTTGTTGGTGGTCTCTGTAGAGGATACAGGGACAGGGATTCCTGCCGAAAAACTTCCGCATATCTTCGATGAGGTGAACATGAGCACCGAAGGTACCCACCATGAAATAGGTACCGGACTGGGACTTGTGCTGAGCAGGCAATACATGGAAATGAACCATGGGAAAATAGGGGTGGAGTCGGAACAGGGAAAGGGAAGTACGTTCTGGTTTGCCCTTCCATTGGCCGAACAACCTTCTTGAAGCGAAGGCCTTGGCCTGTTGCCTTCGGTTGGTTCTTCAGGTTCACCAAGAGAGCAGGTTGGAGGCATTGTCCCCGAATTACTACGGTATCCCCGGATTGTTGTCGTGGATGGAATGTCATGGGCAAGCGTATGGGGGAAATGTTCAAGGTCGGCAATGGTTTCCGTGAGATTGTAGGCCTCATTTTTTTATTCTTGTTTAGCACGTTAATGTTACTGGATGGGACTTTCAAAGAGGTGCCCGGCAGGTTGGTGTCAAGAATACGGAAAGGGAATGGATGAGTTCGGTATTTTTCCTGCCAATACCATAAGCTTCGATGTCAGGATGTAGTATTGGATGTCGATTACTTTATTTTCCATTTTCATGATTAGGTGTTGCAATGTTACAGAATGGTCAGTAAATCCGGAAAGGAGGCCTGTTACAGTAGGCAAAGTAGTTTTCAATAAGCCCGCACAACAATGAGATGGAGGTAAATCCGACCGCTAGCGGGAGCTTTCGGCCCTTTTGTTCGCATTCACTTGTTGTCCCTTTAGTGCTGCTGTTTTTCCACCATCATGCAGACATGATAAACCAGGTCCATTTAAAATAAAGTTGAGACAATTGTTTTGGTATAAATGAGGGAAAATGTAGGCTTAATTTTATGGTTTTTTGAGGTAATGGAGGATCATGACAAGCGTTATTGGTTGTGAAATTAATTATGCCGTACCTGAAATGCGCCAATTAGGTTGTATGTGCTGATTTTCCAGGGATATATTAATAATATAATATTAAGTTGTATATGTATAAATAATATGGTTAATTTAGGACAGTCGCCTAGGGGAGGTCAAGTGGATTTGCAAGGCGGGATTGACAAATGCCGAGCTTTTTAGTTATCGATTTTAATCCTCATCCTTTTTGGTTGGCTAATGAACCATTTTCGGGATTGGAAGTCCCGGTCATTGCACTAATTGGCCACTTTTTTAATGTTTTTGAAGGTGGTTGCTAAGATTCGAAAGCTTTGGCCGTTTTTTATATTTCAACTGACATTTTATGCTTAACCGCGAAATTTTATTGGTGGATGATGATCAGGTGATCAACCTTGTGCACCAAAGAATGATCAAAAAGAATTTCCCTTCCTTCAAATTGGAAGTGCATACATCGGCAAGGGGCTGCCTGGATTATATATTGCTCCATCCAAAGACATGTTTTCTCCTGTTCCTGGATATACATATGCCACAAATGGGCGGGTGGGAATTTATTGATGAATTGCTCAAAAGGGGGCTGACAGATAGGTTACATGTTTTTATTGTATCATCTTCCATCGATCCCAGGGATTTTGACCGCGCAAAGGGAATTGATATTGTACATGATTTTTTAGCAAAACCCCTTTCCAGTGAGATTCTTGAGGAAATAAAAGTGGATGTGTCCTTTTGTTCCTGAGAGAGGGCAGAAATGACCAATAAAAGTGAAAAATCGAGGGTAACTAGGCCATGAAAGTTCAAGTGGGACAACATGTCGTCCCTGCTGTCCTGGTGACGCTCTTCCCGCATGGGGCAAATGTTGGACCAACGGGTCAACTGAACCAATTGGTGTGATTCCGTTACCATGTTTATCCTTGGGAGTGATAAACAGGTGGATAAATAAAGTTTTCTTGCCAATTGACTTAATGTTCCTTTTTTTAAGAAATCCCGACCATTGACCATCACCGACTGGCGGGGATAATATAATAAGTGTACTTTTAGGTGTTCACAAGAGGTCCGGTAAGTTCCTGTCATCTTTTTCTGTCAGCACTATTGGACAGGGTCCTTAGACATTTTGATGATGGAATGTCATTTACTTTACGCTAGGTGGAGAGGTTCCTGTTTGTGCCAAACTGCTTTAAATAGATAAAGCCACTGATAAGGACCAGGGCTATGCCCGTAATATTGGTGATGGTGGTAGAAAAACCAAGGAACAGGATAAACATTCCCGATATCAAGAGCCTTTCGGAAAACCGAACCATTTCCATTGCTTCCAGCTTTTCAATATTTCTTGAAAGCCGGTAAAGTTCCTTGTCGATCTGGATCTGGGCAATGATGATCCATACCAGTGAAACCCCAAGAATAAGCAGCCCCATTGTATTGATTACAGGTAAGTCAAAGGCGTCCAGCGGCAAGAATATATAATAGAATTGGGGCAAACCTGCATATACTATGGTCATAAGCCCGAAGCAGGAAAAGATCAACCAATAATAACCGCTTATCCTTTTTAGCAGCTTATACTCCTTGACCATTTCTGGCCGTGCAACTTCCTTGATGGAGAACCTGTCCATCCTCAGCTTGTTCCAAAAGAGGATGACCAGGGTTACGACCACCATAAAGGCCATCAGGTAAACCTGTAGTTTGGGATTGGGCATATTGGGAATGTTTGAATATGAAATCGATCCGCCATTTCCGGCCTTTTGCAAAGTAAAGGGATTTCATTTTATCGGACAACAGTTTGGTGGAAGGGATTTCAAAAGTTGACTTTCTGTTGGGTAGGCAGGGGATTTTTCTTGGTTGTCAACCCTAGGGGTTAGCTAACCCCCAATTAAGACCAAATTTATAAGTGATTGCTGCTGCGATTAAGCCTTTGAAAACCTTGTGTTTACTTAGTGATAGTCTGATTGATTCTGGTTGCCATTTCTATCTTTTTTCCCTTTTCAAATTCTTCAATTCATTTTCAAGAATTCTAATTTCTTCTTTAAGATTCATATTCATTTTAAGAATTTCATTGTGACTTTCTAGGAGGCGATGGTATTTATCTTTCCATTCATAAGCTGTTTCTGCATTTAGTTGCTTATTCCTTTTATCGTATTCTTGTTTAAATGATTGGAAAGATATTTCCTTAATTATCTCGGGAAACTCAAAAGATAAGTCTCGCCACATTGCCTTAGCATATTTAGTAATAATTTGGTAGGAAAGATTTTCAATTTGATAATGTTTATATAATGTTCCAGGTTCATACCCTGCTCTTTTAGCAATAATTTTTCCAGAATCAGGATGAGAATTAATAATCGATTTTAATACCTTACCTCTATGCACTATAGTACTTGTTATGAATACTGATTATTTAAATGCAAGGTAAATATTCGTTATGTATAAAGTCTATATGTAAAAAGTTGTATTTTAGTATAATTAAGTGTATATTTATGTATTGAGTTAGTGTTTTAAACTTTATTTATCAATAAAAAACTGTAAACAAAAAACTATGCCTGCATGATTTAGTTTCTTGAAAAGAATAAATTAATTTAGCGAATCTTTCGTAAGACATTCGAAGCATTCGCACTTTGCGTCTTGAAACTGGAAACGACCAATTCATAAGGAACGAGACAAAAAGTGGGGAAATGCTCACGCCATTGGCGTGAGCTACTCGCTTGTTCGTTCCAAGGTGCTTGGTCGTACCTCAGTTTCGGCAAGAAGGAGAGCTCACGCTTTATTTTTTGCGAAAGACGTTCCATAAAAGACTTTACAAATATGGGACTTATTGTATATCCTTTTTTATTAAAAGACAATCAAATTGATATTCCTGCTTGGGTTTATCCAAAAAGAACCTTGTACATACAAATCAAGCAAGGAATCACCAATTTCGAGATCGTATTCCGTCGTAAACCAAAAAATCCAATATAACCGATTATACAATGGGTGCTTTTGCCTGCTCTCGGCTTGACCCATTTTCCTAGTTGTTCCTTGTCTGCTTTTCGGCAAGTGATTTTTGGCCGCCTTCGGGAGGCTAGCACTGCTGTCCATTTTTCCGGTTGCCCGGGATACCGGAAGGAGACCAGTGATATTCAATTTATTTCTTATCCAGGTAGAAAGTTGATGACCTTTTTAATAAGGCCTTGATCAATTAATGTGTTCTTGGTAAATCTGGTGGTCACAGATGCGCTGCGTGTTAGGACATCGTGACAACTCCCGATAGGGTCATCCTCTCTACCCAACCCTAATATAGCATGAATAAAAAAATATGTTTGTGCTTCCTGGCATACCTATGCCTATTTGGAAGCAAATTATATGGGCAAGTTGCTTCATCAACCACTACCGGAGATACCAGGGTGACTGCCCCTTCTTCACTAGTGATCCATGGGGAGATTATCAGTAAAACACCAGTGGATACCGTGACGGCAGTGTTCTGGGAGCATTATGTGGATTCCAAAAAAGGAATCACAAAAACAGAGACCATACCAGTTGCCACAGAAAAAGGAAACGTTTTTTCAGGAACCATGGGCTCCAGAGGTTTCTGCATAAAAACCCCTTCGTTTTCTGGGATGGCCTACCTGAGCCTGAGATACCCGGGGGGGACGCTTTGGAAGCGGTTTCACATCACCGCAGGGGATACCGTAAGGACAATAATAGACCTGGACCGGGCAGCCATGCTGTTCAGCGGGCCCGATGCGGAAAGTTATAGGGTACAATACCAATTGGCCATGGAGGAGCTGCTGGCAAAAAAAAGGACGGTGCCCGTCATGTTTACGGCAAATAGAGAAGCGTTCCTGCAAAATGACGGATATGATGCAGCCTATAAAAAAGCAGCTTCGCTTTCCAAAACTGGATTGTATCCCCTGATGCGGTTTGTCGAAGGTCCGGAGGATAAGTATGAACTGATCAAGACCTTACTGCCGGAAGGTCAGGTAAGTGTATCCGAAAACAGACTGGAAGAATACCGTGACAAGATCCCCCAACTGCTCCATGGAGTGCTCCGGGCCGACCTTACGGCCAAGAGGTTGAACCGCCTGCTGGACAGCTTTAACCGGTACATGGACGGAGGGGAAAAGTATAAAAGTCTATACGGGGAAAGGATATTGCCATTGACAGAGATAGCATTTGCTGATGAAGTGGTCGCCAATTCTTCGGATTACACCGACCTGCTATTGCTGCGGTCCCTGATCATTTCACGAATGGAACGCAAATCCCCTGAATCCCTTTTCGAAAACTATGCCCCACCGGTCCGAGACTATTTGACGGTCAAGTTTATGGCCAGGTACCACAGGCAGTTTGAAGATGTCAACGAAAGGTTCGCACAGGCTGAAGAAAAGGTCCAGGCTGAATGGATAAAGCATGTCCTGGCCAATATGGCCTCTTCAATGAATACCGGAAAGCCCTTTCTGGATGTGGCCCTTGAGGATATTGATGGAGAAGAGGTGCATTTAAATGAACTCAGGGGAAAGGCAGTGTTTATCGACTTTTGGTTTACCGGATGCAAGGCCTGTGTCCTTTATCATGAGAACCAAATGGAGCCCCTGATGGAACGTTTCAAAAATGATGACAGGGTGGTGTTTGTATCCATTAACACCGACCAATCCAAAAAAGTCTGGAAACGGTCACTTGAGTCGGGGAAATATACTTCCCAAACGGCCTTGAACCTGCATTTAGGGGACATGGGCAATAAGCTGTTGGAGTATTACCGAATCCAATCCTTTCCCGTTCAGATGATGCTCGACAGCAGCGGGAATGTATTCCGTTCCGGACTTCAGCGCAAATCTGTTGGGGACATGTCGGCATTGTTAAGGAAAGCAAAGAATCCCTCCTGGTAATTTATCCAATATAATATGAAGCTATGAAAAGAAATGCTATACTCTTAATTGTGCTGTTTTTTTGGGTGGCAACGCCTTTTTGTTTACTGGCCCGTCAGGAAACGGTAGTCAAAGGAAGGGTACTGGCCAGCGGATCCAATGCCCCACTTCCCGGTGCACTGGTCAGGATAGAAAGAAGCACCATTGGCGGTGTTGCCGACATTGATGGTGGCTTTGAACTCAAAGTCGCTAAAGGTGAATACACCCTTACGGTCAGCTATCTTGGTTACATGCCTGTTTCCATGGAAATTGCTCCCCCGTTAGATGCACCCCTGGAAATTATGCTTAAGGAAGACAGTCTTTCCATGGATGCCGTGGAAATAGTATCTACCGGTTACCAGGAACTCCCAAGGGAACGTGCAACAGGATCTTTTGTACAATTGGACCGTGAACTGTTGAACAGGAAGGTAAGTACCAACCTGCTTGACAGGATGGAAGATGTCACCTCAGGAATGGTGTTCAACCGCTTGCGGGACGATGAAAGTCCCGTAACCATAAGGGGAAGGAGTACCCTGTTCGCCAATACCAGTCCACTGGTGATCGTCGACGGTTTTCCCTATGACGGTGCCCTTGAGAGTATCAATCCCAATGATGTAGAAAGCATTACCGTGCTCAAGGATGCGGCGGCGGCATCCATATGGGGGGCCAGGGCTGGAAACGGGGTAATCGTCATTACCCTGAAGGATGGGGAAATTTCCGAGAAACCCATCATCAGCCTGACGGCCAACCTGATCCTTTCCGAAAAACAGGATCCCTTTTACGTGCCGAGAATGGGAGTGGGGGAATTCGTGGACTTCGAACGGAAACTTTTCCGGGAAGGTATATATGAAAGCAGGGAAAATTCCTTTTCCCGGGACCTGTTGTCCCCAGTGGTCGAAACGTTGATAGCACACCGGGATGGACTGGTTGATGACCGGGAACTGGAAATGGCCATTGACCAATTTAAATCCAGGGATTTCAGAAGGGACATTGAACGTTATTATTACCGACAGCGGCTCGACCAACAATACGCACTTTCCATGCGGGGGGGGAATACCGGGCACAGGTATATCTATTCATTGGGCTACGATCAATCCCTTCAGGGTACAATAGGGAACAAAAACGACCGGTTTACCCTGAATGCCAAGAACAGTTGGACCCTGTTGGGGGACCGTTTTAAGGTAGAGACAGGGATCTATGTCTCCAGGGCAGGGAACCATTCCGACACCGCAGTCCCCTCAGGGTTTGCCTATGACCGATTGGCGGATGAAAACGGAAGGCCATTGGCGATTGGGAAACTCTACAGTACCCGTTACATGAACTCGTTGGAGGGAACCGGCCTCTTGGACTGGACCTATGTCCCGCTGAAGGAAATAGGGATGTCGGACAACCTTTCCGTGGAAAACGACATGCGTGTAAACGGCAGGGCAAGTTATAAGGTAGTGCCGGGCTTGACTGCAGAGGTTGCCTACCAGTACTGGCTAGGGGAAAACAGCACGAGAAACCACTATAGGCAGGAACTGTTCTCAGAAAGGACATTGATCAATTCCTTTACCCAAGAAGATGATGACGGTACCCTTGTCAGGCCGGTACCGATGGGCGGAAGACTGGAGCTTTCCGAACTTAAGGGGCAGAGCCATACGGTTAGGGCCCAGGTAAGGTACAATGGCAAATGGAACGGGGGGCACCAAGTCAGTGCCCTGGCAGGATCCGAAGTGAAGGACCTTCAATCGGAGACAAACTCCAATATCCTTTATGGATATAAAGATGATATTGGGCAGAGCGTACCGGTCGACCATGTTACCCTGTACCGTAATTATGTTAACCCGTATGCCTACCAGGCCATTCCCTCAGGGGAAGGTCAGGAGGGATTGGTGGATCGCTTTGTAAGCTATTATGCCAACGCAGCATATAACTTCAGGGAAACCTACTCCATTTCCTTGAGTGCAAGAAAGGACCAATCCAATATATTTGGCGTGGATTCAAACATGAGGGGTGTTCCCCTTTGGTCGGCAGGAGTGGGATGGTTGCTTTCCAATGAAGGTTTCTATGCCTCGGACTGGATGCCATATTTACGTTTTCGGGCAACCTACGGGTATAGTGGCAACGTGGACAAAAGCCTCAGCGCATACACTACCGCCCGCTATGCCATGGACAATTCCCTGATCCCCAACCTGGGCATTGCCTATATAAGTAATCCGCCGAACCCCAATTTACGGTGGGAGAAGGTGGGCATCACTAATGTAGCTGTGGATTTCGAATCACGCGACAGCAGGTTAAGGGGGACCTTAGAATATTACAGGAAGCTGGGAGAAGACCTGATTAGCAGCGCCCCCTTTCCAGCCAGCTCGGGGAGGACCTGGGTAACCGGCAATTTCGCGAACACTGCTACCTCGGGCATCGACCTGTCATTGGACTGGACTGTGGTCAAGGGAAGGGATTTTGCCTGGAACACCAACTTGTTGTACAGTTTTGTGAGCGATGAGGTGACCGATTATAAAGTAGAGACCTCCGTGGCAAATTTCCTGGGAAGTTCCACCGGAACCACTTATCCCAAGGAAGGGAATCCCATCGTGACCGTGTACTCCTACAAATGGGGAGGATTGGATCCCGCAAATGGACAGCCGATAGGGTTCGTGGACGGCGAGCCAAGTACCGATTATGGTGAGATCATCAACACGACCGAAGCCGATGACCTGGTACTCCACGGAAGGGCGCACCCCGCGCATTTCGGGGCCTTGAGAAATACACTGGACTTTGGGGGGTGGAGTATTTCGTTTAACATCAGTTATCGAATGGGCTATTTCTACCGAAGGAGATCGGTAGGTTACAATTCGTTGTTGACCGGGAATATTGTGCATGGGGACTATGCTGCCCGATGGCGAAGGCCCGGGGATGAGCAAACTACCCAGGTACCTGCGGTTCCTTCAGCGGTCAATTCCCATAGGGACAATTTCTACCAGTTCTCTTCCCAATTAGTGGAAAGGGGTGACCATATAAGATTACAGGACGTAAGGGTCGGATATACGGTTGGGGCGGATTCCAGCCCGTTGTTGCCCTTTCGGAGGGCCGAAATCTTTGCCTATGCCAATAACCTGGGCATTATCTGGAAAGCGGCCAAGGACGATCCACTTGATCCGGATTTCCAGACATCAAAGCCTTTGAGAAGCATAGCCTTTGGTCTGAGAATAGATTTATGAAACCACAAACAAGCAGCCCTGCCCATTTATTTATATGTTCAACAATAAATAAAATCTACCTGAGTGCATCATGGGAAAAACGGGCAGTGGCTGCTTCATATATCAACGGGGATGTTGAGGAGCAATTCCCGTTTATCATATTATCAATGCCAATATGAAACATAAATCCCTTACCGCCACTTTCTTCATATGTAAACCATACATTATTCAATTTGCGGGAAAAATCTCCATACGGGAGATCGGGATTTATACCCTTTACATACTGCAGTCATTGGCCTGGAAGCCTTTGACCTGATCTCTGATAGGTAAACAATAGCAAACATGAACAGTATACAAAATCATATTATTATGGCCATGATCATCAGCATAGTCCATCTTTTGGCCTCATGCAATGGGTTCTTGGATGAAAAACCCAATAAGAGTATTGTCATTCCGGACAACTTTGAGGCCATCCGGGCCATATTGGACGCATCAGAATCAATGGGGAGGTCCGGGGCCATTCCGGTGATGGCGGCCGATGAATTTACCACTGATGCGGCGGGCCTGGCAAGGTGGCAGGCACAATGGCAACGGAACGTGTATCTGTGGGATCCGGCACCGTTTTCAGTTAGCGATGCCCCCGGGGATTGGGCCACGATGTACCGCCAGATTTTCAATGCCAACGTGGTGTTGGATGAGCTTGAAAAATTAAAAGGCCAGGACGAAGAATTATATAACCGCTATAGGGGCCATGCGCTCTTTATCAGGGCATGGTCCTATTTCAGCCTGAGCCAGGTTTTCCTTCCCGCAAACCTTGATGGGGCCGGTAATGGCCCGGTGATTCCGCTAAAGCTCACCCCTGAGCTGGAGGCTCCATATGAAAAAGTGGGGGTGTCTGAAATTTATCTACAGGTGATGGATGACCTGCTCGAAGCCGAAAGGTTATTGCCGATGAAACGACAGTATCCTATCCGTCCCGGGAAAACGGCCTGCTGGGCGTTGATGGCCCGGATTAACCTGGCTTTTGAACAGTATGGGCTGGCAGAAGACTATTCAGCAAAGGTGCTGGCACAATCCCCGACGCTGTTGGATTTCAAGGCCCTTGATGATGGTATATTTCCCTTTGAACAGTTCAATGAAGAAGTCATCTTCCACGCCCAGCTGATAGGATACGGCTTCACCGGGTACCCTTCTACCAAGGTGATGGATGAGCTCTATGAAAGTTATACGGAAAATGATCTGCGAAAAACAATTTATTTTACAACCAGATCGGGAAATGTCAACCTTATGGGAACATTGACAGGTAACCATGAGACATTCTGCGGCTTAGCTACGGGGGAGGTCTACCTTATCCATGCCGAATGCCTTGCCCGGAAAGGTGATACTGCAGGTGCCATGGGGCTGTTGAACGAACTGTTGTCCTATCGGTATGATCAATCTTTTGAGCCATTGTCGGCAACCGGCCAAACCGATGCCTTGGAAAAGATCATCCTTGAACGCAGGAAGGAGCTTGCCTATAGGGGAACAAGATGGTCAGACCTGAGGAGACTGAACAAAGACCCGAGGTTTGCCAAAACTATAGTTAAAATACTTGACGGAATGACCTATACGTTACCCCCTGGTTCGGAAAAATATGTGCTTCCGGTACCTCCTAGGGAAGATAACTTTGAATAGGTAAATAGGGCAGGGTAGCTATCCCTGCCCTATAATAAAGAGTTGGATTTCCTTTCTTTCCTACTAAGGCTCGATAGGATCCAGGTCTTCGTTCAATAGTTCAAATTGTTCCCGGTCATTTTCACCGATTGGAGTTGACGTGTCGGATGGTTGGCTGTAAGTACAGTGACTTTCAACCTGTACTTCGTTGCATTGGTAGTCAACGCCCTCTAGAACTGTTGCAGGTGAAACATCATACCATTCAGTACCATTTTCACTTCCGTATTCTCCCTGGATATCTCCTGGCACATTGAATGCCAGCGCGCTGGCCGCTGCCAGTACAAAAGCCAGCAACGGCATGTTTTTCAATAGTTTTTTCATGATTGAAATCGGGATTTTTGACCATCAAAATCCCATAAACGTTTTATGGTTAGGTTGCCTACTCTTTTTGGGATTTTCGGCTTCCTCCGTTTGCTGCCAGGGAAAAGACTAATCTCACCTAATGACTTTTTCCCGTGAGATTGGGCAGCTGTTGTTGTTTTTCCTCTATGTTGTTTTTTGTTGCCTCATCAGCCCTATGGTTCCCAAGAGTATAAATGCCGCGTTGAACAGTAAATGTCCATTCCAGCCTATGGCCTCAAGAAAGCCCGCACACGAGCAGGGGACCCGGGGAAATGTACCTGCCCAGACCAGACCGATATAGGTAGTAAAAACGGTCATCAACAGTGTTGAAAGCAATAGGGCTGTTTTCCTGGTTTGTCCGTACAAAAGCAATAAGGCCAAGAGCAATTCCATGGTCAGGACAGTCGGGGCAAGCCGTTCTGCCCATTCCAGGGGAAATACCTGGTTCCTGATTTCTCCAAGGTAGCCATCGTAATCCATAAGCTTTTCCATGCCCGTAAATGTCCATAGGGACAGGTAAAGGATGATTGCCATTTGATATAATGGATCTTTAAAATTTGTTGCTATTGTTTTCATTGCTACAAATTCGAGGATAATATAAAAAATAGCAATAGGAAGTTCGGTCAGTAGGAAAATGTCATGTTTTGGATACGAAAATGTCCTGTATTTGGGGCGTAAATAGAAAAATTTCCTTAAGAAACTTGACTTGGTTTTTGAACTGTTTGTAGTTTGATTTTGTAATTTGTTGAAAACCATTGTTTTAATGTGTGGTCGCTTTGCCTTTTTTTGGTAAGGGTTTGGATCTTTGCCATGTCTGACCATTGGTTTTTTTAACCTAAAAAATGAAACTATGAAAAAGTTAACGGACCTCGAAAAGCTGAAAAAAATGCTGGACAATTTTTACAAGGTGGACATGGAGCACTATGAATCCATTGAGCACAGGATCAAATTTTTCACCTACCGTAAAAAGGACGTGATCAGAAAAAAGGGCAGGGAAGAAAACGAAGTATGTTTTGTCATGGAAGGGTTGGTGGGCATTACCCTCAACGACAGGCTACGCCGTGTATACCCGCCACAATATTTTGCCATGGACATGGCCAGTTTCGAAAAGCAGATGGACAGCAACCACGAAGTGGTCGCCCTGCAGCCTTGCAGGGTGGCCTGTTGCTCCAGGGATAATTTGGAGATGATCCTTCCCCATGTTAACGGTTTTAAAATATTATATGATAGGGTGGTTGGCCATACAGATAACTGGGAGGGATTTTGGACGGATATTGATGGGCTTTCCTATAAAATAGCCTGGCCAATGGTCAAGGAAAAATTACAGGCCGAGATGGGAAACCTTACCCAGAAGCAGTTGGCACAGCTACTGAATATCTCCGTCAGGACAATGGCAAGGATCATGACCGAACCTGAAGGAAAGAAAGCGTCCCGAACAGCCATGGTTTTTTGTAAGGGGTTTCCCTTACGGACCCATCCCAAAGGGAATGTCATCAAAGGCTCCCTGGATGCCTGGAGGACTTATTTTTTTGTGGCACTGAGCAATATCACCGCAAAAACCCTTAGTGAAATGAAAATGGAGTTTTTGGTGGGCCGTTTATATCCCCTTGGAAACGAGGATCTGGTGGCATGGGCAGGTAGGTTGATCTCCCTGCTGACGGCCATTGATGTTTTTATGTACCAGATACCGGTAAGGGAACGCTCCAAATATTGGAAGGAAATAAGGACCTGGATGGATCCCGGCCTACAGGCCCAAACAAAGGGGGACGTGCCGCTACGGGGACAGGCCTATGCTTCGGCAATAAAGGACCTGTTCGATGAAATTTCCATGGATGCCGAAAGAGCAGATTTCCTATTGGCACTGATAGGAACCCATGTTGTCGAAAGGGATTGGCAATTTTCCAACTATCCCATAACCACGGAACCGGAATTAAGAAGCTATGAACGGCAACGGCAGCGGTTTTCAGAGGGAAAGCTGTGCATGCAGCTGTTAAAGATCGTCTATCATGGGATTTGGCAGGAACTGAAGGCCGATGCAGGTTTTTTGGAAACCTATATGGAAATGGGCACGAGGCTGGTCTTGTTGTCCAATGAAATATTGGCAGTGGACACGGTGGTTTTTGAGGACCTCCCCCATAACCTGGTATACCTGAAAAGCAGGGTAGAAGGTAAGGACAGGAAAAAGGTGGTTCGGGAACTGGTAAAAGGCTACATGGAGGAAAAGGAGCGTATGTATGCCTATAAAAAACAGTTCCTTTCCGCAAAGAGGAAAGAAACGGACGGGAACCTTTTGGAATTCATTTCCTTGGTGGAAGGACAGGTCGCCGGGTGGGAAACCTGGTACAGGAAAGTGCTAACGACCATAAATAAAACCAACTGAAAACATGGACATTCAGAATTTTGCCCATAAGCTCAGGGATCGCCTGGGCAGGGAGCTATCGCAGGTAAATATCCTCGGAGAGGACCGTTTGTTCCAATTGGAAACGGCACACAAAAAGGCAGAAAAGGCCCTGGGGGAACTTGATTTTATCCTTGCTGGATATGTTTTTGGTAATGAAGCAGAGGAAATTCACTTTTTTAAGCGAATAAAACCATATTTCCATTCAGAGTCCATCTATTATGCAGAACTGTTCAACCTGGAATCCGCACGGCCTACTTCCCATAGGGGAGACCAGCTCCAGTACCTTAGAAAAGAACAGCGAAAACTTCAGGCATTTTTGGGTTTGAACCGAGACCTTCACCATTATTTTGTACTGGACAGGACCCATCTCGACCAGCATTACTTTTTACGTTCAGGCAGGACAGACTTTTTGGCGTCAAGGGCCTTCCATACCCCGATCGATAGGCGCTGCTGTACAGTGGCCAGCCTAGGGGTAGCAACCATTCTTGCCGCGATCAGGATCAACGAGTATATCAATGCTGCTGTCCAATCCCTGGAAGGGACTGTGGATACATCCCAAAAGCCCTTGAAACTAAAATGGACGGGGAATAAAAACCAGTTGGTAGA
This sequence comes from Echinicola rosea, assembly GCF_005281475.1. Classification (NCBI taxonomy): domain Bacteria; kingdom Pseudomonadati; phylum Bacteroidota; class Cytophagia; order Cytophagales; family Cyclobacteriaceae; genus Echinicola; species Echinicola rosea. Next base: position 5,574,603 of record NZ_CP040106.1, on the reverse strand, counting down.
GCTTATATATGCCCTTAAAGTAGCCGGGGTGCTGAACCATGGGCAGGCAGAGATCAAGGAAGTGGCCAAAGTTTTAGGACAACTCCTTGGTGGGGATATGGGCGATGTCTATAAGCGGTTCCAGGAGATCAGGATCCGTAAAAAGGGAAGAACGGTGTTTCTTGAGGCCCTGAAGGAGAAACTGGAGGATTATATTTTGGAAAGCGAAGGACTCTAGGGATATCTTAGACCACCTGGATAAACGAAGTTGGGACCACAGGGTCAGAGAAGTTCCATTGTAAGGCAGTGTTTTACCGGTTTCTTGTTGGAAAACAGGGCAGACAGTAGTGGGAGGTTTTCCAGAAAAAACCAGGGCAGTAATTTAATCGTGGGGACCTTGCCATTTGATTTGGCCTTCTGGTTCGACCCTGGACAATGGTTCCCGTGTTTTTAAAAGGTCGGGGTTTTCAGCTGATATGGCAGCGGGAATTTTTTTTTTTACCGGAGTCCGCTCCAACTGGTGAATTTTTTATGCCGTACTTTTTGAGATTTGAGCCATCATCAAAACCTAAATGGATATGATCGGATGGAATGCAATTAGCCCCGGATTTTGGTGGGCCACAGTAGGCCTGCTACTGCTCTATTATGCTATTGTCCTGCTCCTGCTTTTTGGCCCGGCCTATTTGCTGGGAAAATGGTGGGGCAGGGGTGTTCCCAGGCCCCATGAAACGCAAATGGTAAGCGAGGAAAACCTCAGTAAGGCATTCCGGGAATACGCTCAAATCTACCAGCGGATCGAGCGGCCGCGCTTCAGTTATACTACCGGCAAACTGCTCGTCCCTTCCCATATCCAATTGGACATGCTTACAAAAGAACCCTTCTGCCGGGCGGTGGAAAGGGAAAACGCCAAACCATCACAACATGACAAACAACCAACTCAGTAAAGGGCTGCTGGCCCTCTTGCTGGCAGGGATTTCCCTGTCGGTATTCGGGCAGGACGGCAATGCCGGCATCATGGAGGCCACCACCAAGGTGCGGAGCTACTTCCAGTCGGGAGTCAACCTGATGTACGCCATCGGCGCCATCGTCGGGCTGATCGGCGCGGTAAAGGTCTTCAACAAGTGGAACTCGGGAGAGCCGGACACCGGAAAAGTGGCCGCCGCCTGGTTCGGCAGCTGCGTGTTCCTGGTCATCGTGGCCACGGTACTCACCAGCTTCTTCGGTTGACATGGAACGGTTTACCCTCAACAAGGGCGTCAACAGGCCGGTTTCCTTCAAGGGACTGCAGGCACAGTACATCCTTTACCTGGGCATCGGCCTGGTGGTATTGCTGCTGTTGTTTGCCATGGGCTATGTGCTGGGCATATCCTTTTGGACCAACGGCGTGGCCTGTGGCTTCATGGGCTACCTGCTTGTCGAAGGGGTGTTCAGGATGAACCGAAAATACGGAGAACATGGCCTGAAAAAGCGCATGGCCCACCGCAAGGTGCCCATGGGGATCAAAGTGCGTGACAGGGAATTTATCAGAAAACAAGACCGCAAAAAACATGGATAGCCACAATGTAAAAGAGATGATCGATTGGTTTCCCATCGGCAAACTGGAAAAGGGATTCCTGGTTTCGGGCGCAGGTGACATCACCGCGGGCCATGAAGTGCAGCTGCCGGAAATCTTTACCCTTGACGGCCCGGGCTATGCTGCCCTACAGTCGGGTTGGGCCAAGGCGATCAGGCTCCTTCCTGAAGGAACGGTGCTCCATAAGCAGGATTGGTTTGCAAAAAAGCAATTCGACGGGCTTGTCCGAAAGGAAGACCAAGGCTTCCTGGACAGGGGCAGCGGGCTGTTCTTCCATGAGCGTCCCTATCTAGACCACTGTTGCCATCTGTTCCTCACCCTGCCGAGAAAGGGGAAAAAGCCGACCGACCTGGCCACTTCCAACCTGCTTTCCCCAAGGTTCCTTTCCGCGGAGCTATTGGATGCAAGAAGGATGGAGGAATTTGAAAACGTGCTGGGCCAGTTCGTCCAACTGCTTGCCGACAGCGGCATGGAGGTCCGGCGTTTGGAGGAGGCTGATTACCTGGGGACCGCCCAAAGGCCGGGGCTATTGGAACAATACCTCTTTTTGGATCCCGGAGATGGAAAGCCCCGGGTAAGGGACATTGCCTTCAGGCCGGAACTACGGATTGGTGCGGCCAAGGTACAGGTGTTTTCCCTTTCGGAGATGGACAGGCTCCCCAATGTGCTGGCCGACCAGATCCCCCATGAAGCGTACAGCACCGACAGGCAGGCCTATGCCATCGGGCAGGCGGCACCCCTGGGACAGCTGTTGGATATTGACCATGTCTACAACCAGTACGTGATCGTGGAAGACCGGCAGGCGGTGGCAAAAAAACTCGAGAGCAGGGCACTTCGCATGCAAAGCCTGGCCCATTATTCCCGGGAAAACCTGCATGCAAAAGAGGCGATACAGGACTTCCTGAACGAAAGCATTGCAGAGGGCAGCCGGCCGGTAAGGGCACATTTCAATGTCCTTGCCTGGTCGGAGGATCCGGAGGAGAGCAAATCCATCCGGAACAAGGTCGGGGCGGCCTTTGCCAGGATCGATGCGGTGGCCAAGGAGGAAAGCCTTTCGGCCCCGCAGCTCTTCTGGGCGGGGATCCCCGGCAATGCGGCGGCCCTTCCCATAGAGGAGACCTTCCTGACCTTTGGCCGGCAGGCCAGCTGCCTTTTCAACATGGAAACGGGCTATGTCTCCAGTCCATCGCCATTCGGCATGCGGCTGGCCGACCGGCAGACGGGAAAACCCGTCAACGTGGACCTCTCCGATAAGCCCATGGAGCGGGGATGGATAACGAACCGCAACAAGTTTATCCTAGGCCCCTCGGGCAGCGGCAAGAGCTTCTTTACCAACCATATGGTGCGCAGCTACCATGCCCAGGGTGCCCATGTGGTGCTGGTGGACGTGGGCCATTCCTACCGTGGGCTCTGCGAGCTGGCAGGAGGTTATTACTTTACCTATGAAGAGGACCGCCCCATCTGCTTCAACCCCTTCCACCTGGGCGGCAGGGTGCTGGACACCGAAAAAAAGGAAAGCATCAAGATCCTGCTGTTGGCCCTCTGGAAAAAGGACGACGAGACCTTTACGCGCAGCGAGTACGTGGCCATCTCCAATGCCCTTGGCAGCTATTATGACCAGCTGGATACCTTTCCCTGCTTTGATAGCTTTTTTGAATTCTGTTCAACCGGGTTCAAACAGCAGTTGGAAGCGCAGGGCGTAAAGGACCGGGACTTTGACATCGACAACTTCCTCTACGTGCTGCGGCCCTATTACAGGGGCGGGGAGTTCGACTACCTGCTCAACGCCCGGGAAAACCTGGACCTACTGGAGCAGCGCTTTATCGTCTTTGAGCTGGACAACATCAAGGACCACCCGATACTGTTCCCGGTGGTGACGCTGATCATCATGGAGATCTTCATTTCCAAGATGCGAAAGCTCAGGGGCGTGCGGAAGATAATCCTGATCGAAGAGGCCTGGAAGGCGATTGCCAAACAGGGGATGGCCGAGTACATCAAATACCTGTTCAAAACGGTGAGGAAGTTCTATGGCGAGGCGGTGGTGGTCACCCAGGAAGTAGAGGACATCATTTCCAGCCCCGTTATCAAACAGGCGATCATCAACAATTCGGACTGCAAGATCCTACTCGACCAGTCCAAATACCGCAACAAGTTCGACGGGATCCGGGAGCTGTTGGGATTGACCGAAAAGGAGACCATGCAGATCATGTCGATCAACAGGGCCAATGAGCCGGGAAGGAAGTACAAGGAAGTCTTTATCGGCCTTGGCCCGGTAAGCAAGGTGTACCGTACCGAGGTGTCGCCCGAGGAATACCTGGCCTATACCACCGAGCAAAAGGAGAAGATAAAGGTGCAGGAAAGGGCCAAAGCCTTTGGCGGGAAATTGGAAAAAGGCATTGCGGCAGTGGCCGCGGAAATGAAAGGAGGGCAGGAATGAGGGTACCAAAGGCATTTAAGATCGGGATACTGGCCGGGCTGCTGCTTTTTGGGGCTCCTCAAATGCCCCGATCGGAGGCGGCAGTGCCGGCCTATATCCTGGAGATCATCCGCAAAGGGGTAAAAAAGGCCATTGTGGCGATCGACCTGAAGATCCAGCGGATGCAGAACAACACCATATGGCTGCAGAATGCGCAGAAGGTGCTTGAAAATGCGCTGAACAAGCTCAAGCTGGAGGAGATCGCCGGGTGGGGAGAGCGGCAAAAGGAACTGTACGGGGATTATTACGATGGCCTCTGGAAGGTGAAAAGCGCCATAAGCCAGTACCAAAAGGTCAGGGACATTGCCGAAATGCAGGGGCGACTGGTGGGCGAATACCAAAAGGCCTGGCAGCATATCACCGCAAGCGGGCAGTTCTCGGCAGAAGAGCTGCGGTGGATGGAAAAGGTGTATTTGGGCATCCTTGACCATTCGGTGCGCAACCTCGAACAGGTGCTCGGCGTGGTCAGCGCCCTTAACCTGAAAATGGACGACGGCGAACGGCTTGCCCTGATCGACCGGGTAGAAAAGAAGGTCCGCTTCAACCTCAATGATCTGATGCGCTTCAATGAACGGAACCTGTTGATCGCGCGGCAGCGCAGCCATGCCAAGGGGGCAATCAAAACACTAAAGGAAATCCATGAACAGACAACAGATAACAACCCTGCGGGAGCTTCTTGACCTGGCCCACCGCTGGATGCCCGTCCTGAAGGCCAAGGGCTATGACGGGGCCTACCATTGCCAGGCTGCCCATCCCGGGAAATTTACCTCGTCCATAAGGGCCTTTATCAAAGGGTATCTAAAAGGGGAGGAGACCTATCCCAATGAGGGAATCCTGATGGGCACCTACCTGCAATGGCAGGGAGAAGGCCACCCCCATACGACGGCCTACCTGAAATTGGAGCCCAATGAAAAAGGGAACTGGAGACTTGCCCACATGGAGCTTTGCCACCAGGACCGGTTTGGATGGACCATAAAGGAAAGAAGGCTGTCCCCCGGGGATATCCGGGACATCCCTTCCCGGAAACTGGCCATTTCAATGGTCAACCCGATGGAACAACAAAAATCAAGACGATATGGAATTTAAAAAGAAAACAATCCGGCTACTGGTGGTTCTGCTATTGGCGTTTACTGCCACGGCAAATGCCCAGACCTTCAGTGAATGGTTCCGGCAGAAAAAGACCCAAAAGGAATACCTGGCCAAACAGGTTACCGGCCTGCAGCTCTATATCGGTTATGCGCGGAAAGGCTATGGAATAATGCGCGATGGCTGGAACACGGTCCAGATGGTCCGCAACGGGGAACTTAACCTGCACGGGGATTTCTTTGGCGGCCTGGCCTGGATCAGTCCTGCTGTCAGAAATTACAGTGTTGTCCCGGAATTTATCGCCCTGCAGCTCCGCCTGCTGGGCCGGATAAAAACGGCCAAAAAGCTGTTTGCCGCCCAGGGTAGGTTGAAGCCTTCCGAAAAGCAGTATTTCGGACAGGTATTCGACAATGCGGTGTCAACGGCATCCAAGCTACTGGACGAGCTGATGGCCGTGGCGCTGCAACCGGGACTGGAGCTTTCCGAAGGGGAGCGCCTGGAGCTGGTCGACCGGCTATACGTGGAACTACAGGGACTGGACCGTTTTCTCCGGGCATTCAACCGGGAAAGCTACCAATTGCTGCGGCACCGGGCCTGGCATGCGGGGGACTTGGGGACCATTCGGCAACTACATCAATTGAAAACACCATGAAACACTATTTGACGATACTATTGCTGATGGGCAGTCTGTGGGGTACACCGCAAGTGGCGATGGCCCAGGTCGGCGAAACCGCCCAGCTGCTGCTCAACGTGGAAAAGCTGAACCGGTTCAAACAGGTCCTCGACGACATGTACAAGGGCTACCGGACTTTGAGCCGTGGCTATAATGCGGTAAGGGACATTGCCTCGGGCAATTTCTCTTTGCACAAGCTCTTTATCGACGGGCTCTCCGCGGTCAGCCCGGTGGTGAAACGCTACCATAAGGTGGGCGGGACCATCAACTACCAAAAGCTCATTTTGGATGAATACCGCAGGGCCTACCGCCAGTTTCTCGACCGTGGTCGGTTTACCCGTGAAGAGCTCGATTACCTGGTCCTGGTATACGGCAACCTGCTGGACATGAGTGCCCGCAACATCGAAGAGCTGCTGCTGGTGGTCACCGGGGGAAAACTGCAGATGACCGACAGGGAACGGATGGCGGCCATCGACCGGATCTTTGATGAAATAAAGGACCGCTATGTATTTGTGCGCATCTTTAATAATGAAGCGGCGGTACTGAACCGCCAGCGGAAACAGGCTTCTGCAAATCTTGGAACCATCAAATCCCTACAGCCATGAAAAGGGGAATAGCTACATTATTGCTCGTGTTCCTTGCCCTAGGGACACATGCCCAAGGCGTGAGCGGAGGGGCAGGGGGACTCCATCAAGTGTTGGACCGCCTCTATGTGGACATGGTACCGCTGGCATCCGAGCTGATCGGGGCGGGCAGGGCACTTGCGGGGTTTGCGGCAATATTTTATATCGGAAGCAGGGTATGGGGACATATCGCACGGGCAGAGGCGGTGGACTTCTATCCGCTGTTGCGCCCCTTTGCCCTGGGCATGGCCATCATGCTCTTCCCTTCCGTGCTCCATTTGATGAACGCAGTACTTTCCCCACTGGCAGGGGCCACCGGAAAAATGGTGGAAGGATCCAATGCGGCCATCGAAAGGCTCCTTGCCGAGAAACAACGGGCATTGGAGTCCACCGAATACTGGGAAATGTACGTGGGGGAAAGCGGCAGTGGTGACCGGGATAGCTGGTATGAATACACCCATCCCGAGGGCAGTGAAGAGGGTTTTTGGGACGGGCTGGGCAACGACATCAAGTTTGCCATGGAAAAGGCCTCCTTCAACTTCTCCAACTCCATAAAAAAATGGATGAGCGAAGTCCTTGAAGTGCTCTACCAGGCCGCAGCCCTGTGCATCAACACCATCAGGGTGTTCTATTTGATCGTGCTCTCCATATTGGGGCCGATCGTGATGGGCATCTCCGTATTCGACGGTTTTGCCCATAGCCTCCGCTCCTGGATAGCCCGCTATATCAACGTGTACATGTGGCTTCCGGTGGCCAATATCTTCGGGGCCATTATCGGGAAGATCCAGGAGAACATGATCCTGATCGATATCGGCCAGGTGGAGAATGCTGGCAAGACCTTCTTTTCTTCCACCGATACGGCCTACCTGATCTTTCTGGTCATTGCCATCATCGGCTACTTTACCGTCCCCTCGGTGGCCAACTACATCGTCCATGCGGCTGGCAGGGACACGCTGCTCCACAAGACCAGCAGCATGGTGACCTCTGCACCCGTTGCGGCAGCCAAAACCCTTACCTGATATGTTCGAACACCTGACCAATATCGAAACGGCCTTCGGGCATGTGAAACGCTTCAGCCTGGTGCTGTCCATCGGGGCAGTACTGCTGGCCCTTGGGTCAATATTGCTTTCCTACCGCTTCCAGCAGCAGGCCGCAGAGCGGGTGTACATCCTTTTGGACGGGAAGGTAATGGAAGCTTTTGCCGATGGAAGGAGGGACAACCTGAAGGTGGAAGCAAGGGAGCATGTCATCCGTTTCCATGACCGCTTCTTTGGGCTTTCCCCGGATGATGACCTTATCGAACAAAGGCTCGCCGAGGCCATGTACCTTGGCGACGGGTCAGTCCGGGACGCCTACCAGGTGCTGCGGGAGCAGGGCTATTACGACAGGCTGGTGACCGGCAACATCAGCCAGGAAATCCAAACGGACAGCATAGCCCTGGACATGGGGCAAAGCCCCTATCGCTTCCGGTACTATGGATCCCAGGTCATCACCAGGCCCACTTCCAAGCTGACCAGAAGGCTGGTCACCACCGGTGTGCTCCGGGAAATGGCCCGGTCCCGCAACAACCCGCACGGTCTGCTGATCGAGAAGTGGGAAACACTGGAAAACAAGGACCTCAAAATCGAAAAAAGATGAAACAATGCCCCATTGCCCTTGGCACAAAAGTGAAAACACCACAGGTGTTGGAAATGATAAGGGATGTACCCACATCGCTTGCCCTTGGCCTGGACAAAATGGACCGACGGCTCTCCAACCAGAAGCGCATCCTGCTATATGGCCTTTTACTCGCCCTTTGGGCAGGGACCATTGTCCTACAACTGACCGCCGGAGGGAACGTGGCAGTCGTTTCTGCCACACCTGATATTCCACTGGGGGAATATAGGCCTGTAATGGATACAACTCTTCACCAATCAAACAAAGAAAAACCATGAAAAGACCAAACACCAGACAACGGACCCTACTGCTGGTCCTTCCATTGTTCGTCCTTCCCCTTGCCCTCGCATTTGCCTGGGCAGGGCAGGGATTGCGAAATAAAGACGATGCTGAACGATTGCCCATCGGCTTGCGGGCCGACCTTCCCGGGCCCCAGCTGGAAACACGGGAACTGGGCAAAATGGAGCTCTACCAAAAGAAGGCCAGGGCAGACCAGCGTAAACGGGAAATGGCACGGATGGATCCCTATTTAAGGGAACGGGAACAGCCAACGGCAGGCAAGTCCGGCGAACTCCTGCCGCTCTCCAAAAAGGGAAGCCTAGACCACCGCGCGACAGAGCTGATGGAAAAACTGGAACAGCTCGATCGGCAGTTGGTGCGTCCAAGGGAAGGTTTACCACCTGAAAGCTCGCCACATAGGCCAGCACCGGTCAAAAAAGAAATCCCCAGCGGCCTTGAAAGGGATATCGCCCAGTTGGAAGGGCTGATGGACCGTATGCAGCCCAACGGTCCCGATCCCGAAATTCAGCAACTGGAAGGCATGCTCGAAAAGATCCTGGATGTCCAGCATCCTGAACGGGTAAGGGAGCGCCTACGCGAAAAGCAGTTGGAAAAAGCACGATTTACCGTCGAGAAGGAAACAAAATGGCTTTCTGAAAAGAAGGAAAGTGATCCTAAGGAAACCCGCGGCCAGGAACAGAATGCCTTCTACGGACTGGAAGGGCACAGCCCGGTGGTACATGTGGTGGAGCCCGCCATTGCAGCAGAAATTGCAGAGGAGACCGTCCTGGAAAGGGAAGGGAGGATCAAACTGAAACTATTGGAAAAGGTGCGGGTAAACGGGATGGAATACCCCTCGGGAAGTATTGTTTATGGCAGGGCCTCCCTGGACGGGGACCGCGTAAAATTGGTGGTCAGCTCCCTGCGGTCGGGCAACCATATATTGCCCGTGTCACTGGAAGCCTATGACCAGGATGCCATGGCGGGCATTCCCATCAGTGGAAACCTAGGGAAAGAACTCCAGCAGGGTGCCGGTGATGCCCTGGTGACCGGATTGCCCAACATGTCCTCGGGCATGACCCTGGAAACACAAATTGCCTCGGCAGGTGTGTCCGCGGCAAAGGGGCTTTTCAGGAAAAAGAAGAAGGCCATCAAAATAACACTGAAGGCCGGACATCCCATTTTATTGGTCAACACCGAAAATGCATAATCAAATGAAAAATACCATGATAATTTTTGCGGTCCTTTTTTCACTCCATACAGGATCGCTGTCCGCACAGCAACAACTGGAAATACGGCCCATAACCAAAGATGCGGTGTTGCCGGCCTATCCGGTCAATGTTGGCTGGGACCATACCACCGCACTGGTCTTTCCCGGGAAGGTGGTGAGCGTAGATAGGGGACATGGCAGTGTCATGGCCAAAGTAGAGGAAAAAGCACCCAACCTGTTACTGTTAAAGGCCGGAAAACGCTCTTTTTCCCCCACCAACCTCCATGTGGTCACCGCCGATGCCCGGCTGTACCATTTCAGGATCAGCTATGGTGAATCACTGGCACGGTCTTCCATTAATATTGCCCGTCAGGAACTGGGGTTTTGGAAAAATGTACGGCTTGCCGCCAGCAGGCTGGCGGCTGATGAGCTGGAAAGGGCAGGAGGTGCCGTGATGGAAGAAGAAGCGTTCCTTCGAAGGACGTCCAGGGATTACCGGATGAAATTCAGGCTGGAAGGCATTTACCAAAAGGAGGGATTGCTCTTCTTTAGGTTCCGTGTGGACAACCGCTCCAGGTTGCCCTATAGCGTGGAAGGCCTTCTTTTTACCATCACCGATAAGAAGCAGGCCAAACATGCCTCGCTGCGCGAAGGATTCCTTGACCCGCTCCTGCTCGAATGGCAGGACGGGAAAGGGATTGCTGGTCACCGGAGCAATGTCCTGGTAGCGGCCTTTCCACAATTTACCCTTTCGGACAAAAAACAGTTGGTCATACAGCTCAATGAAAAAAACGGGGACAGGAACCTTCGCCTAAAGGTCAGGGGCAGGGACATCCTGAAAACAAGGAACCTGACCGATGTTCAACCTGAAAACAACTAAATGATGGACCAGGAAAATTTGGAATACCTCAAGGAAAAACTAAAGTACACCGGTTTTGATACCGACCTGAACGCTGCACTGGAAAAGCAGATCAAGGCAGGCAACGAAGCCTTCCAATTGCCACACCAAATGGAAATAGAGGGCAGGAAAATGGACTTTTCCCTTCACTTCAGAAAGTCCAATACCTCGGAGCGGTACTTTCTCAACAAGTACGATGCGAGCCTGCACAATCCCAACCCTGAAATTGCGCCCAAGCAGCACACTTTCTACAACAACCAGTCGGTGACGGCCAAGGAGGCCTTTAACCTGTTGGAAGGCAGGGCAGTGAAAAAGGGCATGCTCAACCAGGAAAACGAGCCCTACCAGGCATGGATGCAGCTGGACTTTTCGGAAAAGGACAAGAACAACAATTTCAGGATCGAGTCCTACCATGAGAACTATGGCTTTGACAGCAAGGAGGCCCTGTCAAAACTGCCGATCAAGGAACTGCAGGATCCGACCAAGACCGAATGGATGGTCAAGGCCTTTGAAAAGGGCAATGTCTATCCGGTGACCATGGAAAAGGGCGGCAAGGAGGAAATCATGTACGTATCGGCCAACCCCAAGTTCAAGTCGGTCAACGTCCATGATGCGGAAATGAAAATGGTCAAGACCAATGACCTGATCCTGGGCAAGGACAGGGGAAAGGAGGCAAAGCAGGTCCGGCAGGAAAAAAAGCAACAGGCCGCAGGAGTGAAGAACAGCCCCAAGGAACCCAAGAAGGGGAAAGGGGCGAGGATGTAAGGATTTAGTACATATAATTAATGAAAAGCACCTTCAAGTGGATTGGAGGTGCTTTTCTTTTTCTATAACCTTAGTTTTTCAAATTGGTGAAAATTACTATATTTGATTTGGGGATAACTGTTTTTTACGGAATAATACTGCTGTTCTATTTGGGTACACAGTTGCTGCACCGCAACTATCGCATCCCCTGGCCTTTAATATGGCAGGAATTCGCAGAATATTTAAAATAATATATCCCAATAAAAATTGACAAATGGAAGGTTCGGAATTAAGCGTTCTCCTATTGTTGGGAGTGATAGCATTTATTTGGTTGTTACCGCTTCTAATAATTATCAGTTCCAGTAAGACAACGGGAAGTGAAAAACTAGCATGGATATTGGCAGTAGTTTTCGTTTCTTGGTTTGCTTGGATTTTTTATATACTGCTTGCCCCAATAAAAAAGAAATATTGAAATATACAGTTCTTAATGCCAAAAACGAAACATTTAAAAGAGGGGCTCGTTTTGGTTTAGGATTAATGGCTAATTGGATGATGAATAGGTGATTTAAATGGGCATTGTTTTCTGGAAAAATAGAATTATGCGATCAAGGATTATAATATTCGCAATTATTTCCATAGGGGCCCTTCTATGGGGCTGCCAAGTGGATGGTATAGAGGTCAAAGACGGAATATACAAAGGGACATTTACCGTTACCTATAGCTCGGGGACACAAACTGGTCGGACGACATTGGAATTGAAGGATGGGAGGTTTTCCTGTTCAGGTAATTCGGATAGAATTCCTGCCGGAGGTTCGGGAACATTCTCTGCCGATAATAATAAAATTACTTTTAATGATGAAAATCCTTGGACAGCTGACTTTGATTGGGGCTTAATACTAAGCGGTGTTTATGACTATACATTTGATGGGAAAAAGCTATTGATATCTTCTAACAATAATGGTGTGGGACAATACAAATATGACCTGGAAAAACAATAATACTACTTCGAAAAAACAACCGGTCTAAAGGTAAGAAGATCTCAAAATTCAATTCTTAACGCAACGTATGGTTATTTGTTGGCCTGCACTATTTCTTCTTCCTATTCCCGTCCAAAATAGAGAAAGTGTCCTTGTAAATAATTTAATGTTTTCAGGATCTTCATTGTTAAACGATGCGTATCGAACAGAATGTTGTTCAGCAACTATCTCGAGTACAAAAGTAGAAGTAATTTCATCACCATAGTCAAGCATCCTGCCTCTTGGAAGACTGGAAAAACCATATTCATCGGTTGCATATTCATTGTCAAACCAAAGCCACTCTACATCTGGATAAGAGCTTTCATCGTTGGAGATTTTTTTTAGCTTTCCTGATAAATTTAGCTGAGAGCCTCTATTGTAAGTCTCCAAATCCACTTCTTCCTCAGGCATCCCAATAATCCTTTCCAATTCTTTCCATTCATCATCTGTACTTATATGCCATCCACATGGGCAAATGTTTCTAGGGTCGGTAGCTACTGCATCACTGTATAAACTAACAGGTACACCCTCATGTGCAACACCAAAGGTATCTTTTGAAAAACTTAAATCTCTTGTAAAGGTATTTTCGGAGAATAATTGTAGCGAATCCCCATTACAAAAGACTTGTGATTTTAGATCCTCTGCCATCCAATACTGTTCACCGATTTTCACAACCCTGTATTCATTGCCTCCGGCATCGGTCACTTTGGTGATTTCTCCATCTCTGCCAATTTCAAAATAATCCTCATGGTACTCAAATGGGCCAATGGCCAACTCGATAAAGTTCACGGTTCCTTGATTCTCAAAAACCTTTAAATAAAAATGATAATGATTATAGGACGAAATGGAGAGCTGCTTAATTAAAGATTGCCCATGGAAATTTTCGTAAATGGTCAAAGTAGGGGCCAGTCCCTCCTTAACGTACAAATATAGTAACTCCCCTTGGTCACATGGAATTAGTTCATCCTTATTGTTCAGGAATGCACGCTGTACGAATTCATTTTTGACGGTTACAAGTCCATACTCGGTCGTTCCATGTAAGGTGATGTCCACGTTGGTTCCATCCAAATTAAACTCGCCAGAAATATTAAATGGTAAATAAGTCTCAAAATCTCCTCCCATAACTTCAGATTTGAAACTGTATGTACCTAACGGCAATTGGATTTGGTAGGCTTTGGTAAAATCATTCGGATTATATTCTAAATTGTATACTTGTCCGGTAGCCTTATTGGTGATAACCAATATGGCTGATTCCTTAAAAATATGTTTCCATTCGGAATTTGAAGCAACCTTACTATTGGGCGAATAATTTGTTAGGTCATCAAATACAATTTTTGAGAATGAGGCGGTACCTAGTAGTGGATGGTCAATCGTTTCTTGGGTACATCCGAAAATGAGAAAAAGTACAATAAAAAAAGCGAAAATGGATTTTTTCATGACGATAAACTTATAAATGGAAGGAATACTAGGTTCATTAAATTTAGTAATTAATCTCTCCTTTGTTTTTGTAGTTGTTTAAAATGTATATGAGTTACATTAATGATGGTTTTAGTTCTGATAAAAGATAAATGAGTGATGAGGCCCTTACAGAAAAAATAACCCATAATTTCATCTTGATTAATTATCATACCAAAATTAGAATGAAGGTTGCGCTTATTCTTATTATCCTTAATCACTCCACAAAGTTAGCTTTCGGGCTGCAGGGGCGGCCATGAGCTTACGGCATAAACACAGGACTTCCCGCCGTGCCCTCCTTTATTCCGTTGCCACTTGGCCTTGTTTGCCCTCTAGCTGTAGGGCTTCCATAATTAATTTCTAACCTTAAACATGAAATGTTATGGAAAGCAACAACAACACCGTTCTCAGCCAAGTAGCCGAAATTACCTTAAGCTACCGCCCCAATTCCAAGATGTCAGATAAGCCGCAGATTGTTTCCTCCCAAAGTGCAGCCAAAGTGCTCAGGGCCAATTGGGACGAATCCAAATTGGAATTCATCGAAGAGTTCAAGGTGATATTGCTCAACAGGGCAAACCGTGTGCTGGGCATTGTCAACGCCTCGTCCGGTGGAACCTGCGGTACCGTGGTGGACCTGAAAGTGATCTTTGCAGCGGCCATGAAGGCGTCGGCATCGGGAATCATCCTTGCCCACAACCATCCTTCCGGAACCCTTCGCCCCAGTGACCAGGACAACCGCCTTACCGAGAAAATGGTCAAGGCTGGTAAATTGTTGGATTTGCCGGTTATGGACCATATCATATTGACCGCAGAAGGGTACTATTCATTTGCTGATATGGGAGGGCTTTAGGGCCTTTTTTTATTCATTATTTCAAAATGAGTATGATATCTATTTTATAGAATTGGCTAGGTCTGCTAAATGAAAATGAGTTATTACACTTTTGCGACAATTTCTGTCAAATTTTATACTGTGATATAAAAGTTTATTACTTTACCAAAAAATCATTTTATACTCAAAATAGGTCAGATCATTTACAAATATGTCTTCAAAATTTAATGACCGTTTTGTGGTTAATAATCGGAAATCAACTGATTTAACATTTTCACATCCAGATTATATTTCTTTAAATGGAAATTCAAATAAATAATGCAGAAAATACTGAACAAATATTGCGAATATAAAAATGGGCTTTTCATTTTTCCGTTACCTACAGGAATTGGTAAAACCTATCATGTTTTAGAGTACATTTTAAAAAAATATAAGGAAAACCGTAAGATTTTCTTTATTACCAATCTCAAGAAAAACTTACCCGTTCAGGAGCTGAAAAATAAGTTTAGGCAGTGTGGTAAAAAGACGGATTTTGGGAAACATTTTATTGCTCTGGATTCAAATGCAGATACAATTATAGGGACTCTTTTAAAAACCAACTGTCCTAAATTTATTACTGACATGCCTGAATATAAGGCTTTACACAATTGTGTTTCCTTAGTTCAAGGATTTGATGAGCAAAAAACCAAAGATGCTTTTACAAAACAATTAATTGAAAAAGCCAAGGACGATATTCGTAAAACTCATGAGCCAAAATTTCGCAGGGGCATTACAGATTGGTTAGATGATGAGTTGAAAAAAGCCAATAAAAAAGATTTAACAGAATCAATAAAAATCATTTACATACAAAAAAATCATCCTTGGTTAGTTGAGCTTTATCCTGCTATTTTATCCTCCAAAAAACGAATATTTTTCTTAAGTGTGGATAAATTCTTTTTAAAGAACACCACACTTGTGAGGCCATCGTATTATTTCTGGGAAGATAAAATTACAGAAGACGCTATAATATTCATTGATGAATTTGATGCTACCAAATCGCATGTACTTAATCAGATTATTGAAAATGGATATTCTAAAAAAGTAGATTTATTAGGGCTCTTTACACATTTATATTCAAGTTTGTCCACCTTACAGGTACCACAGGATATAGTTCAGGAATCAAATGAAAGAATTGCGTTAAGGGATAAAAATATAAGTGTACCCAAAATAGCTGATATTTTTGATTCTTTCTCCCATAAAGTGAACCAAATCAATGAGCAGTATAATATCACTGTTCCATTTAAAACGGTTAACCCAGATAGAGTTAGGAGCTTCCTATTCCAAGATGATGAATTTCATACGATCTTAAGCGAAGGAAAAAATTTTGTGAGACTTACTTTTTCTGAAGAAAGATTAATTAATGAAATTCACTTTCAAAAAGAATCTATCGGTCAAAATGGGAATGTCTTGGGATTAATTAATCAATTGAAAGGTTTCCTTCAATATTTTCGAAAGGGAATTTTCTATATAGCCTCTAATTATCAAGAGCTAAAGAAACAATATAGTTCTAACAAGGATGAATTTCCAATAGAAAGTGCACTTCATACAACATTGGACTTATTTAACTTACCTGATGATTGGAGGAAGTACCTTATTGACTCCATACTTAGTAATGAGGGGAATTTCATAAAAGCCAATAAACAAGATGATATAGTAGATTTAAATTTTTATATGAATGGTTTTAGGTACTATGATTTTTTTGATAGTGATGACCACGATTTAAAGTCTAAAATTTATCAGTACCAGTACGAAAATACACCTGAAAAATTCCTGTTGAATGTTGCCAGAAAAGCAAATATAATTGCCATATCGGCTACAGCGGATTGCCAAACTGTAGTGGGGAATTACGACCTCAATTTCCTTAGAAAGCGATTAGGTGAAGGTTATCGAGAAATGGAAAATTCCGAGTTGATAGATATTGAAAAAGAATACAGGACTAATACAAAAGGTTACTCTCAGGTGCAGATTAATGTTGATTTCATTGATGTCAAAAATCATAAAACTGAGTTATTGAAAATTTTTGGTCAGGAAAATGAATTGGCAGACTATTATTTGTGCGAAATTCAAAAAGGCAGTCCCAAGGATCATGTGATTGACAGATATGTTCGGTACTTCAAAGTATTTAAAGAGTTTGTTTTGAATAAAAATATTAAATCCTTTTTGGCTTTGGGAATGGCCCTTCCTGACAATAAAAAAACAGATTTTAGGATTGACCTTTTTGAAAAATATGCACAAAATATCATAGACCTATTTGGTAATAAAGAGGATTACAAATCAGGTAATCCTGCAAATTCCATCTATGTAGTTGATAGTTCTGATTTTGATTACAAGAAAGCTTATATCCAATCTACCTTAAGCCACGGATTTAAACTTTTTGTTATTTCAACATACAGAACGGTGGGAGCTGGCCAAAACCTTCAATATATGGCTCCTGAGGATTCAAAACTTGTGAAAATCAATGATTTTGATAATAAAGAAAACGAAAAAGACTTTGATGCCATTTATATAGACAAACCAACCCACCTAATTGTTAATGTAAACAGTAGAAAAGTTAAAGAGACCCATATAGTTGAACGCATATTTCAATTGGAATCACTCGCCCAAAAAGGTCAGGTAAGTAATGATCAATTAAAGCATGAAATAAAAAAAGGATTTACAAAATTATCTGGCGCTGAATACATAGCACATCCTTTTTATGATAAATCAGAGAATAACCTTTATAGCCTTTCTGATATATCAAACAATGCCACACGAATTTTAAATCAGGCAATTGGAAGGATGGCGCGTTGTAATCAAAAGAATCCTTATATTCATATTTTCAGTAGTGCTGAAAATATTCCTTATCTGCAACAAAGTGATCTATCCAATAAGCTTCTAACAAGGGAGTTTGAGGAATTAGTAAAAAAAGCAAGTAATGGCTCTTTAGAAGCTGACAATACCTCAGAGTTAAAAGGAATAGGAGAATATAACAACCAGAGAGCTTATAATTTTATTCATCAACAAATAAGATACATATTTAACGAACAACGAAATGCGAACTGGAATAAACTTCGTCGTTTAGTATTATCCTATCCAACCTTTGATGAAAATGATGCGGTTCATGTAAATCTTAAAGATTATTACGTAGAACTGCCTACCGATCGTAAGCATATAAATTATACCCAAAAACAAGATTACAAAAATGTAAAGATTGAATTTACAAATACTGAAACGGCTAGTATCTCTCCTGCCAATTGTAATCTACCATCATTTATGAGAAATAAGGAAATAAAGGAGCTTTTTGTAAAAGAAGGATTTGCTACTGATTTTAGAATAGGCAAATATATTATGACTCCTGTTCTATACAATAATATTTACAAAGGGGCATTGGGCGAAGTTATTGGCTGGCATCTGATAAGACGGTATTGTCCAAATGCAAACTTGGAAAGGCTAGCTGGTGATGAATTAGAACAATTTGATGCAAAAGCATTAAATGATATTTATATAGATTTTAAGCTTTGGAATGATGCTTTTGAAAGGAATGATCGAGATGAAATTTTAAATCATATAGGTAAAAAAATGCATAGGACTGGAGCCAAAAAAGTACTCATTATAAATATAGCTTCAAATAAAAAACCAGTTTTCAGGCAGTCTTTCCATGATAAAATCATAGAAATACCAGCAATATTTGATTTGGAATCTAGTAATCCTATTTCTGAGGCGTTTTACTTTATTAACAAAACAATCAATGCATAGAGTAGCTACAAATAAGATTAAGGTCAATTTTCATTTTGATGAAATCAATGGATCATTTAGTTTCATTAGAATAAAATCGAGTGAGAAAAAATACTGGAATGCTCTATACTTAGATGCTTTGGTAAAACAACCTGTAGTTAAATCAATTGTTCACGAAAATGAACCATCGTTTTATACTATGTTAAGCGTTAGTGAGGATGAGGCTGTTATCATTGTTGAGCAAATTGTCAGTAGGCATGATTCTTTAAGTGCCGAGGTTATTTCCCCTGAAAGTATAGAACCACATTACCTGGCCCAACTGCTAATCAATAGCCTTTCAAGCAACAAGTCTAAGTTCTTTAGCTTTAACAACCTCTCAGGAAAGTTCTATTACTCTCACCCAAGTTGGTTCAAGAAAAAAGGTAAAACAATTTGGCAAATACCAACAATACAGTTTAAGGTAACAAAAGACTTTACCCTACAAGAATCCGTGGTAACCTTTACCTCAATATCCAACAGGAAATGGATGACTATTACGGAGAAACGTTTTCATGAATTACCCCGATATTATTTTAACAGTTCCAATTATACCTTAAAGAGGAAACTCCCGAATGAAAAACAAAATGATGAAGATATTTTCATCATGAGACAGGTAAAGGGAGCAAAAAAAACAGTTATTCCTTTAATTGATTTCAGCTCTTGGGATAAATTTCTGCGTTCAAAGGCAGGAGCATGGTATCACTTATTATCAAAAATAGAAACTGATTTAAAAAACTATATTGATATTCAATTTGAGTCTTGGGACAATGCTCAATGGTCCGGGTTTAAGCAGGCTAATTCAGAATTTAAGGAAGAAAGGCTAAATCAGTTATTTCAAGAGAAAAAGACCATTTTAATTGATAATATTTCAAATAATGATTCTGTTAATTTCAGCAAGAGATTCAGTGAATTCCTAAAAGAACAGCTAGAGATTTCAATAAGAATAAATACCAAACCAAGAGAAGGTGATTTTTGCATAAGACTAATTAATAACAAGGAGAATCAGGAAGGTGACGTTGATCAATACTTGGAAGCAGGTAAATTATTTTCAAAAAGAATAGCTGTCCACCACATTACTTTTGAGGACTTTTCAAATAAATTCGAATTTTACCTAAATAAGGAAATAAGTGCATGTGAGAGTTCTACTAGGAAGAAACTTGAAAAACAGAACAAAACAGCTTTAGCAGCAGTAAAAAACATACTTAAAGAAATCGTAATCAAAGATGATGTTCTAAACAACAATATTACGGTTACAGATTGGGGATCAAATCAGTACAAGAAGGATTGGATGTTTGCATGGAAAGATGATACAAAGGATGTTGACCGGATAGGTTTTCTTAAAATTTGTCCAAATGGGAATTTAGAATTTGAGGTATTGGACTTAAGTGACCTATTTTCTTCTTCAAAATACGATCAATTCAAGAAGTACTTCGAACCACTCTATTCAAAAGGAAACTTCAAACCTGAAGGTTTAATAAAGACAAAAGACGGTTTCATTAATTTGATAGGCACAACAAATCTTAGGGCATTACCAGCTTTCAAAAAGGTTGGCAATGCTTTGGAAAAAGAAACGGAAGATTTTGAATTGGATAAGGATGAATTGATAAGTATAATTAGCCGATGGAAAAAATCTGAATCTTCCGAAGTTCATGATGACATTATCAATCAATTGAACATTTTACCTACGAATGTCATAAATCGCAAGAATGCGTTGGGGTTGAAGTTTAAAAAACCGAATCTTGCGAAAGAACTCCTTAATGAACTTCTATTTGAGGAGAAGGGTATTATTTTAAGGAATTTCCTTCGTGGTAAGAAAAAAAAATACGAGCTATTCAATTCCAATATTGACATTGTGTACAGAACAAATGGTGAAGGTGTGGAATACTTTGTTGGCGATAAAAGTAAGGGTATCAAAGCATCGTTTAAAAACTATTGTAATATAAGAAGGGCTGTTCCAATTGAAAATGCCCCCATTCTTTTTGACGAGTTAATTGAAACGATGAATGTTGACTTTGTTAAACATGAGGGGTTAACAGTTTTACCCTTTCCTTTCAAATATATTAGGGAGTATCTTAAGATTCAAAATCTATTAAAATATGTAAGATAAATTCGTATCTAGCAATAACTATCAATACGTATAATTTCGACAGAAGGGGCTTTTGGCCAAATTGTTATCATTTTATTTTTAGTCCATGGGAAAAGGAGAGTGGGGTGGAACAATGTAAAAGGCATGACGCCAACAGGAAATGTTTAAACATTAAGGAAGTCCTAACGGTATTTGTTTCCTCCTATTCGAGTCGTCCTTAGGTACATGATTGAAAAGAGTTTATACGTTTTCGGACGAAAATAAATACTCATAGCTAAAACGTTAAACTTTACTTTTACCCCCACCTAGTATTGGTTGGTCCGGGATTGGAGTGCCTTCTAGGATATATTTCAAAAATCGATAAAGATCCTAAATCAATAAGATTTTATTTCCTGCTATTAAAACCACTAGCATGGAATAAACTATTTAAGATCAATTATGTGACCGGTAGGTTTACTTGTTGGCAAGGTTTGGAAAAATTGAACTTTTCATTTTATGTAAACAATATTATTGACCCGTATGTATTTCATAGAATGCCCTGTAGGCCTAATATTTAAACTGTACTTTTATATTCTTTGACAAAAATTAGTTAATCGATTTAGCAAATTGATTTTTATTTTATTACTTTTCAAGCAAAAATAGAATATGTTATAGCTATTCATCCTGTGCACATCATATATAAGATGTAAAGGAGGGATTGAATTAATAATTTACCCAATGAAACCAAGAATAATCCATAGTGCAGTAATCAGCGTTTTTACGGTTTTAATTGTCACCACTAACGTTACCAAAGCCCAAGACGCCTATTTTGTGGACGGATACCATGGAGGGGTATACGGTCATTATCCAAGGTGGCAAACCCAGTTTATGGTCGACCAACTTTCGCAACATCCCAATTGGAAGATCAATCTAGAAATTGAACCGGAAACATGGGATTCGGTAAAAGTTTATGACCCCAAAGCTTATAAGGCTTTCCAAAATGCCATGGTAAAGCCAGGATTTGCCGAAAGAATAGATATTGTCAACCCGTCTTATGGGCAGGCTTACCTCTTTAATATTTCCGGAGAGTCCATTATAAGACAATTCGACCTTGGTATCCGCCATATGCGGAAACATTTTCCTGAAATGTCCTACACTACTTATTCTTCGGAAGAGCCCTGCTTTACGAGCGCTTTGCCACAGATTCTAAAGTCCTTTGGGTTTAAATATGCCGTGCTGAAAAATCCAAACACTTGTTGGGGCGGCTATACCCGCGCACATGGAGGGGAACTGGTCAATTGGCAAGGACCTGATGGCTCTTTTATCAAAACCGTGCCCAGGTATGAGAGCGAAGCTTTAGAGCCCAATTCCACGTGGCAGACCAGGGCATGGGGCAATGGGGAGTCCTATATACAAGCTGCTTTGGAGCAGGGTATCCCACATCCGGTAGGAATGTGCCTGCAGGATGCAGCTTGGAAGGGCGGTCCCTGGCTGGGAGCTGATAAGCCCCTTTATCAGCCCTCCCATTATGTTACTTGGACCAATTACTTTGAAAATATTGCAATATCCGAGGCTGAAGATGTTTGGGACTTTAGCCAAGAAGATGTTCTGGTCAGCCTGGTTTGGGGCTCCCAAGTGATGCAGCAGTTGGCCCAAAATGTAAGGGTGGCAGAGAACAATATTACCTTGGCGGAAAAAATGGCGGCTTATGCCAAGGCCTATTCTGGCGGAACATGGTCTGCGGAAAAGTTTGACGAGGGATGGAGAAACCTTGCCCTTGCCCAGCACCATGATTGTTGGATAGTCCCCTATAACAGGGTGGAAGGTAATAAAACATGGGCCGATAAAGTGGTGGATTGGACCGGCATTGCCAATGAGATCAGTGCGGAGGCCATAGATGGTATCCTGGGTGGGAAAGCCACTGAAATAGAAGCCCCTTTATCCATAAATGTCTTCAACGGCCAAGGGACCGCAAGGGAAGAACTGATCAAAGTGGATGCCGAAGGCTTAAAGCAAGGAAATTGGAAGGTAATGGATATAAAGGGCCAGCAAATACCAAGTCAATTGGCCTATATAGATGGACGGCAGCAATTGTTGTTTAGGGCAAAGGCGGGGCCATTGGGCTTGAGCAGTTTTCGCCTGGAACAGGCCAATGTACCAAAGGGAAATGAAACCAGGGCCCTAAAGATGCCAGATGGAAAAGTGCAGGTCGATACAGATTATTATGAAGTAATCATCAATCCGGCCAAAGGAGGAGTTATCGAGAGTTTAA
This sequence comes from Echinicola rosea, assembly GCF_005281475.1. Lineage (NCBI taxonomy): Bacteria > Pseudomonadati > Bacteroidota > Cytophagia > Cytophagales > Cyclobacteriaceae > Echinicola > Echinicola rosea. Next base: position 5,551,977 of record NZ_CP040106.1, on the reverse strand, counting down.
AAGCAAAAAAGCTGAGAGGTAAAGAGTTGGTGGACAAGGGGGATGATAGGGCTTTCAATGAGCTGAGAGGTTATTTTTATGATTTGGGCAAGTTTCTTTCAAGCACTGAAAGCCCTGCCAAGGTGGAAATCGTAGTGAACGGGCCCTTGATGACCGCTGTTTCTGTCAAGGGGCATATAGGAAAGCATCCTTTTGAACAGTTGATAAGTTTTTATCAGGGAGAGAGAAAGATAGATTTTGAAGTGACCATAGACTGGCAGGGGAGCCCAGGAATAGGGGAATATTCCCAGATGGAAAATTATAAAGCCGTAGATCCCAAAAAAGCTTTTTACAATGATGCCTATAAGCTTTTGGTGCATTTTCCATTGGCCTTGGATCAGCAGAAGGTATTTAAAAATGCGCCATTTGATGTGACAAGAAGTGAATTGGAATCTACCTTTTTTACCCGGTGGGACAGCATAAAAAACAATATTATCCTGAACTGGGTGGATGTAATGGATGAAACGGAAAACCTTGGCGTAGCCCTGTTTTCTGATCATACGACCAGTTATGCACATGGCAAAGACCACCCTTTGGCCCTAAATATCCAATATTCAGGCAGGGCACTTTGGGGCATGAATTATAAAATCGAGGGACCTACCCATGTCAAATATGCCCTGGTGCCCCATCGGGAAAAATGGGATGAAGCAGGGATCTGGATGGAAAACGCCAGATGGGATGAGCCCCTTAAGGCCCAACTAACAACCACCTCAACAGGAGATGTGGCCCATCAATCCCTGTTGGAGCTGGAAGAAGAAGGCTGGCAAATTACCACTGCCCATTTTGCAGGAAAGGATTTGCTGGTGCGATTGTTCAACGCAGAAGGAACTGCTGGACAATCAACGGTCTTGGTGGATGGGAGCTTTAAGCGCGCAGAATTCGTAACGCTCAATGGAGAGAACGCAGAGGTCCTCGAGGTATCCGGCAAATCGCCGAGAAAGATCCGATTGTCCATACCCCGTTTTGGGGTGAGGACCTTGAAAATAAAAGATTACCATCATTAATCCACTTTGAATAAACCTATAATGACCTTGAGAATAAAGCTAATGGGCATGGCCATGCTAGTGCTCAGCATTCCGACATTTGCCCAAATGAGTTTGCAAAAAACCGAAGCGCTTGAGCCAGTGCAATATGTAAACCCTTTTATTGGGGCCAGTACCAGTACTGATGCTGCCGGGGTCTATCATGGGCTTGGAAAAACCTTTCCCGGGGCGACTACACCATATGGCTTGGTACAGGTAAGTCCCAATACCATTACAGGTGGGGACAATGGTTCGGGCTACAGTTATGAGCATACTTCGATTGAAGGATTTGCCTTTACACAGATGAGCGGGGTAGGCTGGTATGGTGACCTTGGGAATTTTTTGGTGATGCCCACTACAGGTGATTTACAGACCGCAGCAGGCCCGATGGACCGGCCGCAGGATGGATATCGTTCTGCCTGTGTCAAGTCCAGTGAGCATGCGGAAGCGGGATATTACAAGGTTGATTTGACCGAAAGCAATATAAAGGCCGAGATGACGGCTGCCCCCCATAGCGGGATGTTGAAATTTACCTTTCCGGAAAAAAAACAGTCCCGTATCCAGATTGATTTGGCCAGAAGGGTCGGCGGCACTTCTACCTTACAACGGTTGGAGGTAGTGGATGATCATACCATCCGTGGATGGATGAAATGTCCGCCAGAAGGCGGGGGATGGGGAAATGGTGAGGGGAGCTCCGATTATACCGTGTATTTCCATGCCCAGTTCAGCAAGCCATTTAAGGAGTATGGGGTTTGGAAAGCGGATATTCCATCGGACTGGAGCAGGAAAAGGGAAGCGATAGAAAGTGAGCGTTACCAGCAACGAATAGCTGAAGCTGTTGTAGAAAGAAAGGTGAAAGAAGCCCAGGGAAAACATATGGGGTTCTTTGCAGAATATGAAACAACGGAAGATGAAACTATCCTGGTGAAAACGGGAATTTCCTTTGTGAGTATGGAAGGGGCCAAAAACAACCTTGAAGCAGAAATCAATGACTGGGATTTTGAAAAGGCAAAGGATAAGGCAAAAGCACTTTGGAACACCGCACTTTCGAAGGTGGCCATACGTGGAGGAACTGAAGAACAGAAAACGGTATTTTATACAGCCCTTTACCATAGCATGATAGATCCGCGGATGTATGAGGATGTAAATGGAAATTATATGGGAGCTGATGGCCAGGCACATCGTTCCAGTGACTTTACCAAGCGGACCATTTTCAGTGGTTGGGACGTTTTTCGCAGCCAGTTTCCTTTGCAGACCATCATCAATCCAGTGTTGGTCAACGATATGATCAATTCATTGGTGACCATGGCCGAACAAAGTGGAAAGGAATACCTGGAACGCTGGGAGCTGCTCAATGCTTACAGCGGCTGCATGATCGGAAATCCGGCAGTGTCAGTTATTTCGGATGCCTACCGTAAAGGAATTCGGGATTTTGATACCGAAAGGGCGCTTCGGTACATGGTCAATTCTGGTGAAAGGTTTGGCAATGGGAAAAGGGGATATACCCCAGGGGGCTTAAGTATTTCCCATACCCTGGAATATGCCTATACAGAATGGTGTACTGCAGTAATGGCGGAAGATATGGGAGAGAAACGTATAGCAAAGACCTTTTTCGACAGGTCCAAAAGCTACCAGAACATCTTTGATGACTCAGTTGCCTGGTTCCGGCCAAGAAAGGAGGATGGGAGTTTTGAAGCTTGGCCCGCAGAAGGACGCTTACTGGAGTGGTATGGAAGCATTGAAAGCAATGCCTATCAGCAAGGCTGGTTTGTGCCGCACGATATCGAAGGAATGATCAACCTGATGGGGGGGGAAGCAGCAGTTAGGGAGGATTTGACCAATTTTTTTGAAAAGGCGCCTGAAAACCTGATGTGGAACGAATATTATAACCACGCCAATGAACCTGTTCATCACGTGCCTTTCCTTTTCAATTACCTGGGAGCACCTTGGTTGACCCAGAAATGGACCAGACTGATTTGTGAGCGTGGTTACAAAAACAGTGTGGAAGGCCTGGTAGGGAATGAAGATGTCGGACAAATGTCCGCTTGGTACGTGTTGGCTTCTGCCGGACTGTATCAGGTATGTCCCGGAGACACCAGGGTGGATATCACCAGTCCGGTGTTTGACCAGATCAGTTTTCAGCTGGACCCTACGTATGCCAAGGGCAGGACTTTCACGGTAACTGCCATTAATAACAGCCCAGACAACAAATACATTCAGAAAATTAAACTGAACGGCAAACAATTGAAACACCCGTTTATTGATTTTAGTGATATCCAAGCAGGAGGGGAACTGGAATTGGTCATGGGAGCAGCACCCAATTACAACCTAAAATAAACCATGAAAAAAATAGTTATCTTAACGTTAGCGGCTGTTTTGGTCGCCGGGACCGCCATGTCCCAGACCATTGAACCTTTTTCAAAAGGGGATAAGGTGGCCTTTGTGGGAAACAGCATTACTGAAGCAGGGTATTATGAAACTTATATCTGGCTGTATTATATGACACATTTTCCTGATCGACGGGTTGAGATCAGGAATGTAGGGATTGGTGGAGATGTGTCTGGTCAGATCCATGATCGCCTGGAGTCGGATGCCTTGGCATTGGATCCAGATGCCGTCGTGATCACCTTTGGGATGAATGATACCGGGTATTTTGAATACAATGGGGATAACCCAGGTGAATTCGCAGATGAGCGGGTGGAGAAATCCTATCAGGATTTTCAAAAAATCGTCGGCCAGCTAAAAGCAGCACCCAAGTTGAGGAAAATCATCATGAGTTCTTCTCCCTATGATGAAACCATGGAGAATGAAAACAACCATTTTTCCGGAAAAAGCAAGGCCATGGAACGGATTGTGGCTTTTCAGAAAGAAGAAGCAGCAAAGCAGGATTGGGATTTTGTGGATTTGTACTACCCAATGCAGGCAATTAACCTGAAAGGGCAAAAAGAAGACCCTGCATTTACCATAACCGGTCCGGATAGAATCCATCCAGGTAACGGAGGACATTTGGTCATGGCCCATCTTTTTTTGAAGGCACAGGGGTTGGAAGCCCCAGTGGCCGAAATTAACCTCGATCACAAGAGCAGCTCAGTTATCAAAGAAGAAAATGCGACGATTTCCAACCTTAAAGTAGATGGGGAAGGCCTCAGTTTTGACTACCTGGCCAGGTCGCTGCCATATCCGGTAGATACCGTTTCCAAGATGTGGGGAAACGAGCAGAAGCAATCCTTGGCATTAGAGGTAGTGCCCTTTATGGAAACCTTTAACCGCGAAATTTTTCAGGTCCGAAACCTGTCCGCTGATCAAAATTATGAGGTGCTCATTGACGGAGAGTCGATTGGAAAATGGAAGGGGGCAGCTTTTGCGAAAGGGATCAACTTGGCAGAAATCAAAACCACACCCCAATACAAACAGGCATGGACCGTGATGAATTTAGCCAATACCATCCGGAATATCGATAACAAAATCCGGGAATATCATTGGGTGCAATATAACGTATTCAAGGACCTGGATATGTTGTTTGAGGATGATCAACATGCGGTAGAGGCGGCCAGGAAGATTTCCAAAGAAAATGGTTTTGCCCGCAGCAAAATGGAGACTTATGAAGCCATGCGCTTTGAAGAAATCCGGAAAACCTATGAAGAACAACTGGAAACCGTGGCGGACGTGATCTACAAGGTGAATCGGCCTATTAAAAGGAAGGTTGAAATCCGTCCTGTCCAAAATAATTAAAATTCATTGAGCAAATTTATTATCGCAATGTATAGCTATTTCAAAATAGTCTTTAAAACTGCCGTCTTCTGTTTGATAAGTGCGTTTACCTATGCGCAGGACCTATCTTTTGCAGATCCATTGGGAAATCATATGGTCGTACAACAAAACAAGCCGTTCAAGGTTTGGGGAAATGCCCAGCCAGGTGCCATTGTACGGATTACAGCAGACTGGGCAAGCAGTCCTGTTGAAGTTGTTGCTGATCCATACGGTAGGTTTATGGGGATTTTGCCCGTACCCAAGGCAAAAAGAGGGGATTTTAGCCCTCACTGGCTACGGCTCGACAGTAATGAAACAACCGTTCAATTGGAAGATGTATTGATCGGGGATGTCTGGATTTGCAGTGGACAGTCCAATATGCAATTTGGAATGGATGAGGTGGTCAATGCCGAGAAGGAAATCAAAAAGGCCAACCATCCCAATTTGAGGTTGTTTTATGCTGGATTGAATTTTAGCAATGTCCCCATAGATAATGTAAATGGGGAGTGGAAAAGCTGTGACTCCACTTCTGTCCGCAAGTTTTCTGCTGTGGCCTATTATTTTGGGAGTAAATTGCATGAAGACCTGAACATACCTGTGGGGGTGGTTTTTACGGGTATTGGTGCTTCTGCAGCGCAAGCCTATGTTCCCAGGAGAGTTTTAGCTGCCGATCCTTTGCTGGACAAGGAGTATTTACAACCGTACCTGCAATCCGATAGATCAAAAGAGAAAATCGATGGGGGATTTAGTTTTGAAAAGGTCACAAGGCCATATCTGCTTTACAATGCCATTGTTCATCCGTTCAAGAATTTATCGGTTTCCGGATTTTGTTGGTATCAGGGAGAATCCAACAGGCACGAACGGGAAAGTTATACGCTGCTGACCCAAGCTATGATCAAAAGCTGGCGGGCCGCTTTTGCCCAGGGAGAACTGCCATTTTATTTGGTACAGGTGGCCCCGTTCTTTTATGATTTGGAAGATCCGAAATTGGCAGATTATGCATTCTTCAGGGAAGCCCAGGAAGCAGTAACGGCATTGGCCAATACAGAAATGGTGGTGACCATGGATGTAGGGGAGGCCAAGGACCTCCATCCCAAAAACAAGAAACCCATCGGGCTGAGATTGGCAAGAACCGCCTTAAACCGACATTATGGGAGATTAGAGGTGGACTATCAAGGCCCGCAGTTTAGGGATGTCAAATTTGAAAAAGGGAAAGCACTGGTAAGTTTCGAACCGGAATCCGTAAAAAGTGGTTTGCAGACCAATGATGGGATGCCGCCCAGATTTTTTCAAGTTGCTGGAGCTGACCAGGTGTTTTATCCCGCCAAAGCAGTAATAAAAGGAAATCGGATCCTCCTCAGTTCAAAGGAGGTGAAGCGTCCTGTTGCTGTGCGCTATGCGTTTACCAATTACCCTGTGACGAACTTGGAGAATAAAGAAGGCATTCCTGCGGTGCCGTTCAGGACAGATAATTGGCAGGAGCCCGACTAGGAATAAGGGAGTGATAAGGATCGGGTCCCTTCCGGAAGGAGTAATGGATCAACCAGAGCCCCAGCAAGGCGAAAGGTATACTCAACAATTGTCCCATATTAAGGGGTAGTTGCTCTTCAAAAGGTACTTGGTTTTCCTTTACAAATTCGATAGCGAACCTTACCGACCATAAGGTGGCCAAGATTCCTCCCAGAAAAAAACCATTTCCAAGTTTTTTGGACTGGGTTTTCCATAGCCAAAAAAAGACAAAAAAGAGCGTTGAATATGCAATAGCTTCGTAAAGTTGGGCCGGATGCCTGGGAATAAAATCAACTTGAGCAAAGATAAATGACCAGGGAAGGTCAGCAGGCTTTCCGATAATTTCAGAATTGACCAAATTACCAAGCCGGATCGTAACCCCGGGGATTAAAGCTACAATGGCCAACCGGTCCATTACCCAAAGATAGTTCCAGCGATGGATCCTGCAGAAGGCAAGAACGCCTATTATGATCCCTGCTACACCTCCATGACTGGCCATGCCCGAAAAGGGAGGGGTGATGATTTTCAGGGGGGAGGATAAAAATATTGCTGGATCGTAAAATAAAAAATGCCCAAGTCTGGCACCTAGTACAGCCGGTATCACGATATAGAAAAACAAGGTAGGCAGGCTTTCCATATACCGTTTATCACGGAGAAAGATAAACTTTCCTATTTGCCTACTAAGTATGAGCCCTAGTGCCCACAGGAATCCATACCAATATAAAGAGACGCCGATATTGGGGAGGTGGAACAAAATTGTGTCGGGGTTCCAAAATATATGTGCGTGAACATGGAAAGGCATATCGGGGGAGTTATTTGAAGGTCTTCCCTTGATAAGAGGAATTTAAGGAACTGATATATCCATTAAAGCTAGGGATTTTTGTTCGATTTTGGATGAAATATGTTAAAAAGCTAAAACGAATTACCAATTAAACTGATTTTCATTAATAAAAATATATTTTTTTTAATCCTATTTTTATACATATTTTTCACTTATTTTAAGAATTTAATTTCTTATAAAGGCTATTTTATTTAATTATACATACATTTTGACTTACTTTTCCAATCGTTTTTTTATACGAATATTCTGTTAAATCTCCTCTTTTTTTGGTGTTGTTCCTTAAAAATGCCATTCCAGTACATTTATATCATAGAAATACTTGAAGTAGCACTTTGGAAAGCCAAGATTATCCCCGTTTATAAAAGTCAATGTTTTTTGAAAATAATAAAATTTGGGAAAGATAGTTTTTATAATGATTTAAATAAAGTCTTTATTTTCTGTAAAAAATGTAATAATCAAAATTATTTTATTTTAGTTTGGTTTTTTTCATTAAACATATTTAGATTTGCTAAAACGAATTAGTTAACAATGAACCCTATGAAGAACAATTACTTACCCTTACTTAGTGTTTGCTGTTTGTGTATTGGAATGATCTCCTGTCAACAAAGCTTTTTGGATGAGACCCAAACGACGAACCTGGATGAGCAAACCGTTTTTTCCGACAGTACTTTTACCATGTCCTTTCTGATGGACATTTACACGGGAGTCGGTTTTTCGGAAGATCCTGGCCGTTTCGGAGCTGGTGGGATCCGGAGTGGGGGCCTGCAGACGGCCACAGATGAAGCAGAACCTCGTATTTTGTCCTCGATTACGACGGATATCCAGTTTATTACCGGAACGGTAAACCCGCTTATAATAGATGATGCCCCTTGGAGGGTAGGCTATTCCAATATACGGAAGGTGAACCAGTTCTTGGCGCACTTGCCCGAGGCACCGCTGGATGAAAGTCTAAAGACACGGCTCAAAGCAGAAGCACGTTTCCTGCGGGCTTGGTATTATGGTATTCTACTGAAGCATTATGGAGGTGTTCCCTTAATTGGTGATAGGGTGTTCCAGTCCCCGGATGAGATCCTTGCCCAAAGAAATACCTTTGCGGAATGTGTGGAATATATTGTTGCCGAATGCGATGCTGCAGCGTTGGATCTGCCCAACCGCCCATCTGGTCGTAACCATGGGAGGGCAGGTGCAGGTTCCTGTATGGCCTTGAAGGCAAGGGTTCTTTTATATGCAGCGAGTCCATTGTTCAATGGAAGTGGATTTGGTGATGATAAAGCGGAATTGGTCGGTTATACCGATCATGATCCGGAACGATGGCGAATGGCCTGGGAAGCGGCCAGGGCAGTGATAGCCGTTCAGGAATTTGATCTTTTTGTGGACAATGCCACAGCGCCGGGGCTGGGATTTTACAAATTGTTCCTGGCCAGTGATTTTGCAGCAGAAGGTGCATATATAGGTACCCTGTTTGAAATCAAGCAAGGTCATGGCAATTATAGGGAGCAACTGTTCAATCCCCCGTCCCGTGGAGGTGGAGGTGGTGGGTTCCCTTACCAGGAACTGGTGGATGCTTTTGGCATGAGCAATGGAAAACCCATTACAGATCCGTCTTCAGGATACGATCCCGGTGACCCTTATGCTGGACGGGATCCCCGTTTTTACAATTCCATTGTATACGATCAGACACCATTGAGAAATGCAGGAACGCCGGATGTGCCGGTGGATATTTATACCGGGAACTATAATGGAGAGCCACAGGGACAGGATGCCGTATTTACCGGTACACCAACGGGGTATTACGGGAAAAAATTCCTGCATAAAGCAACGGCGGCCAACTGGTTCATTGCTGTTCCCCAATCAAGGCCATTACTGCGCTATGCAGAGGTACTGTTAAATTTTGCTGAAGCTAGAAACGAATATTTGGGGCCAGATGCAGAGGTATATAGTGCCTTGGAAGCTATTCGCATGCGTGCCGGGCTGGATCCTTATGCCTTGCCTTCCGGGTTGACCAAAGAAGAAATGAGGGAAGTCATCCGTAATGAAAGAAGGGTAGAGCTGGCCTTGGAAGGTCACCGGTTTTGGGATGTGAGGAGATGGATGATTGCCGAGGAGGTGGGAAATCAGACCAAAACCGGCATGGAAGTTCAGCGAAACGGCAGCACGGTGACCTATAATCACTTTGATGTAAGGAAGCATGTGTTCAGAAAGGCAGCATACTTTTGGCCCATACCTTATGATGAGGTGGCCAAATCACCCGAACTTGTTCAAAACCCCTACTATTGATCAGAAATCTACAATTTACCCAAAATGAAAAATACACTCAGAATACTTAAGCATGTACTGCTTTGTGCGGTGTGCAGCTGGACCTTTGGTTCTTGTTTGGAACTGAATAGTGAAAGCCAACAGGAAACCATCGAAGAAAGTGTCAAGGATATCAGTGGGGAATGGCAAATAAAAAAGGCCTTTCGAAATGATCTTGATATTACCGAAATGATGGACTTTTCCCAGTTCAGGATTGTTTTTTCTACCGATCATACTTATCAGGTCAGTAATTACCTTCCTTTTTTGGTGAAGGACAACGGTGAATGGTTCTTGGATGATCCCCAATACCCATTTTATATCAGCATGGTTCCGTCAGACGGGGAAGAGGTGAATACCGAATTTGACTTTCCGATAGCGAATGGCGATCGTGAGATCCGCTTGGCTTTTAGCCCCGGCTGTTCCAATAATGCATATGAGTACGTACTAGAACGAGTGAAAAAATGAAGTATATACGGTTGATAAATAAAAAGTGGGTTTATACCAATGTGCTGATTGCCATAGTGGCCTTTTTGCTCACCATGTGCCTTTTTTTGGATGGTATAGAATATCCTGAGACGGTAGTGGCCAATGAAGAGGCAACCTTCCATATGAAAGTAAGGGTGGATGCTGCCGACAACAGTGATAACGTAAGATTGGTGATTGGGTACCTGGTACCTAAAAGCTGGAAAGCCTCCGAAAATACCACTGTCAGTTATACCAGTAGTATCGATGAAGGAGAAATGAACATGTCTTTGATCCCTACGGAAAGCCTTCCGAAAAACGGGGGCGGCGTGACTTGGTCACAAGGTATCAAGGCCAAATACGGTTTTGGCCCCAATGTACTGGACGATATGGAGTGGGTCGCCTATTGGTCCGATAGGGTCTATAACGTAGCCAATGGGGAAGATATTACGGCCGACATTGCCATAACGACGAAGATAGGGCCCGATAATTTGAGAGTGAAATTGGGATTCTTTGTAAACCATACCAATGACGGTTTGAGCGAAGATACAGATCATTTCAAAGTAGAGTTTACAGATTGTATATCTGTGACCGATGGAGAAGGGGATGTGACCGACTTTTGTGAGCTGCATTTTAATTCTGCCCAGCCACTTTCGGCCAGTAAGGATGATATCGTGACCTTGAGGTATCAAGGGGACATTGGGGATAATCCTTTGGATCCATATGAAGAAATCTATTTGTGTTCCAAGGTCATCACCGATAAAGGGAATGAATATGCTGTATGCGATGCTACTTCAAAATCAAAAATGATGAAAGCATCCACTTTTGGAAGGACCTTTAGCCTGACTTTTTGGCCGGCAGGATTCTATGGGGTGCCAGAAGATGAAAGCATCCTGAGACTGGAATACACTTTTACCAATGCGGATGGATCTGTGGAATTACAGGATGAGGAAGAAGGGGGGTCTCCACGTCCCTTTGTATATACGTTCAAGTGCGAATAAATAAACCACTAATGACCAAATGATTTTGAAAATGAATAAGGATTCTCTTATAAGATACATAAAGCAGGCGGTAACCCTCATGGTCCTTGGTGTGCTTTTGCCCCACACCATGCTTGCCCAGGACACGAATGATGCGGGTACGACTGTGATTGGTGCCAGAATAATCACCATGGATGATTATGGTAACCCCTTGATAGGAGTGGAAATGAAGGATATGAACGGTAATGTCATGGGTACCAGCAATCAAGATGGGGTCATTTACCTGGATGAAGAAGTAAATGGATTATTTAGCTTCCAGCAAGAGGGCTATTATGTGGTCCGAAAAAAAATCGGAGCAGGATCCAGGGAGGCAGATGTGAGTGCCATATACCTAATGGAGCGTTTTGTCAAGTCCCCCAAAAGGATGGAGGTACTTTATGACGATACCGATCCAGAAGTTTATTTGGGGGCGTCCTCAGCAGTTTATACTGACCAGCTCAGTACCACTTTGGGAAGTACCGTTTTGCATGCTTTGCCTGGAAGGATAACCGGCTTGGATATAACCCAGTATTCCGGAATGGCGAATCCCAGTACAAGCGGTAACAGCAATGCTGATATTATCGGGAATATTCCCGTAAAGGGTAGAGGGACACCAAGTGATAACAAGCAATTTTGGCTCAATGCCCGTGGCCAAAGTCCGGTGACCGTCATAGATGGTATCCAAAGGGATCTGTATTCCATAGACCCCGAAAATGTGGAGTCGATTACCCTTCAAAAAGATGCATTGTCGTCCATTTTGCTTGGAATGCGGAGCAGTAGGGGGGTATTGTTAATAGAGACCAAAAAGCCTCGGGACGATAAATTCAGACTGTCATTTACAGGCCAGGGAGGGATGCAGCGGCTAATGAACGTTCCCAAACCCTTATCTGCCTACCAGTATGCATATATGCTAAACGAGGCCTTGCAATATGATGGGAAATTGCCAGCATACACTTCTTCCGATTTTCAGAAATACCTCAACGGTACTTCTCCTTATACCCATCCAGATGTCAATTGGTATGAGGAAGTGCTAAAAAAGGAAGCACCCATATCCTCCTATAACCTCAATGTAAATGGAGCAGGAGGATCGGCAAGGTATTATGTGGGCCTTAGTTATATGAACCAACAGGGACATTTTACCACCTCGGATGCCAATGCCTATAATACCAATCTAAACTTCGACAGGTACCTGATTACCTCAAGTGTGGATGTGGATGTCACGGATGATTTTACGGTCAATGCCACCCTGTTTGGAAGGATAGAAGATGGAAACCAGCCCGGGGCAGGCGCCTTTAATATTTTGAATGATCTCTTCAGGACGCCCAATAACGCCTACCCTGTATACAACCCCAATGGTTCGTTTGGAGGCAACGCCTCCTTTACCAATAACCTGATGGCCCAGACGGTGAGTTCAGGTTATATAGCAAACTACAGCAAAGACGCTATGGTGAACATCAAGCTGGATTATGATTTTGACAATTTTGTTGAGGGCTTGAGCATGAGTGCCTCATCCAATGTCTCTACCCAGGCCCAGTCCGCTATCGTCAGAAACAAACGGAGCATAGTATATCAGTATTTGCTGGAAGAAGAGGGCCCTGAAGAGGACGGGGCCTATACCGCCTATGGTAGCAACCAGGCCCAATCCAATAGTTATACCCCTGTCTCCACCTACAACAGTTGGTACGGGCAATTGGATTTGACCTATGACAGGACATTCGGAAAGCATCATGTGACCGGGACACTGTTTGCGGACAAAAAAGTAGAAACGATCAATTACGACCTGCCAAGGAAACCCTTCAATGGAGCCTTCAAAGCCAAATATGATTTTGCCAAGAAATACATGGCAGAGGCGGCCATTGTTTACAGCAAATACAATGGCTATCGTCCAGGAATGCAAAGTGGCGGGTTTTATGCTTTTGGCCTGGGCTGGGATATTGCCAAAGAAGACTTTTTGGCCAGTTCTGCCTTGATAGACCAATTGAAAGTCAGGGGGACTTTTGGAAAGACAGGCAGTGGTATTGACAATGCTGGATACTATGGATGGCGGCAATCTTACCGCAACAGTGTAACGGACTATACCTATTTGCAGGGGTATTCTGAGTTTAATCAAACGGCCACCGTTCAAAACAATCCAATGGCCAATCCCAATCTAACCTGGGAAAAAGCCCATAAACTAAATGTAGGGATGGACCTGGCCCTATGGAACAATCATCTGTCATTTAGCGGAGACTATTACCATGACTTCTATTATGACATGCTCCAAATAAGGGGAAAGACGATTGCATTGGGTGGATTTGAATTTCCAGTGGAAAATATTGGTGAGCAGTTGCGGACAGGATTGGAACTGGCACTGACCTATCAGAATAATTATGGCAGTTTCAATTATTTTATAACGGCCAACTGGACCCAAAACCGATCAGAGGTAATCTATATGGATGAACAGGATATAGAGGAAGGGTACCGCAGAAGGACAGGGAAACCGGTGGGAGCTACCTATGGGTATGTTGCCGATGGTTATTTTACCTCTGAAGAGGAAATAGAAAATGCGGCGTTGTTTGAAGGTTATGAGGTGAAACCGGGGGACATGAAATATAAGGACCTTAACGGAGATGGTTTGATCAATGAATTTGATCATACGGCCATTGCAGGCCTAAAGCCCTATTCGTTTTTCGGCCTGACGGCCGGGTTCAATGTGAAAGGATTTGATTTTAGCTTCCTGCTACAAGGTGCTTATAACCGTGAGATCAATATCAACAATGATGTGCTGCAGGCCGGTTTCCAAGTGTATGGACAGCAATACGGACAGGCATATCAAACCGTCTTGGGCAGATGGACGCCGGAAAACAAGGATATTGCAACACATCCCCGGTTGACAGCGGGAGGAAACCTGTACAATATCAGCCCCGGTTTTGCCACTGGTAGCCATATGATCAAGGACGGAGACTATGTTAGGTTGAAAAACGTAAGTATAGGGTATACGCTGCCACCTGCCCTTTCAAGGAAAATAGCCAATGCCCAAGTGAGGATATTCGCCAATGCGACCAACCTTTTTACTTTCAGCAATTACGGTTTGGTGGATCCAGAGGTAACCAATTTTACCAATTATCCCAATATGCGTGTGATCAGCGGAGGTCTCAATATCAAACTTTAAGCTTTAACCCAAAACCAACCTAATGATGAAAAGACTTTATAAAAATAGTTTATGTGATGGATTGAAGGTGGTTTGCCTTTGTGCAACAATAATGGCCTTTAGTTCTTGCGAACAGGATTTTGAGGCCATACCGGTGGAACAGTTTACAGAGGACTTCGTTTTTTCCACGACAGATTCACTTGGCATTCAGGCGAGACAAAACTTGGCTGCGATTTATAGTACCCTGTACAATAGGCACAATAGGGTAGGGGGTGACTATCTCGATGCAGCTACCGATGATGCCATGTCTTCCACGATCAATGAATCTGATGTGGACCGCCTGGCAATGGGAAGGTATACCCAGACCAATACCATTGGCTCGGTAATGAACCTGGCAAACAACTATCAGGCAATAAGAATGGCCAATGTTTTTATTGCCAATATTGACAGGGTCCCATTGAAGGATACCTTCGGCAATGGTAAGCCGCTTAACATAGCCTGGAAAAATGAAGCACGGTTTATAAGGGCCTATCATTATTTTGAACTGCTTAAGCGTTTTGGGGGGATGCCGCTGATAGGTGATGAGGTGTTGGGCCTGGAAGATGACCTGGAATTGCCCCGGGATTCCTTCGAGGAGTGCTTGGAATATATCGTATGGGAGTTGGAAGATATTGAAGATGGACTCAGGACCTATCCGCTGGCCGATCCTACCAGTGAGGCCCATGTCGTGACCGCAGAAGCAGCAGCGGCCCTAAGGGTCAGGGTATTGCTTTATGCGGCAAGCCCATTGTTCAATGGTGGGAATATAGGACAGTCAGCAGATGAGAAAGTATTATTGGGATATGCCCAGTATGACGCCCAGCGTTGGCAGAGGGCGGCAGATGCTGCCAGGTATTTTATGGACAATTATGGGCATAACTTTTCCCTGAATCCAAGCTTTAAGAATGTTTTTATAACTGACGGTAATCCGGAAATCATCTTTTTTAGACAAGGGGGGAATAATACCAATATAGAGGCAACCAATGGACCTGTAGGATACTCCGGAAACAACCTGGGCCAGGGAAGGACCAGTCCCAGCCAAAACTTGGTGGATGCCTTTTTGATGAAAGACGGGAAGCGCATTGATGACCCTACTTCCGCCTATAGTTATTTGCCCTTTAGACCATATGAAAATCGGGATCCAAGGCTTCAGGCAACCATCCTCCATAACGCCGCCACGTGGCTAAACAAAGAAATAGAAACCTTTGAAGGAGGAAAGGACAACCCAAACGGGGCAAGTCAAAAAACCAAGACGAGCTATTATATGAGAAAGTTCATGGGCAATTTCGAAAACCAGGATGCTTATGCAAATGTAAGGCACAATTGGATCGAATTGCGGTATGCAGAAGTATTGATAAGCTTTGCAGAAGCCCAGAATGAGGTTTCCGGACCGACCCCGGAGGTAGAGGAGGTCATTTTTACCCTTCGGGAGCGGGCCGGCATAGATCCGGGAATCGATGGAAGGTTTGGCCTGCCCCAGGGGCTGACCAAAGAAGCCATGCGGGAGGTGATCCATAATGAAAAGCGGGTTGAATTTGCCTTTGAAGAGCATCGCTATTGGGATCTCAGAAGATGGAAAAAAGCAACGGAAGTCTATAGCGCGGAGAACCCGGTTAGGGGACTGGTACTGGTAAAGACACCTACAGGTTTTAATGTGAATGAGGTGGATTTACTGGAATTGGATTTTGAGGAGAGAAGGTACTTTTACCCTATTCCTTATTCTGAGATTTTGAACAATAAAAATATGGTCCAAAATCCAGGGTGGTAAAATCCAGGTAGGACTATTTACAAGGCTTTAAATCAAGTGATGATGAAAAAGATTATACAATTATGCCTATTGCTGGTGTGCGGAGTTGCTTCTGCTGCCTTGGCTCAAAATAGCATATTGAGCGGGACTGTCAGCTCATCTGATGGGGAGACACTTCCCGGAGCTACTGTAGTGGTAAAAGGGGAAAATCCCCACGGCACCACAACCGAGATAGACGGTACCTATAGGATTAATGTGGCCCCCGGGGATGTGGTGGTATTTTCCTTTGTAGGGTTCCTTCCCCAGGAATTTGAGGTGGGAAACAGGACCCAATTGGATGTGGTATTGCAGATGGACGAAACGGCATTGGATGAAGTAGTAGTGGTAGGATTTGGAGAAGCCAAGCGTATCACCATGACCGGTGCGGTCAGTGCGGTAAAGGGGGCGGATATCAGGGATATCCCCACTCCAAGTGTACAAAATACCTTACAGGGCAGAATGCCGGGCTTCTTCAGTCAACAACGCTCCGGCCAGCCCGGCAGGGATGCATCGGATTTCTTCATACGTGGGGTGAGCTCCTTGAATCCGGCGGGAAATGAGCCCTTGATCATCGTGGACGATATCCAGTATTCCTATGACCAACTTTCCCAGATCAATGTCAACGAAATAGAAAGTATTTCCATTCTAAAGGATGCCTCTACAACCGCTATATATGGGATAAAGGGAGCCAATGGGGTATTGGTGGTAAAGACCCGAAGAGGTACAAAGGGAGCACCAAAGATCAACCTTAGGGTGGAGCAAGGGTTTCAGACTCCCGTCAGGCGCCCCTCCTTTCTCGACGCATATAATACGGCCACTTTGGTGAACGAGGCCTATAGGAACGATGGTCTAAATGAACCCTTCAACGAACAGGACCTAGAGGCGTTCAAAAACGGTACCGATCCATATGGCCATCCGGATGTGAATTGGTATGATGTGGTATTTAAGCAATTTGCATCACAAAGAAATGCCAATTTGGATATTTCAGGTGGGGATGATAAACTTAGGTACTTTATCAATGGAGGTGCGTTCAGCCAGAATGGCCTGGTGAAGGATTTTTCTGATCCAAATAATGAGGTGAACAACAATTATTTCTACCGCAGGTTCAATTATAGGACAAATCTGGATTTTGATGTTTCCAAAACTACCAGCCTTAGGCTTGATGTGACCACCAGGTTTATGAATATCAACGAACCAAGAGGACAGAATGTGGTTTCAGAAATATATAATTTTGCCAAAATCAGACCTTATTCGGCTCCTCCACTTAACCCAGATGGATCCTATACCTATGCTTATGACACTGATGAGAAATTGCCTACCATCAATGCAAGGATAGCCAATGGGGGATATTCCAGAACAAGAAGGACCGATATGAATTTTTTGTTTGGCTTTGACCAGGACCTTGGTTTTATTACCAAAGGCTTGAGTGCTGAGGCAAGAATTGCTTATTCCAGCATAGAAGAAAACAACCGTCAGGTATTCAGGAGCTCGTACCCTACCTATCATTATGATCCTGAATCCGATACCTATTCGATCGATCCGAGGGGAAATTATGCCTACGGTACCTATGCCGTTTTGGGAAACCAAAATTACAGTTCAAAAAATATCAACCTGCAGGCCTTTTTGAATTACAGCAATACCTTTGATGAGGACCACTCTGTAGCCGGTACCTTTTTATTCAACCGCCAGAGCAGCACCGCCGTTTCGTGGGCAGCAGTACCGAATAATTTCCAGGGCTTTACCGCTAAAACGGCCTATACCTATAAGGATAAATTCTTGATTGATTTTAACCTGGGCTATAATGGTACCGACAGGTTTGAGAGCGGTGAGCGCTACGGCTTCTTCCCTGCATTGGGGCTTGGATACAGCATTTCGCAAGAACCCTTTTTTAAGGAAAAGTTTCCCAAGGTGGATTTATTGAAGTTACGGATGTCCTACGGGTTGGTGGGCTCGGACAGGACCACTGGAGACCGGTATCTTTACAGACAGGTATATTATAATGGGGGAGGCTATACGCTAGGGGAGACAGCGGGCATTGGCTATCCAACTATTTATGAAGGTGACCTGGGCAATCCCAATGTTACTTGGGAAAAGTCAAGGAAATTTGATGTGGGCGTTGACGGGGACCTATTCAACAACCGAGTGACCTTTACCATTGACTATTTCCATGAGTACCGATTTGACCAATTGGTGACCAAGGAGGATATCCCGCTTATGTTGGGGGTCGGGGTAGCACCGACCAACGTTGCCGAGACCCAAAATCAAGGATTTGACGGCCAGATAGGGTATCGTTTTTACAATCGTAAGGGCTTGGAAATCAGTACGAATTTTGTGTTCTCCTATGCGAAAAACAAAATTTTATACAAGGCAGAGGCCCAGCAGGCCTATCCCTGGTTAGCAGAAACGGGGGAGTCCATAGGACAGCCCTTTGGATATACCTTTGAAGGGTTTTATACAGATGAGGATATTGCAACATTGAATGATGCCGATCCAAACAACAATGTCGCTGTTCCCCAAAATGATGTTCCTGTCCAGGCCGGCGACCTAAAATACAAGGACCTGAATGGAGATGGGATTTTGGATAATATTGATCAAGGCCCCATTGGCATGCCCAACCTTCCCAATACCACATTGGGCTGGTCCACTAATTTCTTCTATAAGGGTATCAGTGCTAGCTTCCTGTTTCAAGGGTCTTTTGGATACAGCTTTAGCGTAGTGGGGACAGGTATAGAGTCCTTTAAAAGCCAGTTTCAGCCAATTCACCTAGAAAGGTGGACTCCAGAAACTGCGGATACGGCTACTTTCCCCAGGTTGACCACCAATCCGACAACCGTAAACAGCAGTGCAGCCTATCCATCTGATTTTTGGTTGATTGATGCTTGGTATATCCGACTAAAAACCATTGATATCGGCTATGAGTTGCCTGCCAGCAAGTTGCCATGGGGCATCAACAAAACCAGGTTTTACCTCAATGCCTATAACCTGTTTACCTGGACGAGCTATGATAAATACCAGCAGGATCCAGAGATCAGTACCAATACCGCTGGGGATGCTTATTTGAACCAGAGGGTGCTGAATCTGGGCTTGCAGATTACCTTCTAACATTACTCATTAAAAAATAAAACCTGTGAATATCAAACCTATTCAACTGAGCCTTTTGGCCTGTCTGGCAATCCTAAATTGTGCTTTCACTGCTCCCAAAAAAACACCGGATTTGGTGAGCTTGGTAGATACCAGGCAAGGAACCGATTCAGAATGGTCCCTGAGTTATGGAAATACTTATCCTACAGTCGCCATGCCTTTTCCTGTCCATTCTTTTTCCGCACAGACCGGTAAGAATGGCGATGGATGGAAATATCAATATAAAGCGGAAACCATTCGTGGCTTCCAGCAAGTCCATCAGTGCAGTCCTTGGGTAAATGATTATGCCACCTTTTCCCTGATGCCCGTTATTGGGGAATTGGTGGTAAATGAAAATGAACGCGCTACGGCTTTTAATCACCAAAATGAAACTGCCCGTCCCCATTATTACAGGGTGGAGCTGGACAACGGGGTCAAGGCCGAAATCTCTCCGGTTACCCGAGGAGGGCATATGCGATTTTCTTTTCCAAAGGGAGAGGAAGCCTTTTTGGTATTGGATGGATATACCGAGCAAAGTTCGATTAAAATTGATCCCGAGTCCAGAAAAATCACCGGATGGGTGAACAATGGGCTGCTGGTACCGGATAATTTCAGGGCATATTTTGAACTGCAGTTTGACCGGCCATTTTTATCGTATGGTACCTGGGAAAACAAGGAAAACAGTGTCCAAAAGGGAGCAAAGAATGCCGAAGGTGATGGTAAGGGAGCATTTGTCCAGTTCAAACCGGGAACGGTGGTACAGGTGAAAATAGCTTCTTCCTATATAAGTCCAGCGCAAGCGCATCTTAATATGAAGCAGGAATTAGAAGATCATGAAAACCTGGACCAGACCAAAAAGGAAGCAAAAGACACATGGAATGAATTGATGGGCAGGGTATTGGTAGAAGGGGGAAATGAAAAAGACCGTGCCACGTTTTACTCCTGTCTCTTTAGGGCAAACCTATTTTCCCACCGGTTCTTTGAAATAAATGAAGAAGGTAAACCATACTACTTCAGTCCCTATGATGGTGAAATACATGAAGGCTATATGTATACCGATAATGGGTTTTGGGATACGTTCAGGGCACAGTTTCCCTTGAGCAATATACTACATCCTACCATGCAGGCAAGGTATATGCAGTCTCTTTTGGATGCACAGAAGCAAAGTGGATTCTTGCCGACTTGGTCCTGTCCCGGTACATCGGGTATTATGATCGGAAACCATGCGATTTCCCTTTTGGCAGATGCACATGTCAAGGGAGTGGGAGGCTTTGATGCAACAGAGGCCTTGGAAGCCTATTTCCATGAAATTACCAATAAAGGACCTTGGGGAGGTTCCAATGGAAGGGAAGCCCATAAAGACTGGTTTGAACTGGGCTATATTCCCTATAAGGTGGTTGGGGAAAGTGCTGCCAAAACCTTGGAATATAGCTATGACGACTTCTGTGGTTATCAAATCGCCAAATCCATAGGCAATGAACATTATGCGCGGATATTTGGCCGGCAGATGTACAATTACAAAAACATCTATGACCCGGGGACTGGATTTATGCGTGGCAAAAAAAGGAACGGGGAATGGGCCTTGGGAGAGGATTTCAGCCCCATCGCTTGGGGGGACCCTTTTACCGAAGCAAATGCCTGGCAGTATTCCTGGTCCGTTTTTCATGATATCAATGGCCTGGTGAATTTGATGGGAGGAGAGGGGCCGTTTACCAAAAAATTGGATACTTTCTTTTCCATGCCATCGGTATATGATGTGGGGCATTATGGGGAAGTGATCCATGAAATGAGGGAAATGGAATTGGCCAATATGGGACAGTATGCCCATGGCAACCAACCAGTGCAGCACGTGGCCTACCTGTACAACTATATAGGACAGCCATGGAAAACACAACAAAGGGTCAGGAAAATTATGACGGAGCTATATCATCCTACGCCAAAAGGCTTTCCGGGGGATGAGGATCAGGGAGGAATGTCATCATGGTATGTATTGAGTGCAATGGGTTTTTATAGCGTTTGTCCGGGGACTGACCAGTATGTGATTGGAAGTCCACTGTTTGAAAAGGTAACCCTTACACTCGAAGATGGAAAGGAATTCGTGGTGGAGGCAAGAAAGAATGATGCCGATAATGTCTATATCCAATCTGCTACTTTGAACGGGCAGCTGTTTACCAAAAACTACATTACCTATTCCCAGATTGTCAATGGAGGAAAGCTATTGTTCATGATGGGGAGTAGCCCTAACAAGACACGCGCTGTAGCCAAAGAAGACAGGCCGTTTTCACTTTCTGAATTGGAAAAGTCTTCTTCCTTTACCACTGAAACCCGTCAGTAAGCCTGTGGAGAAGGAGAAAAATGGAAAAGCGAATCACCATGCTTTCAAGGGATGGGGAATGGTGCATTCAATCAATTTCCATTTGACCGATTATGGTGTGCCCGGGCTTGGTAAGATATCCCTTGTTATGGCACAGCCTTTTTTATCAAAAATTCACAACCATACCATTTAAATACAAAAATGAACATTTATAGTGATGAAAGGGTGGTGATGACCTTGGATGCAGGAGGGACCACGTTTGTTTTTTCAGCTTATCAGGCGGGAAATGAAATTATAGGCCCAATGGTACGACCATCCCATGCAGATGATTTGGAAAAATGCCTAAAGACCATTTGCGAAGTGTTCAAGCAAATTATGGATTTGTTGTCAGATCCTCCCGTGGCGATCAGTATGGCATTTCCAGGTCCCGCAGACTATAAGAACGGCATTATTGGTGACCCTCCGAATTTTCCGGCCTTTAGGGGAGGGGTGGCTTTGGGAAGTATGTTAAAGGGCATTTTTGGCCTTCCGGTTTTTATCAACAATGATGGTGACCTGTTTACCTATGGAGAGGCCATGGGAGGTTTTTTACCCGAGATCAACGAGAAGCTGAAAACTTTGGGAATTGATCGGGAATACAAAAACCTGTTTGGCGTCACTTTGGGGACCGGCTTTGGTGGAGGATTGGTCATAAACGGTCAACTTTGTCGTGGGGACAATTCTGCCTCAGGAGAAATTTGGTTGACCAGAAATCTGCTCAACCAAAAATTGATTGCGGAAGAATCGGTAAGTATCCGGGCGATTATAAATTTCTATAAAGACAGTACAGGAGAAAAAAGGGACCTCAGCCCTAAAGATATTTTTGATATTGCAATAGGCAGGACACCGGGGGAGCAGAACATAGCCCATCAAGCTTTTGAGAATATGGCGGTGGTAATCGGCGAATCCCTTGCGCATGTGATGACCTTGATCGATACGCCAGTCGTGATTGGGGGAGGGATAGCAGGGGCTTCTTCTTTGGTCCTTCCCAAGGTCATGGGCCATTTGAATGGATTAATAGAGATGGATCAAGGCAAAAAGGTCCCCAGAGTTGTCTCCCAAGTTTATAATGTGGACGACGTGGAGTCCTGGACGCGTTTCATCACCGATAAGGTCTATGAAATAGAGGTGCCCTTTTGTGCTGGCGAAACAGTCTGGTATCGACCAGAAAAGAAAATACCCATTGGACTGTCGCGGTTAGGTACCAATCGGGCCATTGCCATTGGGGCCTATGCATTTTCCTTGCGTCAGCTGGAAACAGTTCCCAGGCATCCGCAGGCAAATTAATGATAACTAGTCCCATGAAGAATTTTCGGTAAATAATGGGTAGGGCGGAACCCACGTTATGAAATCGAAACGTTAAGGGGGCGTTAATTTCTGAATTGAATAAAAAATTAGATGAAAAATAAAATCCATAATATCCTTAGGCCATCAAATTTGATAGCATTTATTCTTTTTGGTCTTGTTTTTGAATCCTGCAAGGCAGAAAAGCATGATGGCAGTAAGGAAGGGCAAAAAAATGGTCGTCCCAATATCATATATATAATGGCTGATGATCTAACCACTCAGGCGATTACTGCCTATAATGAACGGTTTAAAGGAATTTCGGACACCCCAAATATAGACAGGCTTGCCAAAGAAGGAATGTTGTTCCATGATGTACTATGTACAAATGCAATTTGCGGGCCAAGCAGGGCTGCGATCCTTACAGGAGACTATAGCCACCGCAACGGCTATTATAAAAATTGGGAAGGAGGAGCGTTCGATGCCAGCCAATGGACATTTCCCCAGGAGTTTCAAAAGGCGGGATATGCAACCAGCCTATTTGGAAAATGGCATCTCAATAGTGAACCACAAGGTTTTGATACCTACAAATATCATGATCACCATATCGGTGGACAACAGGGGGTTTATTGGGATCCAGTATATAATGAGAATGGAAAAAAAGTTAATACAAAGGGATATGCCACCAACCTTACCACAGATTTTGCCCTGGATTGGTTAGACAGTACCCAAAAGTCCCAAAAGCCATTCTTGATGTTGTTGCAATATAAGGCCCCTCATCGCTCCTGGGTGAGGGACAGCATTTATTTGGATTTATGGAAAGACCTTGAAATGCCCTATCCATCAACCTTTGATGACAATTATACAGGAAGGGAAAACACTGCAGGGGACACCGAGATGGAAATGGAGCACCTTTTCTTAGAAACCCCTAAAAGAATGAGTAAAGAAGAGACCAAGAAGTGGCGGTACCAAAGTTTTATAAAAGATTATCTCGCTACAGTGAAATCGGTAGACGACAATATTGGAAGGGTATTGGATTATCTGGATGAACATGGCTTGACAGCTAATACAATGATCGTTATAACTTCGGATCAAGGGTTCTTTCTTGGTGAACATGGATTTTTTGATAAACGTTTTATTTATGAGGAATCGCTTCGAATGCCCTTTATAGTTAGGTATCCGAATAAAGTAAAAGCGGGATCAGAAAGTGGCGACATAATTGGAAATATCGATTTTGCGGCCACACTATTGGATGTCGCCGGTATTGATACAGAACATAAAACCCAAGGAGAGAGTTTTGCCTCAATACTAATGGGGGATGAGCCTGAAAATTGGAGAAATGGCCTATATTATCATTATTATGAATTTCCCATGTGGCACCATGTACAGCCCCATTACGGTATAAGGACCGATCGCTATACCCTGGCGCATTTCTATTTAAATGTGGATGAGTGGGAGCTATACGATAATGAGAATGATCCAGGGCAGTTAAATAATATAATTGACAATCCAGAATATGCTGATGTAGTCGATCATCTAAAAAAGGACCTAACATCATTGATGGAGAAATATGGTGATGATAAATCGCTGGAGGAATTTCGGGAAATAAGCAATAAAAATTTTGATACCGAAAGAAAGTAGGGCTGATAATGCAAGGATTGATATTTCGTCCCAATTACACGTTATATGGAAGTTTGTATAGGCGTTTAAAATTTATTTATAAGGGTTAATTTAATTTTTTTTAGATAATTTTAAGTTTAATTCAAAATGCCATGGCCAGAAGCAAGGTGTCCATTAGTGACATAGCAAAACAACTCAATATATCCACGACCACGATTTCATTTATACTCAATGGCAAGGCCAAGGAAAAGCGGATCAGTGATAAACTGGTAGCCAGGGTATTGAAGAAAGTTAAGGAAGAAGGGTATATTCCCAATATGGTAGCCAAGGGGCTGAGGACAGGAAAAACAAATATCATCGGCCTTATGGTCGAGGATATTTCCAATCCATTTTTTGCCAGTATTGCCAAGAAGATTGAGGAAAAAGCACATCATAATGGCTATAAGATAGTTTACTGTAGTACGGAAAATGATAGTGAGCGGGCCAAAGAGTTTTTGACCATGTTCCAAACTTTAGGAGTGGACGGATGTATTATCGCGCCTACCATGGGGATGGAAGAGGATATCAGGGATTTGGTGGAAAAGGGGATGGATGTGGTGCTGTTGGACCGGAAGTTTCGAAATATGTCTGCCGATGTGGTCATGGTCAATAACGAAGAAGGGATGTATAATACCGTAACCCATTTGGTCAAGGAGGGATTTAAAAAGATTGCCTTTATTGCGCTGGCACTTGACAAACCCGAGAAAGAAGATCGAATTATTGGTTATAAGGAAGCGATGGAAGATAATGGATTGGAGGCCCATGTTTTTCCTCTCCCATTTCGTGTAGAGCATTCCGAATATGTGAAGGAAATCTCTGATATTCTTAATAATTACCAGGATTTTGATGCAATGTTGTTTGGGACCAATTATTTAGGGATCAGTGGGCTGGAGGCCATAGGAAATTTGGGTTTGAGGATTCCTGAAGACCTGGCTGTTGTGTCATTCGATGATCATGATCTTTTCAGGATTTATAAACCGGGAATTTCAGCCATTGCTCAGCCTATAGAAGAAATTTCCCAGACAGCTATTGATACCCTATTGGATAGATTGGGACATAATGACAAGCAAAAGGTCAACCGCATGGTTTCTTTGGCTACGACCTTGATCTTGAGAGGTTCGACCGAAAGAGTTGTAAAAGATAAATCTTAGTATAGAATGGGGATCACGAACCTTTATTTTGTCCTATGAAAAACAAATTGTTGCGTTACGCATTTATTGTGTCGTCGGTAGGTTTTCTATTTGGTTTTGATTCAGTGGTTATTTCAGGAGTGAATCTCCCGCTCAAAAACCTTTGGGAAAGTTCGGATTGGTTTCATGGTACTTTCATTGTTTCCGTTTCGCTTTGGGGAACGGTGGCGGGTGCCCTACTTGGAGGCTACCCTACGGAAAGCCTGGGGAGAAAGTCTACCGTGCTTTGGGTGGGTGTTTTTTTTACCGTTTCGGCCATTGGTTCTGCCCTGGTAAATGACCCTTATTCATTTTCTTTTTTTCGATTTATTGGAGGACTGGGAGCTGGGGTAGGTTCCATTGCTGCTCCTGCCTATATTTCAGAGATAGCTGCAGCCCAGGACAGGGGGAAGTTGGGCATGCTGTTTCAGTTTAATATTGTTTTTGGGATTTTGATGGCTTTTTTATCCAATTACCTATTGTCTTTATATGGAGGGGAAAATGATTGGCGCTGGATGTTGGGAATAGAATTTGTTCCTGCCTTGTTCTTTACTGCTTTTATTCCCCTTGTACCTGAGAGCCCAAGGTGGCTGATTGTAAATCAGAACAAACAGGAAGACGGTAAGCGGATTTTAAAAATGTCCATGTCGGAAAGCGAAGCAAACGAGACCCTTGATCAAATGAATTTAATTTCTGGTAATGGTAATAAATCCAGCGTAAGCCTGTTTTCAGGCAAGTATCATAAAGTATTGAAGATATCCTTTTTGATGGCCTTTTTTAATCAATTTTCGGGTATCAGTTTTGTCTTGTTCTACGCTCCCGAAATATTGGAAAAGGCAGGCCTCGCCACTACTGATTCACTTCTCAGTTCTGTTTCTGTTGGATTGGTTAATTTGGTTTTTACACTTATGGGAATCTATTTGATAGATAGGGTAGGAAGGAAACTTCTTATGTACATAGGCTCAGTGGGCTATATAATCAGTTTGCTGTTTATCGCCTACGGGTTTTATTTTTCCATGCCGGCTACATTCAAATTGGTGTTCATGCTCATGTTTATAGCTTCTCACGCTGTCGGGCAGGGAGCGGTAATATGGGTGTTTTTGTCAGAGATTTTTCCAAATGAAGTAAGGTCTTTTGGGCAGGCTTGGGGATCAGGTTTACTAAATGTATTTGCCGCTGTAATTGCCCTGTTTGGAGCTGTATTGATCAATTCCTATGCTCCGTGGATGGTATTTGCATTGTTTGCAGGTCTTATGGTGCTGCAGCTTTTATTTACTCATTTCATCATGCCAGAGACCAAAGGTGTTTCCTTGGAGGACTTGGAAAGAAAACTCATTAAATATTGAATTGGTTTTGGAAGTGGACTTGATATGATATTGGGTAATGCGGTCAGAATTCATGGCCACATCGTCAAAAAACCAAATATTTTGTGCCATATCCTTTCCAATAATTAAATTTCCAAATCTTTTTATTACATTGCTAAAACGTTTAATCTATGGATCGATCGGCCCAAGACTAAGGTGAATAATAGTATGGGCCATAACAGATCAGGTATGCTAGGTGAGTGAGTAAAAGGTGTCTTTGCCTGATAGTTCAGTAATCAATGGCATATATGGCAGGATGTGCTCAATTTGTTAGAAGTTATAAAGTGACCGAGAGCAACTTTAGTTTGAATGGAATAATTTGGATCAAGTTATTGTGGGAAGCTGTGATACTTGATTTTTTTTCACTAAAAAGCTAAATCGTTTAACTAACGGTGGGTCATCATTAGGACACAAAATACCGGTAGGATTGACATCATTGAACAAGAAAATTTAAAAAATAATAAATCCATAAATACCAAATAGCAATAATGAAAAAGCTGAAAATTACATGGTGGCTTTGCTGTACTTTACTGTGTTGTTATAGTACCTATGCCCAAACTTCAAGGATGTCCCTAAACAGTACGAATCCAAAAATAAAATGGGAGATCAAAGCTCAAGAGGAAGAGGTGGCTTCCGGATTTGAATTGTCACTTCCGGGCCATAGCATGGAGGATAACGTAAAAGGCTTGGTTCCCGGAGTCATTTTCACCTCCTATGTAGAAGCAGGATTGGAGAAGGACCCCAATTTTTCGGATAATATTTACCAAGTGGATGAAGCATTATATAACCGACCTTTTTGGTACCGGACCGAATTCAACCTTCCAGGAGATTATCAAGAAGGGAAACGGGTTTGGTTGCATTTTGATAATACCAACCGATATGCAGATTTTTATTTCAATGGCACCAAACTATCAGGAACCCAGACATCGACCAAAGATGTCAGCGGTCAAATGTTACGGACCAAATATGATGTGACCGATTTGGTGAATAGGACCGGGCCAAATGCCATTGCCGTACTGATTACAGATGCGGACCAGAAAAAGAGACGGGAGTCCAAGGAAGGTTTTGGCGTAACAGCCAGTCCCACTTATCTGTCTGCAGCTGGATGGGATTGGATGCCCTATGTTCCAGGGAGATTAGCAGGTATTACCGGTGATGTCTATCTTAAAATAACCGGTGACGTGACCATGGAAGATCCTTGGATTAGGTCACAGTTGGAGTCCAATGACATAGCATATCTTTTCATTTCTTCGGCATTGAAAAATACTTCCCCATCAAAAAGGGAAGTCAACATTTCGGGTGTCATTCAACCAGGGAATATTCAATTCTCCAAGAAAATTGATCTACAACCTGGGGCTGCCTCGAAAATCCATATTGATAAAAAAGATTTTTCCGAATTGATAATCAATAATCCCAAACTGTGGTGGCCAAATGGCTATGGTGAGCCCAATCTGTACACATGTGAGCTGACCTGTAGTGTTGATGGTGTTATTTCCGATCAGA
This sequence comes from Echinicola rosea, assembly GCF_005281475.1. Classification (NCBI taxonomy): domain Bacteria; kingdom Pseudomonadati; phylum Bacteroidota; class Cytophagia; order Cytophagales; family Cyclobacteriaceae; genus Echinicola; species Echinicola rosea. Next base: position 5,523,633 of record NZ_CP040106.1, on the reverse strand, counting down.
AAGAAATTACTTTTGGGATAAAGGACTATGATTACAGGTTTGAAAAAAATGCCGCAGGATGGCCAGTGATGACCTTCTATATTAACGGGCAAAAACTGTTTTTAAAAGGAGGAAACTGGGGAATGAGTGAATATCTTTTGCGCTGCCATGGCGAGGAGTATGAAACCAAGATCAAACTGCACAAGGACATGAACTATAATATGATTCGTTTATGGACCGGCTGTGTGACCGATGATGAGTTTTATGCCTATTGTGACAAGCATGGAATTATGGTCTGGGATGATTTTTGGCTATATGTAGCCTATAACGATGTAGCCAATGATGAGGATTTTAAAGCAAACGCCTTGGACAAAGTAAAGCGGCTAAGAAACCACCCAAGCATCGCCCTATGGTGTGGAGCAAATGAAACCCATCCCAAGCCGGAATTGGACAACTACCTGAGGACCATCGTGGCGCAGGAAGACCATAACGATAGGATGTACAAGTCCAGTTCCAATCAGGACGGACTGTCAGGAAGTGGATGGTGGGGCAATCAACCTCCAAAGCATCATTTTGAAACTTCCGGCAGTAACCTTGCCTGGAACGATCCGGCCTATCCCTATGGCCCTGACCGTGGGTATGGGCTCAGAACGGAAATCGGTACTGCCACTTTCCCCAATTATGAAAGTATCCGACTATTTATCCCAGAGGACAAACTGTGGCCATTGCCTACTGATGAGCAGCTAAAAGAAGATGATGACAATGTATGGAACAAGCATTTCTTTGGCAAGGAAGCCTCCAATGCCAATCCGGTAAATTATAAAACTGCCGTTAACCAACAGTTTGGAGCATCTTCCAGTTTGGAAGAATTTGCTGAAAAAGCACAATATTTAAATATAGAGGTGATGAAGGGTATGTACGAGGCTTGGAACGATAAAATGTGGCAGGATGCCTCTGGCCTTTTGATCTGGATGAGCCAGTCAGCCTATCCTTCCTTTGTGTGGCAAACCTATGATTATTACTATGATGCCACGGGTGCCTATTGGGGAGCCAAAATGGCCAGTGAACCTCTACATGTCCAGTGGAACTCTTCCAGCAACAGCGTCAAAGCCATTAATACAACCTCAAAAGACCTCAAGGGGGCAACAGTGAAAGCCACTGTTTATAACCTTGAAGGAAAGGTGTTGCCCGAGTTTGGAAAAGAAGCCCAAGTGGATGTATCATCCAGTAATATAGCAGAAGCCTTTACGCTCAATTTCAACCCTGGAAATATGGCGAATGGGAAAAAAGCAGTGGCTTCTTCAGGGAATGAAACAGTAGCCTTGGCAGTGGATGGTGGAGCAGGGAGCCGATGGGAAAGTGCTTTTGGTGACGAGCAGTGGATGTATGTGGACCTTGGAAAAGAAGTGCTGGTCGAAAATGTGCTGCTGAAGTGGGAGAAAGCCTATGCCAAAGCCTATGAGATACTGGTCTCCAATGATGCGGTCAGTTGGGAAACCGTTTACCAAACGAATGAGGGAACGGGAGGAACGGAAAATATCTCCTTAAAGCCCATAACAGCACGATATGTGCGTGTGAACGGTGTCAAAAGGGCTACAGAATTTGGTTACTCTCTTTATGAAATAGAAGTCTATGGGGAGCATGGCAATAAAAATGAGCTTTCACCGCTTCATTTTATTAAGTTGGAGCTGGCCGGTTCCCAAGGAAACAAATTGTCCGAAAATTTCTATTGGAGGAATGGAGTCAAAGACCTGGATTATACCGGGCTGAATACCTTGCCTTCAGCTCACCTAACGTGTAAGTTGGAGGAAAGAAATGGGAAGCAGTTTTGGGTTTCCATACTAAACACTTCCGAAACCGTAGCTTTTGGGAACCGGTTGAGATTGGTGAATAGTATCAGCAAGGAACGCGTACTGCCGGTGATCATGTCTGAAAATTATTTTACACTGATGCCTGGTGAAGAGCGAAAGATTTCTTTTGAAGCAGATGAGGAGCTTTTGGAAGGAGGGGTGGATTTATTGCTGAAACAATATGGGCACGAAGAAGAAAATAAGCTTTCGATTGCCTTTTAATCTTGCTATTACCTTTCTAAGAATGAGCTTCTTCAGGAAATAGTGCGAAAATGATTCCAATTAAGTATAGTATTAATTTACCTTATCATGAAAAATTACCTTAAACCCTTATTGGCCATCGGATTTTTATTTGTTACGATGCTGGCTCATGCAACGGTCAGTTTGCCTCATTTCTTTTCGGACAATATGGTGTTGCAGCGCGATAAGGCCATAAAAATCTGGGGAAAAGCCAGTCCGAAAGAGAAGGTGACCGTCCGTTTCAATGGGGTAGAAAGGCAAGTAGTAACTGGAAAGGACGGGATGTGGCGTGTTTCCTTGCCAGCAATGGTTTATGGCGGACCTTTTGAAATGTCCATTAAAGGAAATCGGAACAATATTGTACTCAAAAATATATTGATCGGGGATGTATGGCTATGTAGCGGGCAGTCCAATATGGAGTTTGGCTTAAATGGTGATCTTACTGGGAAGGAGGAAATCCGGCAATCCAAAAATTCAAATATTAGGTTGTTGAATGTGCCCAAAACCATTCAAACCAGTGAAACATATGATATAGAAGAAAGTAGTTGGCAAGAATGCGGACCAGCGACCACCGCCAACTTTTCTGCGGTCGGTTATTTTTTTGGGAAAAAATTGCAGGCAGATTTGGATGTTCCAATTGGACTGATCAACTCGTCTTGGGGAGGGACAGATATAGAGACTTGGACAAGCTGGAAAGCATCCATGAACAATGAGGAATATGCTAAATATGCTGGGCAGTCAGTAGAAAAAGCATTGGGCTATGCTACTGAAGATCTTGATCAGTTTAAGCAATCCCTTGAAAACGATCCGGCCATAAAAGAGAAATGGTATGACCCGGAGACCAAGCTGAAAGGCTGGAAAAAAATGAGGGTTCCCAAAAGTTGGGATGGGGAATTCAAAGATGAGGATGGGATCATTTGGTTCCGCAAGAAAGTGGAACTGCCAAAAGGGACAGAAGGAATGCCCGGAGAGCTCAACCTTGGGCCAATAGATGATGCAGACATCACGTGGGTAAACGGAACAAAGGTGGGAGCGACTGATTTTTGGATGGCGAACAGAAATTATAAAATTGCTCCCGGTATTTTAAGAGCAGGTGAAAATACCATTATGGTGAGTGTGAAAGACAATTCTTCCGTGGGAGGTATCAATGGGGAACCGGAAGATGTCTATCTGAAAGTTGGTGATAAAAATTATCCATTGGCAGGAGAATGGGACTATAAGCCCTCGGTGACCAGTTCAGGATATGGGTTTTCAAAATGGGGAACAGGACCAAACTCATTTGCCTCATTGTTGTACAATGGCATGATACACCCTTTGGTAGGTTTTGGAATAAAAGGGGTGATTTGGTACCAAGGTGAAAACAACGCTGGAGAAGCGTATAGATACCGGAAGTTGTTTCCCAATATGATCCAAGATTGGAGAGGTCAATGGGGAGATGAGTTTCCTTTTTTATGGGTGCAATTGGCCAGTTTTATGGCGGTCGAAGTAGTACCGTCTGAAAGCGAATGGGCAGAGCTAAGGGAAGCGCAGAACATGGCACTTGCTTTACCCAAAACCGGTCAGGCTGTAATAACTGATATAGGTGAGGCCAATGATATTCATCCCAGGAATAAGAAAGACGTAGGGATCCGTTTGGCACATTCTGCATTGCATGTTGCCTATGGGAAAGATGTCCTGGCTAGTGGGCCGGTTTTTGAAAAAATGGAGAGGCAAGGAAACCAAATGGTACTTAGCTTCACTCACATAGGAAGTGGGCTTTCTACACAGGATGGTAGTAAATATGGTTATGTAAAGGGCTTTGCAGTGGCGGGAGAGGATAAGGAGTTTGTTTGGGCCCAGGCCTATATATCGGGAGAAAAGGTGATCGTTTGGAGTGACCAAGTAGAAAATCCTGTTGCGGTTCGGTATGGGTGGGCAAATAATCCCATTGAGATAAATTTGGTCAACAGTGATGGGCTTTTGGCCTCTCCTTTTAGGTCAGATGATTGGAAGGGAATTACGGCGGGAAATTTGCCAGATGGACATTAATAAAGAGAATAATACTGTAGTTTTTATATGGAATTGATATGGGCTATTTTGGGGTAGGGCTTTATAACTTCCCCGAAATTTTTTTCAAATAACGGGAAGGGTCGATTGGTACTGTCCAAATTTTTTAGGGATATTGATCAGTGAACTCACCAAATCAACCATTAGGGGTGTAATACCTAATCACTCCACAAAGTTAGCTTTCGGCCTGCAGGGGCGGCCATGAGCTTACGGCATAAACACAGGACTTCCCGCTGTCCCCTCCTTTATTCCGTTGCCACTTGGCCTTGTTTGCCCTCAAGCTGTAGGCCTTCCATAATTAATTTCTAACCTTAAAATGAAATGTTATGGATACCAACAAGAACACCGTCCTCAGCCAAGTAGCCGAAATTACCTTAAGCTACCGCCCCAATTCCAAGATGTCAGATAAGCCGCAGATTGTTTCCTCCCAAAGTGCAGCCAAAGTGCTCAGGGCCAATTGGGACGAATCCAAATTGGAATTCATCGAAGAGTTCAAGGTGATATTGCTCAACAGGGCAAACCGTGTGCTGGGCATTGTCAACGCCTCGTCCGGTGGAACCTGCGGTACCGTGGTGGACCTGAAAGTGATCTTTGCAGCGGCCATGAAGGCGTCGGCATCGGGAATCATCCTTGCCCACAACCATCCTTCCGGAACCTTTCGCCCCAGTGACCAGGACAACCGCCTTACCGAGAAAATGGTCAAGGCTGGTAAATTGTTGGATTTGCCGGTTATGGACCATATCATATTGACCGCAGAAGGGTACTATTCATTTGCTGATATGGGAGGGCTTTAGGGCTCTTTTTTTTACGGGGTGCAGTGGTTAATTATGAGATATCCAAATAAAATATTATTGGGAACATCGTGAATTGTATAAGCTTGGAACGAGTATAGCAATGGGGTAGTTAAATTAATGCTAAAATTAATTTTCCCGGTTTTAATCCAGTTATATGGAATTTTGTTTCTATTGATATCTACTTTAGTCCGAGAACTGGAACAGGTTAAAAAATTGGTTCATAGAATAGTACAAAAATGAAAGACGGGAAGCCCTTTTGTAGCTGTCCCATCTATTTTCTATTGTTGTTTCGACCAAGAAATAACAATATGAAGCAAGTTAAGCATCAATTTTTGTCCGGGCATCCCATCATTGCGCAACTACTTTTAACGCTGATCCCCCAAGGAGTTTTTGACCAGGTTGTTTTGCAGGAAGACTCAGACCGATATTACAAGAGACCCAGGACAAAGGACCATTTCATCTGTATGTTCTATGCAGTCTTGACCAAAAACAGCAGCCTGAGAGAGGTCTGTAAGAATATTGCCCTGATCATCACCAAACTGATCCCTTTTGGAATGAATCAGCTTCCTGCCAGAAGCACCCTTTCAGATACCAACCGTAAGCGTAGCCATAAGGTTTTAGAGCAGCTGTAAGGGCAGCTTCTACTATACTATAGCCCAGTCCTTGGCAGCAACTGGCTGTATATTGGCGGTAAGGTCGATTCAAGCAGGGTCAAGTTTTTTGATTCCACCACCGTCACCCTTTTCAAGGAAATCATGAAAGGTGCCGGTAGAAAGCCCCTGACCGGGAAGAAAAAAGGAGGGGCAAAGGTATTTGCCAAGCTAAACCTGGCAGAAGGTGTCCCAAACTACATTATTATCCGTTCTGCAACCACCAATGAAAACATGTTCCTGAAGGTCATGGAGCTCCCCGAACACGGCATAGCAGTTTTTGACAAAGGGTACAACCGCTACTCAAGTTTTGAAAGGTGGGACAGTTCAGACCCCTATTTTGTAACCAGGAAAAAGCACAATGCCCGATATGAAGTAACCATGGACCTTGACTGTTCCCACGCCAAGGACATTATAAGCGATCAGCTTATTTAGCTGAACTACAGGGAGAAAGGTGTTTCCTGGACAGTTGAGGCAAGGTTAGTGCTTTACACCGATACCGAAAGTGGTGAAATACTGGAGTTTATCACCAACCTGAAAGGATTGGACGCATTGACCATCGCCCTGCTTTATAGGAACAGATGGGTCGTAGAAGTGCTTTTCAAGCAAATAAAGCAGAATTTTGAGCTCAAATACTTTTTGTCGGACACCGAGAACGGAATCAAAATCCAGATCTGGACAGCATTGATCCTCAACCTGCTGTTTACAGTCCTGCATAAACGGATAATAGAAGCCGAGGATTTCTCCACCATGGTGATGGTGGCAGCAAAAAACCTATCCTCTTATATAAACCTGGAAAAGTTTCTGTTTTATTCGGAGGCTTACTTTAAAAGTATATTTCAAAAAGACCTTCATAATTTACAAACCGAACTGCTCCTTTCCGGGTAGGGGTACTTTTTGACTCGCAATAAAAAAGCCTTCCAAATCAAAATTGGAGGGTATAATATTCATCTTTGTAATTTACTCGGACGACAGTAATTGATATCATGAAATTCCTGATCCATGTCCATTGATGATGCTGCATGCACAAAACACCTTTCAATGAGAGGATATCAAAGCTTTCAATAAAATTGGCAAATACTCTATATCCATGATTTCAAGCGCATAGGCATTTCAGAGTCCACCGAATATATGGTAAAGTAGGTGCCAAGCAGCTTTTGTTGAAACGCTAGAAATTGTTCATTACAAAATCTATGGGAGCCTATTTGACGGGATTGCTCAAGAACAAGTTTGTGGGGTATATTAGAGATATTTATGCTATTCATCAGGAATATGAAAGATTTTGTTTTATGTTCATGTTCAAGATAATCAAATAGAAAACCGTTTATATTATTGCGATTTGTATGTCCATGCTAATAAATTGACCGAATAGTTGGCCTTCCAATCCAAACGGGATAACATGTGTATTGTTCTTTATAACTTTAACGGGTAAATTGCGCAGACTATATCTTGGCGTTTTTTGAATATTCAATTCTAACCTTCAAATTTTGATTTGGAATACTGTTTTGGGCTACATCCAAATTGCTTATGGAAGCATTTGCTGAAGTACTTGGGATTATTGAAACCGACCATATAGCTAATCTCTGAGATTTTATATTCACTTTGTAGGAGCAACTGTGCGGCTCTTTTTAGTCTAAGGGTCTGGATGAACTCATTTGGAGTATGATCGGTGGTGGCTTTTAATTTGTCAAACAACACAGTCCTGCTCATACCCATTTCTTGGACAAACATTGTAATATCAAAATCTGGATTGTCCATATGTTTCTCGGCAATCTGGATGGCTTTTTCCAGCAATGCTGTATCGGCTGGACTGATGGATATCTCGGAAGGCATGATTTCAGGCTTTAATTTAAAAGCTTCCTTGAACTTTTCTCGGGTGTGGAGCAGGTTCCGTATTTTGGCAATCAAAAGGTCCAAGGGAAATGGTTTGCTCAAATAATCATCTGCCCCAGATGAATAGCCTTCACGTTGGTAGTCGTGATTACTTCGGGCAGTCAAGAGCAAAACAGGAATATGGCTTGTTTTAATTTCTTTTTTTAATAAAGAACACAATTCCACACCGTCCATCTCAGGCATCATTACATCTGAAATAATGATATCAGGCAAACGCGAAGTAGCCACTTGAAGACCCTCCTTCCCATTGGAGGCAGTTAGGATTTGGAAATGGTCCTTTAAAGCAGACTTCATAAGGGAAAGAAGCTCTTCATTGTCCTCCACCAATAATAACTTCTTGGTCTTTAGTGCCGCATCTACGGAAGTATTATCGTTTTTTGAATTAAAGGAGGCGAGCATATGTAAATCCAACGTGGACAGCTCCTTTTCCAATGTAGGCCTTTCTGATCTTCCTGTGGTGGGAACGGGCCTTATTTCATGAGGTTTAAAGTGCTCCATACCCCTTCTTAGAAATACTGAAAAAACAGTATGGACATCAGGAATACTGGACATGCTGATTTTTCCATGGTGAAATTCGACAATGTTCTTGCTCAACGATAAACCTATACCGGTACCTGCTGTGATGTTGCGATGGGTGTCTTCAATTTGGAAAAAACGTTCAAATATACGGTCTTGGTATTCCAAAGGAATGCCCTTGCCATTATCTTCAACAATGATTTCTATTCCTTCAATATCGGTGTTGCCTTCAGTTATGCAACGGTTTTTAACCTGAACGGATATTTTTCCACCATTCGGTGTAAACTTGAAGGCATTGTAACAGAGATTGTAGGCCACTTTTTCCATTTGGTCAAGGTCAAACCAGATTTTTTTGGGCAAGTGACCGTCCATAATTAATCTAAAATCGATGTTCCGTTTTTTCGCCAGGGCTTCAAAGGAGGCAAAAACACTTTTGACAAAACAAACGGGGTCGTTTTCCTGGACCTCCAGTTTTAGATGCCCAGTTTCCTGTTTCCTGAATTCCAATAGCTGATTGATAAGCCTGAGTAAGCGAGAGGCATTGTTATGGATCGAGTTTAATTGCTGATGGATTTGATGGGAGAGATCTTTTTGACGGATAAGCTGCTCAAGGGGCAGCTTGATAAGCATTAACGGCGTCCTAAGCTCGTGGGAGATATTGGTAAAAAACCTCAGTTTTAGTTGGTTGATCTCTTCCTGTTTTTGGTTTTCAAGGCGTTCAAAGCGAAGGTCGTTTTTCATCTTGATCCGGAAACTAATGATAGATTTGACGAAATAGGCAATTAGGAGAAAAAGGACAATATATACCCAAAAGGCAATGGTGCTTTTGTACCAAGGAGGTAGTACTGACAGGCGTAACGTGCGTTCCTCTGAGCTTTGAAGACCATTTTCAGATGTGCTCTTTACCTTGAAGTTATAGTTACCGGGCAACAGGTTGGAATAAGCAGCATAGCGCCTAGAGGCATCGGTGTGCACCCAATCTTTATCGAATCCCTCCAGCATGTAGGCGTATCCGATTTTTTCCTGTTGGTTAAATTCCATGCCACTGAATTCCAGTTCAAAACTGTTATGGTCATCGTAGAGGGTCAGCTCATCCGTGTAACTAATACTATTGACAAGCAATACACTTTGCTCCAACGTATCGCCAGGATGGACCAAACGGTTAAGTACGCGGAGTTTGGTCAATACAGGCTTTTTGGGGCTTTGTGGGAGACCTATTTGTTCTGGAAGGAAGGCATTAAAGCCATTGGTACCGCCAAAATACATTTTTCCATCGATTGATTTGAATGCAGATCCCAAATTGAACTCATTCGACTGTAAACCATCCTCGGCGGTATAGTTTTTAAAAGTACCCATTTCTGGATTAAAGGAAGACAACCCTTTTACCGTACTGATCCAGAGTTGTCCGCTGTCATCCTCCAATACGGCTTTGATTACATCACTGGGAAGTCCATCTTTTTCCCTAAAATGAATGAAATGTCCTGTAGCAGGATCCAATCGGTTCAGCCCTCCTCCAAAGGTACCTACCCATATGGCTCCGTGTTGGTCTTCATGTAGCGAAGTGATAATATCATGGCTAATGCTTTGGGGATTGGACGGGTCGTGTTTATAATACACGAAAGTTTCTGTCTCAAAATCATATCGATTAAGTCCCCCTCCATAGGTGCCAATCCAAAGCCTGTTTTTGGAATCCACCAATAGTGTGCGGATATCGTTGAAACTTGGAGTTCGTGGGTTGCTTGGACGATGGAAGAAATGTTCAAATTGCTCCGTGTTTGGGTCAAACCTGTTCAGTCCTCCTCCATTTGCCATGCCTATCCATAAGCTGCCGTTTACATCTTCGGCAATGGCCCAGATTTCATCCTTGCTTAGCGATGTGCTATCAAGAATATCATGGTGATATGCTTTTATTTTGTGCAAAGAAGGCGAGTATCGGTAGAGCCCTGAGCCATCCGTGCCTATCCATAGTTGGCGGTGACTGTCCTCAAAAATCACCTGAACATTGGTGGAGCCCTGTCCAGTATTCTTGTTAAGGGGAACCTCATGAAAATTGTTGGAGTCATCCATTTTCACATTTAAGCCTCCATTGAACATTCCGACCCAAAGGTTTTCTTGATGATCGATAAGGATTGATTTGACCATTTTTCCAGATAAACTTCCCCTATCATTGGCCCGTGGACGATAATGCTCAAAGTGCTGGGAAGAGGGGTTGATTTTGTTCAGCCCTTCACCAGAATACATACCGATCCACAAATTCCCATTTACATCCTCCAGCATGGTATAGACCGATTTTCCGTTCAAACTGTAGCTGTCACTGGGATTGTCATCGTAATGAAAGACGGTAGAAGTTATAGTTTCGTAGACAAAAAGGCCGCCTCCCAAGGTTCCGATCCAGATATTGCCCTGTTGGTCTTGTAAAAAGCTGGTGATGTTTTCCTCTTCCAGCCCAGACGAGGTTTTAAAAGGTTGGAACGATTCACTACCTGAAGGTTTTATAAAAACCCCGTGATTTTCGGTCCCTATCCATAGGTTTTTTTCATTATCCTCAAAGAACGCCTTTACAGACCTGACCTTACTCCCGTGGTGATCAATATCTACGGAGGAAAAGGTTCCTGTTACCGGGTCGATTAGCTGGGCTCCATGGTCATAAGTACCTATCCATATCTGCTGGTTACTGTCCTGAAATAACTGCCAAATATTGTTGTCAGCCAACCTTGAATTGTCTTTGGTGTAATGGGAGACTTTGAGCTGGTCCACTAGCTGGTCCAAGTGATGAAGTTTAGATGAATGCGGCAAATTGACCTTATATATACCATCCGTCAAGGTGCTGACCCATATGTTTCCCTGGTGATCGATCAATAAAGAGCCTGTTTTTTTTGAATCAATCAGTTCACTGTTTCGCACAGAACAAAAGGAAGCGGTAGTAGGGTCATAGATGTTGATGCCCCCACCTTCTGTACTGATCCAGATATACCCGTTTTTATCCTGGACCAATCCCCTGATCACGTTGTTGTTGAGGCTGTTTGGGTTTTGGAATTGGTGTTTGTAAACCGTGAATTGATAGCCATCAAACCTGGCCAATCCATCATCGGTTCCAAACCATAGGTAGCCCATGTCATCCTGGAGAATGGCCAAAATGGAATTTTGGGGAAGACCGTCCTGCGAAGTAAAATGGGTAAATTTATAGAAAGGGTGGCCAGTGCCCTGGCCAAGTAATGCTGTGCATGTCAACATCAATAGGAATATTGAAATGCAAGGGCAATATAACATATCATCTGTAAACGTTATTGAACTTTCTAAACTAATTTTTTTCACTGATATTTTAGTGGATGCTGATAGGGAAATTTATTTCCCGTACGATTTTATCCCTTTTTAAGTACAATATTTCACCTTACCGGACTTTTGGTGCCCTTTTTCAGGATCCCTGATACCCATAATTGAAAATTTCCCTTGCTAGCTTTGTAAGGTAAGCTATTGTTAGCGATCAGCAACTGTACAGTTACCACTTCAAAAGCTTCCATTATCTATTACACTTACCATCACACTATAACCCAAAAAGATATGTACTGGAAAAACTACTTGAGAACATGTCTGATATTGCTTTTAGTGTTTTTTTCCGAAGGGCTTGCTGCCCAGGATAAAGACATCACAGGCATTGTCTCGGACATCAGCACAGGGGAAACGATCCCCGGAGTGAATATTTTAATAGACGGCACCTCTCAAGGTACCGTAACGGATTTGGATGGAAGGTTTTCCATCGCTGCCAACACGGGAGATGTCCTGGTATTTAGCTATATAGGCTATGTCACCAAAAATATCACCATCGATAATGAATCCAATATTAATGTTGGTATGGAAACAGACTCCAAGCAACTGGACGAAATCGTCGTTATCGGATATGGTGAGCAATCCCGCGAGACACTGACTTCCTCTGTGGCCAAGCTCGACAAAAAGGTACTGGAGAATATTCCTTTTACTAATGCGGCTTCGGCATTGAAAGGAACGGTGTCAGGCGTGAGGGTACAGACCACCACTGGACAGCCGGGAGCAGCTCCTAGGATCATTGTTAGAGGAGGAACCTCTATCAATAACCCCAATGGTGCCGAACCACTATACATTATAGACGGGGTGATCAGGAGCAATATGAATGATATCAATCCTGATGATATAGAATCACTGCAGGTATTGAAGGATGCCGCAGCGACGGCCATTTATGGAGCCAGAGGGTCAAATGGAGTAGTAATCATCACCACCAAGTCCGGAAAGGTGGGCAAGACATCGGTTACCTATCGGTTCAATATCGGTGCTTCGCAGATGTGGAACCAGTATGATATGGCATCTGCAAGGGACTATATCTATTTTAACAGAAAAGGTGTCTTGGCTACTTCCGAAAAACACCCTGAACACCTTTTTAGGTTGGATTTGGCCAATGGGTTTGGTATAGGAAACGACCTTTCCAATACCACTGCATTTACCCCACAGTACCTCAACTCCGAAAATGAATACAAAATCAATGAGGGCTGGCAATCCATGCCAGATCCAGCCAACCCCGATGAAACCATCATTTTTTCGGAGACTGATTGGCAGGATATACTTTTTAGGACAGCGGTAAGCCAAAATCACTATATAAACGTCAGTGGGGGATCAGAAAAGGCAAGGTATGATATAGGAGTGGGCTATCTAGATAATGAAGGAGTTGCCATCAATACGGATTTCAAACGATTTACCACCCGTATGAATGGGGACATCCAAGTGAACGACAAATTGGGCGTATATGGAAGGTTGAATTTTACCTCCAGTTCCAATAGTCAAGTATATAGTGAAAACCAGCTTTTTCAAAGGGCCTTGGGACTTCCTCCAACTGCGAAACTATACTATGAGGACGGAACCCTAGCCCCTGGCCAGAATAGAAGTATGGGAAATCCCCTGTACCAGCTTGGTCGGGTCGATGCACTGAATGCCACCCACAGAATGACTTTATCAGGAGGGGCCAATTGGGAGATTTTTAAGGACTTTACCTTTGAGCCAATGGCTTCTTTGTATTATGTACAGACGACTGAAAATAGCTTCCAAAAATCTTACTACAATGGTCCGACGCAATTTGTGGACTCCCGGAATGCTTCGGCTTATAATTCCACTTATTGGCAGAAACAGTTTGATGGTGTATTCAGCTATCAGAAAATGCTGGGACTCCATAATTTCCAGTTCAAGCTGGGTGGGTCATACTACGATAGACAAAACTATGTGGCCAGCGCATCTGGTAGGGGCGCTGCATCTGACCTGATCCCAACACTAAATGCATCAGCAGAGCCAACTGCAGTGAATAGCTCTTTGAGCCAGCAGGTCATTATTGGATATTTTGGTAGGGTCAATTATGATTTTGACAAAAAATACCTGTTTTCCTTTACCGCCCGTTACGATGGGGCATCCAATCTGGGATCCAATAATTATTGGGGATTTTTTCCGGGAATATCTGCCGGATGGAACTTGCACCGGGAAGCGTTTTGGACAAATATGCCAGAGACATTTTCGTCATTCAAGGTAAGAGCTTCCTATGGTGTGAACGGGAACATCGGTAACCTGTCAGATTTTCATGCCCAAGGCTTGTATTCTGTTGGGAACAGGTATAATGATCAAGCGGCGATCCAAAATAACAGAATGGCCAATCAGGACCTACAATGGGAGCGATCAGGAACATTTGACATTGGGTTGGATTTGGGATTGTTCAACGACCGGGTGAGCTTGATTGCTGACTATTATAACCGATTGACAGATAATCTTTTGACCAATTTGGAACTGCCACAGTCTACTGGCTTTAGCAGCATCCTGACCAATTTGGGTTCCCTACGAAATGAGGGGGTAGAAATGGAAGTAGGTGCAGCAATCATCCAAAAACAGCATTTTGCCTGGAATGTTTCTGCAAACGCCTCCTACAACATTAATACTGTAGTGGAGCTGCCAGAGAATGATAACGAGAACAATCGGATAGGTGGTGTCTTGGTATATGATCAAGTGACCGGCCAATACACTTGGAAAGGAGGCTTGCAGGAAGGTGGTTATATCGGTGATTTGTTTGCTTATCAACAACTTGGTGTGTATGCAACAGACCAAGAGGCCGCAGAAGGACCTTATGATGAACTGGTGCCGGGAACAGACAAAAGCAAATTTGGAGGGGATGTGAATTGGGCAGACTTGGACGCAAATGACTCTATCGATAGTAGAGACAGGGTATATGCAGGAAATATCTATCCCAAATGGACGGGCGGATTTACCAATACCTTTAACTACAAGGGGCTTTCGCTCACCATTCGTACTGATTTTGCACTGGGTCATACTATTTACCATGAAACGAGAGCAAGGTTTAACGGTCAGTATCAGGGAGATATAGGGATATTGGAGGAAACGACTACTTCCTGGCAGCAACAGGGAGATGTGACCGATATATCACGGTATTATTGGGCAGACCAATTGGCACAAAACAATTCATTCCGTGGCAATACCTTCTACTATGAGAAGGGAGATTACTTGGCCATAAGGGAGTTGACATTGAGCTATACCCTACCAAAAAAGTGGGTGAATGCCCTGAAAATCGGGAATGTAAGGACTTATATGACAGGGTCCAATCTATATTATTTTACCCAGTATACCGGCCTGAACCCTGAAGTAGGTGGGACGGATTCTGGAAGGTACCCCATTCCACGAAGCTTTTTGTTCGGTGTGAATGTCAGTTTTTAACCCAAAACGAAAAATCATGAAAAATATAAAGCATAAATTAATACAAGTAGCGGCATGCTTGGGCGTTCTTTTGGCGGTAGTCTCATGTACGGGGAATTTGGAACTTACCCCAACGAGTGAAATCACTGTTGCCGGGTTTTGGACCACAGAGGATAACGCCAAGGGTGCGCTTAACGGGATGTACGTGCGCTTTAGAGACCAGTCAGCCAGCAACCTCTTTACTTGGGGAGAGGGACGTAGCGGAACGTTGACCTATGGACTTCAGGCTTCCGAGGGCTTGGAAAGGTATTTTGAAAATACGGTTGATCCCAATTTTGCCGGCCCAGACTGGCTGCGGATGTATACCGTGGTGCACGATGCTAATCTTCTGATCGAATATGTCCCTGGAATTGGGTTTACCAATGAGGCAGACAAAAACAGAATGCTTGCAGAAGCCTATACCATGCGGGCGTTCGCCTACTTTACCATGGCCAAAACCTGGGGAGGGATCCCACTGGTGACCAGCCCAACAGAAGGATATGATGCCGAAACGACTTTTAGGGAGCGTTCCTCGGTAGACGCAGTATTTGCGCAGGTAAAGGAAGACCTTAATACGGCCTTATCACTTTATCCAGATAATTCATTGGCTGCTGGAAAAGTATCGTGGAGCAAACCCGCTGCAAACGCCCTTAAGGGGGATGTTTACCTTTGGACGGCCAAGCAGCTGGACGGTGGAAATACCGATTTGCAGACAGCGCTGGAGGCCCTCCAAGAGGCAGATATTGCTGAATTGGACCTTCTGCCTAATTATGATGATATCTTCCGTTATGATAACAAAGGCAACAATGAAATATTGATGGCCGTGCATTTTAGGGACCTGGAATCCGGGACAAACTACAACAGTGGCATGTACATAAGGGACGACCAAATCCCGGCAGGGGCAGACCCGGAAGTTATTGACCAAATTGGCCAAGGTGGTGGATTGAATCGTTGGGGCCCTTCGCCAGTGGTCACCTCAGCTTATACCAATGGAGACCAACGTAAAAACGCCACCTTCCTCAGTATTTCCATTCCCAATGAAGATGGACAAATGGAACCCTATGCGAATATAGTGACCAAATTAAGGGGATATATCGACCCTTCTGGACGTAGGTTTTTAGATGATGTGGTATTGTACCGCTATGCGGACTTGTTGTTAATGATCGCCGAGGCAAAAAATGCCTTGGGAATGGATCCATCAGAAGAGATGAATAAGGTGAGGCTAAGGGCTTATGGAGAGGACTTTGAAGATCACCGTTTTGTGGACATGGGGCAGCTTGCCAATGATGAGGCCATATTGGAGGAACGGCTGTTGGAACTGTCCTTTGAAGGAAAGAGGTGGTGGGATCTCGTGAGGTTTGACAAGGAATTTGAGCTGGTACCCTCCCTCCAAGGTAGAGAAAATGAGCAATACTTGACCTTATGGCCTATCTCGTTGAACACCATAAGTCTCAATTCTAAAATCACCCAAAATCCAGGATACGGAAATTAATTGTTAGGGGACAGGAAGGCAACTGCCTTCCTGTCCATAAAAAAGCAACCATGAAGTTCAAGAAAATAAACGGCCTAATTGCGGCCACTTTTACACCATTTTGCGAAAACGGATCCCTTGATGAGCGTAAAATCCCTATTCTCGCACGCTCTTTAAGTGCTAATCGTATGGCAGGGGTTTTTATTGCTGGCACTACTGGAGAAGGTGCAGCCATGACCCATGACGAAAAAATATCGTTGTTTGAGGCATGGGCACCTTTTTCCTCCCCCCAATTTAAAGTGATGGCCATGTTGGGAGGGACCAACCAGAAAGAAGCCGTCTCTTTGGCAAAGAAGGCCCATGAGTTAGGCCTATACGGGATTGCGCTTACGGCTCCTTATTACATGCGGCCCAATTCGGTGAAGCAATTGGTGGACTATTATGAGCCAATTGCCGCAGCGGCACCCGATCAGGCATTTTATTTTTACCATATCCCTTTGCTTTCCAAAGTGGAACTTCCAATGGTGGACTTTTTGGAAGAGGCGGGGAGAAGAATCCCCAACTTTGCTGGGATCAAATACACGCACAATGACCTAATGGAGTTTAACAAATGTCTGCGCTACCAAGCTGGTAAATATGATATTCTTTGGGGTTGGGATGAGACCATGCTGGCAGGGTTGTCCATGGGAGCAAAAGGGGCAGTAGGCAGCACCTATAATTATGCTGCACCACTTTACCAGAACCTTATAGAGGCTTTTCATAAGCAGGATATGGAAGCGGCCAGACATTGGCAAGAAAAGTCCATTGACCTGATCAGCCTATTTGCTCATTATGGTGGTGCGGCCTGCGGAAAGGCTATTATGAAACTATGTGGTCTTGACTGTGGCCAATTCCGCTATCCCGTACAACAGCTGGACAAGAATGATTATATGAAATTGGAAAAGGATCTCGATCAACAGGGCTTTTTCCAGTGGAGTAGTCACGCAAAGCAGGGACAATAGGACAAGCCAAATTCCCATTGTAAATTAAACATCCATCCATGAGAGCTATAACCTATATTGCCAGTATCTTGTTTTTTACATTCTTCGGAAAAGTCGTCCTTGGACAAGGTCTTTTCGATAACTATCTAGGGAGTTTTACCTTTGAGGCCCTACCGGACATGCCGGCAGCTGTGGGAGACAGTGTGTCCTTAGGGTATGCGGGCATGTTTGCCGGTGTGCACGAGGATGTGTTGATCTTGGCAGGTGGTGCCAATTTTCCAGACAAAGCACCGTGGAAAGGAGGAACGAAACACTTCTCACAGCATGTTTACGTTTTGGAAAAATCACCTGGGGGATATCGTTGGGTAGAAGGACTGGACCTGAAGTTGCCCTTTCCAGTCGCCTATGGTACCAGTATTAGCACACCAAAAGGGCTTTTGTGCATCGGTGGCAATAACCAAAACGCTACATTCAAAAAAGTTTTTCTACTGAAGTGGGACCCCGTAATACGGCAAGTGGAATTACAATACCTGCCTGATTTGCCCTTAGCCCTTAGCAATTCCACTGGAGGGTTAGTAGGGGCTAGCGCGTACCTGGCAGGTGGAGAAGGAGAGATGGTTTCCGATGCTTTTTTCCGTATGGATCTTGATCAAGATAAGCTGCGTTGGGAGAGGTTGCCGTCATGGCCTGGAAAACCACGTTCACATGCCGTTTCTGCTGTCCAGAACAATGGGATGAACGATTGTTTTTATTTATTTGGTGGACGGCGATTACAGGAAACTGGTGTAAGTGAGTTGTATGCAGATGCCTTCTGTTATGACCCTCAAAAGGAGGGTTGGAAAAAAATAAGCAGTATACAGGACGAGCAAGGAACCCCCCTTACATTATCGGCAGGAACTGCCGCAGCACAGGGGGCAGGCCAAATCGTGTTTTATGGTGGTGTCAGTGGAGATACCTTCAATGAACTCGAGCGGTATGCGGCAGCCCTTTCTGAGGTTGTAGATACCTTGGCCCGGCAAGAGCTTATACAAAAACGGGACATCTTGATGGAAAACCATCCTGGCTTCGACAGGGATATCCAGGTCTATCATACCATAACGGACAGTTGGCATACCATGGGCAGGCTTCCATTCACGGTCCCTGTTACTACTACGGCCGTACCATGGGGCGGGGAGGTGATATTGCCATCAGGGGAGATCTCTCCGGGGGTGCGGACCGCATCCATCCATGGAGTGGGATTCAAAAAAGAAGGCGCTTTTGGCTGGGTCAACTATACCGTTTTGGGACTCTATTTGGGATCCTTGGTATTGATGGGGGTTTTGATTTCTGGAAAGCAGCATTCCACTGAGGACTTTTTTAAGGCTAGTGGAAGGGTTCCATGGTGGGCGGCTGGCATCAGTATATTCGGCACTCAGCTTAGCGCGATTACTTTTATGGCCATACCGGCCAAGACCTTTGCCACAGACTGGACCCTGTTTTTTTTATTGATGACCATTATCATTGTCGCTCCCATAATCATAGGTGTATTTCTGCCATTCTTTAGAAGGTTGAATATCACTACAGCCTACGAATATTTGGAATTGAGGTATAACCGATCGGTACGGCTGATCGGTAGCTTGATCTATGTGGGGCTTCAGCTGGGAAGACTTGGAATCGTATTACTCCTTCCGTCCCTGGCACTGACTGTGGTGACTGGGATAGATGTCTCTATGTGTATCTTGATCATGGGACTTTTGAGTATTGTATACACCGTCCTGGGTGGCATCGAAGCAGTGATCTGGACGGATGTGATCCAGGTGGTCGTACTCCTTGGTGGTGCATTGATATGTCTAGGTTTTGTTTTTTATGAAATCCATGAAAGTCCAGCCGAATTAATGTCCATAGTCATGGAAAACCAAAAAGGAAAGATCTTTGACATGCGGATGGATTTTACGGGTACCAGCTTTTGGGTAGTACTCATCGGGGGGATAGCGGCAAATATCGTACAGTATGGCAGTGACCAGACCGTGGTCCAACGGTACTTGACCACCAAGGATGAGAAGGCGGCAGCTAACGGGATTGCTACTGGTGCATTGATGGCACTACCCTCAGCCCTGATCTTCTTTAGTATGGGGACGGCACTTTATCTGTTTTACAAATTGCACCCTGCAGAGCTTAGCCCAGCAGTCCAAAATACCGATAGTATTTTTCCCTTTTATATTGTGACCCAACTCCCCACAGGTATTTCCGGGTTGTTGATTGCCGCAGTTTTTGCGGCAGCGATGTCCAGTCTGGACAGTAGCATGAATTCGGTGGCCACAGTGGTGACCACAGATTTTTACCAGAAGTGGTTTCCCAAAGATACCACCGGTAAAAACACCCTGGGATTTGCCCGGTGGGTAACCGTTATTGTTGGGGTTTTTGGGACAGGTTTTGCTCTGGTGATGGCCAGTTTGGGACTCCCGTCACTTTGGGACCAGTTCAATATGATCATAGGACTTTTTGCTGGAGGCTTGGGTGGCATCTTTCTGATCGGAATGCTGTCGGATAGCGTCAATGGGAAGGGCGCATTGCTTGGACTATTGTGCAGTGCATTGGTGCAGGTGGCCGTAAAATACGGTTCGGACCTTAGTATTCACTTGTATGCCCTGACCGGTCTGGTAAGTGCCATGGGGATGACCTATATAGGTAGTTTCTTCTTTACCGATAAGCGGGATATCGATGGCTTAACGATCCATTCATTGGGGAATAAGAAGGGGGAACAGGAAAATAAAACATTGGAAAAAGCTTAATTAAGAAAAATATTGGAGATGATAACATTCAACAAAATGCACGCATTCTTATTGGGAAGCTTATTGATCATGATGGGCAGTTGTACTTCACGGCCAACCGGGACTGCTGCCCAGGTACAGGTAACGGTAAACCAGCACACGTATCCGGTAATCAAAGGGCAAAATAACGATGTGCTTTCTATGGAATTTACCCTAAAGGAAGGGGAT
The DNA here is from genome assembly GCF_005281475.1 of Echinicola rosea. Taxonomy (NCBI): domain Bacteria; kingdom Pseudomonadati; phylum Bacteroidota; class Cytophagia; order Cytophagales; family Cyclobacteriaceae; genus Echinicola; species Echinicola rosea. The sequence continues at coordinate 5,503,483 of NZ_CP040106.1, read as the reverse complement.
GTACTGGAGGAATTGTCATTGGCTATTGAGGGGGCAGAGATTTTGGAGTCACTAACGATCCATGAATTGGAAAATGCCGCAGGTGATAAACGGCAACCCCTAGCGGCGCTGGTAAAGGTAGGTAAAAAAGTATTGATTGATGTGGACAGGCCCTTTTCACCTGGTTCACATAAATTGGTGCTCGGCATTCAGCCCAAGGAAAACGCATCTTTAAAAGAAACGCTGCAAATTGGCTTAAAAGATATAACGTTTACCAGGTCCAATGCTGCTCTTTCAAAGCAAGTCAACTCGATGCCAATGCGTTTGGCAACCAGCCTAAGGACTGCAGGCGATGATGGGATAGCGGCTTATAGGATTCCCGGATTGGCGACCACCACTGAAGGTAGTTTGATCGCTGTGTACGATGTGCGGCACAATAGTTCGGTGGATCTTCAGGAGGATATTGATGTAGGAATGAGCAGGAGCACTGATGGAGGGGAAAACTGGGAGCCAATGAAAATCATCATGGATATGGAGGAGTGGGGCGGAAAACCCCAGAAGGAAAATGGGATTGGGGATCCCGCCATTCTGGTGGATCCAAGTGACAACACGATCTATGTGGTCGCACTTTGGCTACATGGAAAACCGGGGAAAAGAGCATGGCTCAGCTCGGGTAAGGGGATTTCCCCAGATGAAACTGGACAGCTGGTGATGGTCAAGAGCAAAGATGATGGGAAAACATGGTCGGCTCCCATCAATATCACTGCACAGCTCAAAAAGAAGGAATGGAAACTCATGTTCAACGGGCCAGGAAAAGGTATTACGATGAGGGATGGGACATTGGTCTTTGCTGGACAGTTTAAAGATGAAAATGACATGCCTCATAGTACGGTGATTTACAGTCAGGACAAGGGGGAAACATGGCATATCGGTACTGGAGCCAAGTCAAACACTACAGAGGCGCAAGTGGTCGAGCTCAATAACGGAAGCCTGATGCTGAACATGAGGGACAACAGGGGTGGGGCACGGTCGGTAGCCGTCACCAAGGACCTTGGGAAAACATGGCAGGAACATCCCTCAAGCAGGTCTGCCTTGGTCGAGCCAGTTTGTATGGCAAGTCTCATTACTTATCCTGAAAACAGGCAATCCATGGATGCTTCGCATTTGTTTTTTTCCAATCCAGCTGTCTCTGACGGTAGGTATGATATGACCATTAAATCCAGTCAGGATGAAGGAGTGTCTTGGTCTAGCGGACTGTTACTGGATGAAGGGAAAGGATGGGGCTATTCCTGCCTAACCGTAATAGATGAGGATTATCTGGGTATCCTGTACGAAAGCAGCCAGGCACATATGACCTACCAGATCATACCAATTACCGACTTGGTCCCATGATAAAAGCCATTGAAATAGAAAATAGTGTTTTTCTATGGGGCTGGTTATTGGCCGTGCTGCTTCTGACATCATGTGATAAAGGTGCGAAAAATGGATCCGGAGCAAAGGAAAAAATGAATGTCCTTTTTGTCGTATCAGAGGATAATGGACCTGAACTAGGTTGTTACGGTAATCAGGATGTTTCCACACCCAATATTGACCAGCTTGCTGAAACAGGTGTAAGGTTTGACAATGCATTTGTTACCTATTCGGTCTGTAGTCCATCTCGTTCGACCCTGTTTACAGGATTATATCCTCACCAAAATGGACAGATTGGATTGGCCACTCATCATTATCAGATGTATGATTCATTGAAGACCCTCCCGGGGTATTTACATGATGTAGGATACCGTACTGGGATTATCGGTAAACGGCATGTGAACCCTGCTACTTCTTTCAAGTGGGATTACGGAGCCATCAAGGGTGCCAATTTTGAAAAAGTGCAATTGGAAAAATACGCTGAAAGTGCCTTGGAATTTATCCAAATGGATGCTGGAAAGCCTTTTTTTCTAATGGTCAATTTTCCCGATGCCCATTTCCCACTTCAAAAACAAGTGGATGGATTACCTCCACAGCCTTTGGATGCAGATGATGTAACTGGCACGCTGCCCTTTATTGGTGTGGACAGTAGAAGATTACGAGAGTACACTGCAAACTACTATAACAGCATGGCCCGTCTGGATATCGCTGTGGGATTGTTGCTGAAGAAACTGGAGGAGGAAAAGTTATTGGAAAATACAGTGGTGATTTACATGGGAGATCATGGACCCCAATTTTCTAGAGCAAAGTGCTCTAACTATGAAGCGGGTCTGAGAGTGCCATTGATCATTCGCTATCCACCCCGAAATCCTCATGTTGGTATGCGGAAGGAGCTGGTGTCTTCCATCGATATTGTCCCCACTATCATGGATATTACCGGAGCTAAATGCCCCGATTCCTTGGATGGGAGATCGTTATTGCCACTATTGGGCCAAGGCTCAGAAGGGAAGTGGAGAGAGTATGTTTTTGCCGGAGGTGCAGGTGCTACTTCTTTGTTTTTTTACCCGAGAAGAAGTGTAAGAAACGACCGCTATAAACTGATCCATAACCTTTTGTATACAAGAGAAAACCCAAAGTATTCATTTTATGCTGATCATTTAAATGGGCATTTTGACGGTGGGACTGAGGAGGGAGAGCTTATGCAAGGCACCGATGAGGTCAGGGCAGCTTACGCCACATGGAAAAATCCACCCGAATATGAGCTTTATGACCTACAGGAAGATCCATATGAGTTCAGGAACTTAATAGGCAATCCGCAATATGTCTCCATAAAAGGTGAAATGATTGGAGCCTTGGTCAAGTGGCAACAAGAAACTGATGATCCATTCTATGACAAGGGTATTTTAGATCGATTTGTAGCCGAAGTGGATTCAGTGAACAGGCATTTCCCTAACCACTCCTATGCTAAAGATTCCACTTTTAGGTGGAAGTACTTGCAGTATTTTAAATAATCATATCAAATAGATTGCCTAATAAAGAAAATATACCATCGCATACCATGGACCAAAATAAGATTCGTGATTATAGCCAGCAGTATAAGGCTGCACTTTTGGAAAATGTCATCCCCTTTTGGGAACGAAACTCCCCTGACTGGGAAAACGGGGGCTATTTTACCTGTTTGGACAGAAAGGGGAAGGTATTTGATACCGATAAGTTCGTATGGCTCCAAGGAAGACAAGCCTGGATGTTTAGCCTACTCTATCAAGAAGTGGATAAAAGGGAGGAATGGTTGGCCATGTCCAGACTTGGTATCGAGTTTCTAACAAAACATGGTAGTGACCGTAGCGGTGACTATTACTTTTCCCTGACACAAAAGGGAAGTCCATTGGTACAGCCATATAATATCTTCTCAGATTGTTTCGTGGCAATGGCCTTTGCGAAATATGGACAGATTTCACAAAATGAGGAACTAGGTAGCAAAGCCGTGGGTATTTTCCAACGGATTTTGGATCGTCAGGAAAACCCTAAAGGAAGATACAACAAATCCTATCCCGGAACCCGGCCCTTGAAGAACTTTGCTTTGCCCATGATTCTTAGCAATCTCTGTTTGGAAATGGAGCCCTTACTGGATAATGGTTTGGTAGAAGGACTTCTGGACACTTGTGTGCAAGAGGTCATGGTGAATTTTCTCGATCAGGACTCTTTGTTGATGTTCGAAAACAGGACATTGAACAATGGGTATTCCGACAGCTTTGAAGGCCGTTTGCTCAATCCCGGGCACGCTATAGAAGCTATGTGGTTTATGATGGATATAGCAAAAAGACGGGGAGACCAATCCCTTGCCGACAAAGCCGTAACGGTAATGATAAGGCAGCTGGAAAATGGCTGGGACAACGAGTACGGAGGGATATTTTATTTCTTGGATCATAAAGGTCATCCCCCTCAGCAACTGGAATGGGACCAAAAGCTTTGGTGGGTACATTTGGAAACACTGGTGGCATTGGCAAAAGGATACCGAATGACCGGGAACAAGCGATGTTGGGAGTGGTTTGAAAAGGTACACCAATATGCTTGGGGGAATTTTTATGATGCCAAAGAAGGGGAGTGGTTCGGGTATTTGAACAGAAGTGGAGATGTACTGCTCGATCTCAAAGGAGGAAAATGGAAAGGCTGTTTTCACGTTCCGCGGGCACTTTATCAGGTCTGGAAGACCATGGAAAGTGGGATAGATAAATAGGACATTTTAGCCATGTCAGAAAAGCTAGCCGATAGGTGTAGTGGGGATCATTGATCAAAGCAAATAAACAATGAAAAAATACATATTGAACCAATCCAATTGGAAAACGGTCAAGGAAGAAAAGTTTACAGTTGCCCTACTGCCCTGGGGAGCCACAGAACCGCACAACTATCACTTACCTTATGGGACGGATACCCTTCAATCTGAAAAAATTGCAGAAATGGCCGCCTCTAAGGCCCAAAGGAATGGGGTCAAATGTATGGTACTTCCCTCCATTCCTTTGGGTGTGCAAAATCCGGGGCAGATCGATTATCCTTTTTGTATTCATACGAGACCAACTACCCAGTTGGCTATATTGCAGGATATCCTTGGGTCACTGGATCGTCAAAAAATTCACAAATTGGTCATTGTCAACAGTCACGGGGGCAATGAATTTAAACCGATCATCAGGGAGCTTCAGATCCAATTTAAACATTGTTTTATTGGAGTAATAGACTGGTTTAAAGTACTAAATAATGAAGATTATTTTGATGAGCCCGGTGACCATGCAGGGGAAATGGAAACCAGCATCATGCAGTTTTGCTACCCAGAGCTGGTTTTGCCCTTGGAAGAAGCAGGTGAAGGGAAAACGACGGGATTTAAGTTAGGAGGCCTGAAAAGTAAGTTGGTATGGACGCCCAGGAATTGGGGGAAAGTAAGCGAAGATACAGGAGTTGGCAATCCGCAAAAGGCCTCTTCCAAGAAAGGTGAACGTTTTTTGGATGTTTTGACCGATAGAACCATGGAGTTTCTGACTGAATTGGATAAGGTAAACCCAATGGATATTTATCAATAAGAACAAGTGGAAAGAATGAATACCTTGGAGAACCGAACAGCAAGGGCAACAATACTTTCGATGCTATTGTTTTTGATCCTGATCAATGTAAATGGTCAAACTAAAATCAAGGTGGCTTGTATAGGCAATTCAGTTACTTATGGTCTGGGGATTCCGAAAAGGAGTGTTTTTTCTTACCCCGCCAAGCTCCAAGCGCTATTGGGAGAGGGATATGAAGTTAAAAATTATGGTCACAGTGGGGCCACGCTGCTGCGTAAAGGGCACCGCCCTTATTATTTGACCGAAGAATTTGACAGTGCATTGAAGTATAAGCCGGATATAGCGGTCATCAATTTGGGATTAAACGATACAGACCCGAGGAATTGGCCTGATTATGGGCTTGCTTTCGAAGCTGATTATGCTTGGCTAATAGCACAATTCAGGAAGATAAACCCAAATATTGAAATCTATGTAGCTCTGCTAAGCCCTATTTTTAGTGGCCATCCGCGCTTCAAGTCAGGAACTCACCGTTGGCATCAGGCCATCAATAACAAGATGGTAAAGGTGGCCCGTGCAAATGAGGTACAGTTGATAGACCTATTTGCCCCGCTAGTAAAACGTCCGGACTTATTTCCTGACAATATCCACCCCGTAAAAGAAGGAGCGGCATTAATGGCGAAAACCGTTTATTCTTACCTCTTGAAAGATTTTGGAGGATTGCACATGCCGGAATTATTTGGTGATGGTATGGTCCTTCAGCGAGGAGATAGCATTCCTGTTTTTGGAAAGGGGAATCCAGATCAGGTGGTGACGGTAGATTTTCAAGGCAAAAGAAGACATGCCACAGTGGATCGACATGGTAAATGGATGCTATACCTTACGGGAGTCAAAACGGGAGGGCCATTTGATATGGAAATCAACCATTCCAAACAGTGCATTACCTTGAAAGATGTATTGGTGGGGGATGTATGGTTGTGTATGGGCCAATCCAATATGGATTTCCCTCTGCAAGCTTCCCAGTCTTGGGGAGAGGAAGGAAGACAGCTAAAAAACAATAACATTAGACTTTTTAAATTCCATGCAATAAAGGCAACGGATAACAGCCCATGGGATAGCCTAACCCTTGAAAAGGTCAATGGGCTCGCCTATTTTAAGGGGGACTGGAATGTTGAAAGAAAAGGCTTTTCCGCAGTCGCCTTTCATTTTGGAGTATCTGTCCAAGGTCAGCTTAACGTGCCTATAGGCCTTGTACAATTAAGTTTGGGAGGAGCCCCGATCGAAGCCTTTGTGGATAAAAAGGCACTTTGGGAAGATCCACTGTTGGTCAATCTGTTAGAGAATTGGGCAAATTCTGATTATATCATGCCATGGGTAAGGGAAAGGGCAACGGTAAATATGAGTAATAAATTCTCCAATCGAAAACGACACCCTTATCAACCTTCCTATATTTATGATGCGGCATTGAGCAATATCATTCCTTTTGGTGTCAAGGGAATGCTATGGTACCAAGGGGAAAGTAATACCCATAATCCTGATTTGTACAAAAGATTGTTTTTTCTGATGGTCAGGGATTACAGGCAAAAGTGGCACAATCCATCCCTTCCCATAGTGTACGTTCAGCTTCCCGGGATGGCCAGGCCCTCTTGGCCCAACTTCAGGAAAATGCAGCAGGAAATAGCCCAAGAGCTTTCGTTTTCAGAAATGGTGGTCACTGTGGACTTGGGAGATTCCCTCGATGTACATCCTGCAAATAAGAAGAAAGTAGGTGAACGCTTGGCCCTAAAAGCACTCTCCCAAACCTATGGTATGGAAGTATTGGCCGATGCCCCTAAAATGAGTTCAGTGGAATGCGGACAGGAGGCGATTTTCGTAAGTTTTGACCACGGGGAGGGGCTATGCACGCTTAATGGAGAAAAAGTGATGGGGTTTGAATTGGTCAACGGGAAGGGACAGTCGGTTTCAGTCCTTGGAAATATAACTGGTGATCAAGTAAAGCTAACTATACCAAGGGACTTTCATGTGAAGGAAATAAGGTATGCATACGAACCCTTTACCAGGGCGAATTTATCCAACACGTCTGGAATGCCAATGGGTACTTCGTCAATACAAGTACCATCAAAAAGAAATGAGCAACTAAAATAAGCTAATGATGACCAAGTCTCTTTTAATTACCTTTTTAATACTCCTTTTTACAGGGAATCACTTTCAGGTTTTGGGGCAGAAAAGTGACCTTAATGAAAGGTTTGTAACCAAAAAAACGATACGGGAACTTAGGGAAGCCCCTGTGAGATTGATACCTTATCCTGACTCGATCGTGTGGGAAGATGGCGGAAGAGTCATGATTGATGGCTTGAAATTGCAAGGAGAAACAAAAATCATAGCGTCTTTACAGAACGAGTGCCAAGACATCGTCAGAGAAAAAGGCTTCTCCTCATCCGAAAAGCACAGCTTGGCCATTAAATTGGAGGAAATACCAGAAATGGATAAGGAGGCCTATAATCTATTGATTACTCAGCATGGAGTGACTGTTCAGTCAAGTACTGAAGAAGGCTTTTATTATGGGATGAAAACACTTCGCCAATTGATCATTCAAGAAAAGGGTGTCCATTATATACCAAAGGTCAAAATAGTTGATAAGCCCCAATTTCCCGTTCGCGGGTTCATGGTTGATGTAGGAAGAAACTATCAGGAGCTAGATCTGTTGAAAAAGCAACTTGATATCATGTCTGATTATAAAATGAATGTGTTTCACTGGCACTTGACCGATAGGCCTGCGTGGCGGATAGAAAGTAAGGCCTTTCCCCAGCTGACCGCAGCAGAAAACCATAGAAAAGGAAGGGATCCAGGACGCTATTATACATATAGTGAAATCAGAGAACTGATAGTCTATGCCAAAGAGCGAAAAATCCAAGTAATCCCCGAAATAGATATGCCAGGGCACAGTGATTCCTTTACCAAGGCGATGGGCTTCCGGATGGAGTCAGAACAAGGTATGGACGCTTTGAAGGTGATTTTGACGGAATTCTTTTCAGAAATCCCGAAAGAACTAGCTCCTATTATCCACATTGGTTCCGATGAGGTCCATGTGCCAAATCCAAAGGAGTTTATGGAGCGGATGGTTGCAGTAGTGGAGTCCAATGGTAGAAAGGCCATGATGTGGAGCCCCGGGCTTCCTGCGTCTCCTTCCGTCTTACGGCAGTCTTGGGGAGAGATGGATACTGTTAAGGCAAAAGACCACCGTTTTTTGGAGATTGATTCCCGTAACAGTTATATCAATAACGCAGAACCCATGACATTTGTGAACAAGTTACTGTTCAAGCCCATTGGTGCTACCATGAGCCAAAATGATTGTCTTGGAGGAATACTATGTCTATGGCATGATGTCAATGTAGCTGACCAGAAGGAAGTGTACCTTAATAACCCCGTTTATCCCGGGCTGCTGACCTATGCATGGGCCACTTGGACAGCTGATGTTTTGGGGGCACCTGCTGAATATATGGTTACACTTCCTCCAGGCGATACCGATGCCGCTGACTATTTTAATATATTTGAAGATTACCTTTTAGACCATAAAAACCGGTTTTTCGAGCATAAGTCTTTTCCCTACCTTCGACAGAATGATCGTTCATGGAAGCTTTATGGACCGATAGATCAACCCATGACCGATATTGGACCGATCGACAAATGGATAAGTGAAGGTGGTGAATTCCTTCAGGGCAGGGGAAATACCATCATCATTCGAGATAGATTCCAGCAGGGAGGTTATTTCCCTGGCATACAGAAAGGTGAAACAGTGGTAGCCAAAACTTCCGTTTTCAGCGAGGACAAACGAGAGGTGCTGGCTTGGATTGCTTTTGAAACACCCCTAAGGGCCAATAGAACCTATGGAGGCATTCCCGAAAAAGGCAACTGGGATGTTCAAGGAGGAAAAATATGGGTGAATGGTGAGGCCTTGCCAGCCCCGGAGTGGGAAAACCCCGGCTGGCATCCTTCGAAAATTGAAGGATGGGGGAGCAAACAGGACCAAGAAGTTTCCTGGGCACAAGAAGAACTATACTGGCGTAGAGAACCTTATAAACTGTCCTTGGAAAAAGGCATGAATGAGGTGACCATTACCATTCCCTATGCTAATAAATACCAAAACTGTATGGTGACTTTTGCCATTTTAGATAAGTTACCATATGGATATGATAAAATGGGAGTGCTTTAAGGTCCCTTTTTTATTCATCATCCCAGTAATATTTTTCCAAATGCTCATAAAACCGGTTCGAGAAAAGTTTGTGTCGGTCCACTAAATTTCCTAGCGTTGGGTTATACCTATTTAGGAACAAATGGGAGATGCCGGACAGGATATCCTTGGGCAAGGTGGTCTTGCCCACTTGCCTTGGACCGGTAATGATAATGGTTTTTTCCATGCCGACATTTTTTCAATGGTTGGCCTTATGGTCTTTATGTACATTGTTTCGGTGGTTTTGTCAGGCGGAATTTGTATTCACTGATTATTGTGATTACCGGTGAATTCATATACAAAATAGTTATGGTTATATGTTGTTTTTGTGCTGGTATTATTGTCCTGTGATGTAATGGACTGAGCTGGGATTCCAAATTAATGGAACAAATGCTTTTTTGTTTTCTTTATTCAATTGCCCGCAAAGTTAGGCGGTCAGTTTCCATACAGGACAAGGAACTTCGGCATAAAGCCATCACCACCTGCCCCGCCCGTTTATTCCGATCCTCCTTGCCTTTAATGTCCCCTGCAGCCTGGGGGTGCTTCATAATTGAATCTTTTAACCTGTAAACGAAAACGTTATGAAGCGACAAAGCAAAAATTCCCGAAAAGATGTTTACCAGATCGTCAACGAAAGGATCATGGCCGGCCTTGAAAAGGGCGTTGTCCCTTGGAAACAGCCCTGGTCGGTCATGGGACTGCCCAAAAACTACCGGTCCGGCAAAACCTACAGGGGCATCAACCTCTGGCTGCTGTTGAGCTGTGGCCATGCCGAACCCTATTACCTGACCTTCAAACAGGCCGAAAGCCTGGGAGGGAAGGTGAAAAAGGGATCCAGATCCATTCCTGTCGTATATTGGAACGTAATGTACCGTCACAAAGAAACAGGTAAAAAGCTGTCCTGGGAAGAGGCCGGGAAACTGCCCAAGGATCTGGTGGACAGGCGCGCCTTCCTGAAGTATTACAATGTCTTCCATATAGGAGAAGTGGAAGGCGTGGAATGGGACCTCCCCGAAACCGTCATGGAAAAACCTTTCCAACCGATAAAAGCCTGCGAGGAGCTGTTGGAAAAAGCCCCGGACCTTCCCGGGATCAGGCACGGGGAAGCGCAGGCCTATTACCATCCGGGAAAGGACTACATCAACATGCCCAAAAAGGAGCTGTTCCGAAGTGAAGGGCATTATTACCAGACCCTTTACCATGAAGTCGTCCACGGAACGGGCCACCAAAAAAGACTGGACCGAAAGGAGCTATGGGACACGTCCAATATGGATGGGACCCTTTATGCCCGCGAAGAACTTATCGCCGAGATGGGCGCAAGCTACCTGGGCAACCTGTGCGGTATCTGGGAGAACGACCTTCAGGATAATTCCTCTGCCTATATCCAGCATTGGCTGTCCCAGCTTAAAAACGACAAGCGGCTGTTGGTGGAAGCTGCCGGAAAGGCACAGAAAGCCGTGGATTACCTCACCGGGAAGATGACATGAGGAAAAGGGGGATGCCCCTTTTTTTGGTCATGTCTATCGTGTAGGTTTTGTTTCCCAAACCGTTGATGTCCTTTGTGTTGGTCAATTGGTGCGAAGTTTGTCCAAAATATCCATCAAGGCCTGATGGCAAATGGAGTAATGCCCTATTTCAGCCATAATACGATCTCCTTTCTGGATATTGGACGAAGCAGTGGCCAGTTCACCTTTGCCGTTGCCTACCATGTCCCTAATTGCTTGTGGTGAAATCTCCAGGTGAAACTGGAGACCAATAATCCTATCACCGTACACAAAGGCCTGGTTTTTACAGGCCGGTGATTCAATCAACCTTGTTGCACCCCTTGGAAGGTCGAATGTTTCGCTATGCCAGTGAAACACCGTAAAGGTATCGCACAAGGACCCAACAAGTGGGTTCCCTATAGCTTCCTTGGATTTTTGGACAGGAAACCAACCGATCTCTTTCACAGGGTTTTGGTATACCCTTGCCCCAAGGGAAGATGCAACCAATTGGGCGCCCAGGCATATCCCGATCACCGTTTTGTCCATATCCATTGCTTTCCTGATATAGGATTTTTCTTTTATTAACCAGGGATAGTCCTTCTCATCATTAACACCCATGGGGCCTCCCATTATGATAAGCCAATCAAAAGAGTCGATAGTTGGGAGTCTTTCGTTTTTGTAAAAGCGCGTAGCTGTTAATATATGTTGATGTTCTCCAATCCAATTTTTGATTGTGCCCAAACCTTCATAGGGCACATGTTGAAGGTAGTGGATTCGTAATTGTTTCATGGGGCGATACGGTTTGGTTGCTTGTCCGATATACAGTGGGGCCGATGGTAAAGCCCCGCCAAATCCGCGGGGCTGAATTGTTAAACCATAGCAGTAGGTTGTATGTCCTTTCCACATTCCTCCATCAATATGGCCAACTCGTTGATTTCCATTTGGGACAATTGTTTCAGGGGAGACCTTAACTGGCCACCTTCCTCACCAAGTAAGTTCAACCCTTCCTTGATGCTCCTGGGCAATCCTTTCTCCACAATAAACTTTAGCAGCTTTAGCTGTTTGTAAAAAGTCCCTTGGGCCCTGACCAGGTCGTTGTCCCGGATTGCTGCGTACAACCCGAGGTTTAATTCGGGGATCAAATTGGGTGCAGCTGTACACCATCCATTTGCCCCTGCCGCAAATGCCGCCAGCGCCAAGGGGTTGGCCCCGTTAAAGAATGCCACCTCTTCTCCGATTTCTTTCCTCAAATAGTGCATTCGCTGGACATCCCCTGTACTTTCCTTGACCATCGTTACATTTGGAATTTCCAAAAGTCGCCTGAGTAGATCTGGGGACATATCAATCCCAGCTGTGGCAGGGTTGTTATAGGCCATGATCGGGATGGTTATTTTACTTGCCACAGCATCATAATGGCTGAATATCTCCTCATCGGTCAGTTTCCAATAGCTCATTGGTATGACCATGACCGCAGTAGCTCCCGCCGATTCCGCAAACTTGGCATGATAAATAGTACGTTCAGTGGTAAGGCAGGAAACACCCACGAGAATCGGGACACGTTTATTGACCTGTTTGATGGTTGCTTCGGTAACTGCCTCTTTTTCCTCATCTGATAGATAGGGAAGTACCCCGGTACTCCCCAAAGGTGCTATTCCATGAGTACCGCTGGTTACAAGTCTTTCCACCTGGTTTTTGAATACTGTAATGTCCACTCTTTCCTTCTCATCAAAGGGGGTGATTGGATAGGCAATGATGCCATTGAAGGGTACATTCATTGTAGTAAGTTTATGGGTTTAAATATATGGACAGTCCCTTGGAACAGGGGCTGTTGAATTATAGGTCGCGTCCTTCTTCTTCCCTAAGGGCCACCCCCAGGTTTTGTAGTTGCGGGGCATTTTCACATGCAATGTACCTGGCCCTTCCTGTTCGGCTAAAATTGCCATGGCTGTGCCAAGCCCAACATGGAATATATACTGCGTCGCCTGCTTTCCACTTTACCCGTTCTCCCTCGATCTCGGTCCAGCCGCTGCCTTCTATCACATAAAGGACCGTTTCATAGGTGTGACGGTGCCTGTTGGTCACCTGCCCGGGAAGCAGTCCGCCCAGTGTCATGCTGATATTTTTGGTGGGCAGGTCTACAAAGAAAACAGGGTGTTTTCGTTCGGTTGAAAACTGGTCATGCTCACCTGAGTGTTCCACGTCCCTGTGAATGAGTTTTCCCACCTTTTCGTAATTGGGCCGGGCAAATGTCCGGTGAAAATCTTTTGATGTGTACTTTTTCTCCGTTGTTTCCATTGGATTGTTTTTTTTGGTGTTATGCGAAATTGCATTACAAATAAACCTTATATTTGGACTGTTTAACTAGTGCAGATTTAATAAAACCAGATAGTCCAGATGCTCCGTCCATGGAAACTACAGATAGAACCCAACTTTGACTGTGACAAAGCGGTGTACCTTCAAATTGCGGATGCCATTATTGTGGACATTCGGGAAGGAAAACTGAAACCCGGAGATGCTTTGCCTGGCAGCCGACTATTGGCGGGATCACTGAAAGTCAACAGGAATACCATTGTACAGGCACTCGATGTTTTGTTGGCCGAAGGGTGGTTGACCTCCAAAGCACGCAAGGGGACATTTGTTTCGGATTCGATACAGGAAACCGCCAAAGCAAAAAATTCCGGAAGGAAAGACCCCGTTCCGGATCCAGTCCAAAAGCCCAAGCCTACGATTGTTTTCGATGATGGTTTCCCGGACAGTAAACTGGCACCGATAGAGGCATTATCCAGGGCTTACCGTCAGATATTCAACCGAACAGCTCGGTGGAAGATGATGGGGTATTCAAATCCCCTGGGGGATTTGCGTTTCAGGGAAGCATTGGTGCGGATGTTGAATTTCAACAGGGGCATGCACCTCTCTACTGAACAGCTTTGCGTAACGAGGGGCAGTCAAATGGGGATGTATTTGGCTGCTCAGGTGCTGCTAGGGCCAAAAGATGCGGTCATTGTTGAGAACCCAGGATATAAACCGGCATGGAGGGCCTTTGAGGCCAGTGGGGCATCTATCGTTCCGGTTGATGTGGATGCCGAAGGCATAAATGTAGAGCAGGTAATGTCCATTGCGATGAAGCGACCGATCAAGGCCATTTATGTTACGCCCCACCATCAGTACCCTACTACCGTTTCCCTATCATTGCCAAGAAGGCTAAGGATTATAGAGCTCTGTAATACCTTTGGAATTACACTGATAGAAGACGATTACGATCATGAGTTCCATTACCAGCAAAGACCACTGCTCCCCTTGAGCAGTTACAAAGACCTCAATAGTTTTCTGTATGTTGGAAGCCTGAGTAAAGTAGTAGCGCCTGCATTAAGGGTTGGTTATCTTGCGGGGAGCCAGGAAACGATAAAAAAAATTGGGCAACTAAGAAGTGTTATTGATGTCCAGGGAGATGTTATTATGGAGCTGGCCGTCCTTGAATTAATTACATCAGGTGAAATTAAAAGGCACCTCAGAAAGGCGACCAACCATTACAGGGTGAAACGGGATATGCTACATCAAATCCTTACCCATTACCTTGAAGGGAAAGCAGGTTATGTGAAGCCAGGTGGTGGCTTGTCCTATTGGGTCGGCTTTCATGAAGATGTGGACTTGTTTGGGATGCTCGAAAGCCTTATGCAAAAAGGCATTCAGCTCATTACCCCTGATAAGTTCAGCTATGGACAGCCAATTAACGGTTTGCGACTTGGCTTTGGTTCATTGGATGAAGAGCAGTTGGAAATTGGTGTCAGGGCTATTGCCATGGCGCTGGGGGAACAATGAAGTTTTAATACCAGGATCAACTGTATCAATAAGATGGAAAACGTATTTAATGGATTGCGTGATGTTGTATGGCCCCAGTCCAATAACAATGGAGAGGGATTGCCCCCTCTCCACTTGGTCTTAGACATCTTCCAGGCTTGCGCCAAAGTTGATGTGTAAAACGTTTCCCGTTGGGGTGACAAGTGCAGGCACTGATTTTACCCCGGCTTTTTCCGCATCTGCCATCCGGTCTTTTGACTCACCCAAATGGATGATGTCCACCTCTGATTTGTCGATCAGCCGCAGTAATTCTTCTTCTGCGTTTACACATACAGGACATCCTGCGTGGTAGAATGTTGATTTAGCCATAGTTTTGGTAATGGTTATGTTTCAGCAATATTGCTTTGTCAAAATTGGGAAGCCATCCCGTTTTTTGTATGGACCAGAACATTTACGGATTGACATGAACTGGATCAGGGGTTGGAAATAACTGGTCAATGGAGTGGGGGCCATCATAAATGGCCCCATTGCCCCAGTGGACAGCACGTAGGGCAAACCGGTCGCGTGCACGGGGGATCAATATGTGCCATGGGGATTTTTGTGATCAATGGTCCGGGGGGTTGGCACTCCGTCTGCCTGCAGGAGCTGATTTGGGGTAATGGGGTTCTGACTGGTCCAAAGAGATCCTGGGCGACAGGTAATGGACATTTAGGCCCCAAGGTGGTGTCCCTTATGGACCAGGAATGCCTACGTTTGAATGCCAATGCGATATGGATATGCACATTACTGCTCCAAGGGTACGGTAAAATGGAAAATGGTGCCTTCGCCCACAGGGGATTCCGTCCATACCCTTCCATTGTTTTCCAGGAGGATGGTTTTGATGATTGCCAGTCCCAGTCCTGTACCTGTTGGCTGGTTGTCCCTGTTCAGGCGGTAGAAGAGGTCGTATATATTTTCCCTGTATTCCTCCGGGATCCCCGGGCCATTGTCCTGGACCGAGATCAAGATGTCATTTTCCCGTTGGATGCTGCTGACAACCAATTGGCATTTGTCCTTATCGTTGAACTTGATGGCATTGTTGATCAGGTTCGAGAGGATCTGGTAAAGTGCGGTAGCATTATAATGGACATAGGGAACCCCAATCTGATAGGATATGCTGACCGGCTGGACAAAGGATAGGCCATCCACGATGTTGGAACACATCTCCTTCAAAGCGATCTTTTCGCGCTTACTGGATTTTACGGTGGTTTTGGAATACTCCAAAATACCGTTTACCATTTCAAGGCTGTTTCTGTTCAGGGATTTCAGCATTTCGATATATTCGTCCAAATTTGAAAGATCACCGCCCTTGATCTCGGAGTCCAGCAGTTCCAGGATACCAGCGGTGGTGTTCAAGGGGGATTTGATATCATGTGCCAACGTGTGGGAGAAGTTCCCAAGTTTAAGGTTGGCTTCCCTGAGGGCAGCAATTTCCCCTATTTTTTTCTCTACTTCCTCCCCGAGCATGTTCAGACCGGTGGCCAGCACATCCAGCGGTTCGTCCGTTGATGCTGTTTTTACCCTGCAGGGAAAGTCAAAACTTGCAATCCTGGATACCAATTGTACAAGTTCCATTGATTTATCATGATCGTTATCGGTATGTTGGCTGTTTTTTTTCATTATTTTTGATCGATGTCAACCATTCCATGGCTGTTGAGTTTTCAGTAAATATTTTTAATGGAAAGAGGGGCTGGTTGAATCCTAAAAAGAAATTGCCAATGAGATGGCCTACCCTGCTATTTGCAACAATCCCCACGGCGTACTGTAAATCTGCACATTGTGGACTGGCAAAAAGCTCCCTGCATTCCTGTGAAACACCGGAAGCCCTGCTGATATCTACCAAGACTGCCGCTCGTTTGCCAAGGGACAAAGCAGCAACTGCCCGGAGGTTTTTCTGCCGGTCACTACGCCATAGGAACTGCTTTACAGTGGATGACCCCGTTATCAAGTCGAAGAAGCTCTAGGGCAGTAGCTGTTATCTTGTCCATGTTCACTGACTTTCAATATCCTTTAATGGTATTTTGACTGGAATTTTTGATGATCCAAGGGTAGAATTATGCCATAATTAAAGGATAACCATGGTCAGATCGAAAATCAGGCCAAAACAATCACTGTCTGAAAATAAATTTTATGTATGTATATGGCTTAAAACGTTATTTGAGATGATTATCCGTCTTGGAAAGAAGCAACCTGTCGAAGCTTTTTGTCCATTTGCAATAAAATCGGTTGGTTTGGAGTTTTGGGCGGTAGTACCGCTACGCTTACCCTGTCCAGTTTCCAGATTGTAAGGCGAAGCGGCTGATTATGAATCGGTTTCAGCTCCATATGCTTGTGCTTGCCGTAGATAAACCAATGCATGGACCGAGTTAAACGGACTTGGCCAGTGCATGATCCTGAAATGTCATTGTTGGATGATGGTCTGGCAATCAACCTGGCCCATGGTGAAATGATCAGAACGTTTCTCCGGACATTGCCCTGGCTTTATTTTCCCCACCGTGGAATTGCCTGGCCACCCTGAACAAGGGTACTTCCAAGGGGAGGCCACTGTTTTTTGATGTCCGTTTGCCGAAATATCGGATTGGGATTTCCCGGAAGGGAGGGATAGGGAAGGGGCTCATGATTGACGGCCGTTTTTACCGTATCCCCGTCCGTTGGTCCAAGCGACCTGGATCGACGGAAGCCCCATGGCAATGTGCCGGTGGATTATGTCACAAAACCGCTTTCCCGGGAATCGCTATTTCCGATCAGGATGGATTCCCTTTTTTGAACTTCCACGAATCCCCGCCCAGCAGGGGGACAGGGCAGTGAGGGGCGGATGTGGGAAGACCCCATGTCCCACATGAAGGCACCGGTGGTGTTGGATTGCCGATTAGATCACATGGAAGGGGGCGTTGGGCCCGGACGTGTAATCCGTAAATGTGCCTCGGGACCGGATCAGTTGTCCCCGGACTGGAAACCAGGGCGGTCCATCAAGCCATCAATCCGCAGGCGAACGGATTGGTGGTGCAAAAAGGGGTAAAAGTTAAAAAGAAAGTTGAGGAAAAGGAGGAAAGAAGCATACGCCCATGAGTTCGCTGCAAAAAAAGCTGCCACCACCATGACAAGAATCAACAGAAAAGCGAACAGGTGTTCGGCTTCCCTTGCAAAGTGGAGGTACATGGCCTCTTCAAGGGAATGGGCATGGCGTTTTGGAGGATAGAGCAAATGGTGGTCCAGGTATCGCAAAGGCCCTATCGACAGCAAGGTCCTGAAAAGGTGGAGACCAATTTTCCGGTATCCCCCTTGTCCCTTGAACAGATAACGCCTTCCGTACCGTTTGAACATTTTTGAAGGGGAAAGCCTGTACAGGATGAAGGTCCCGCAAAACAGTGAAAATACATGGGTGAGGAGGGCGAGGAAAATACCGTTAATGAAATGCATTTGGGCAATGGTGTTCGGGCATGGAAGTTAAGTGATTTTGGTGTTGATTTTGTCATGTGCCGATATTTGTAAGCGGGGTACGGTAAAATGTAAGGAACGGACATATTTTAATGGGATATTTATTATGTTTTACCTAAGGTCAATTGACCTATAGGGATGATCGGGTTAATTTTTTTGAAATATAGTCATTTTTTACTGTTTGTTTTCATGTTGTTTTGCCAATGTTTACATGGTTTTTTCTTAATTTCAGCCTGCACATGTTATCTGAACGGGGACTGTAAAACCAGCATATGGCAGCCCCCATATTGCTTTCCAGATTTTGTGAAGGGACTGCACATTGTCGTTTCCGGAAGCCAGCCCTCTGGTTTCCGGTTTGACCGGGAAAAAAGTGTGGCCGGCCCCGTAGGCCAACGTGCTTGGGTTAGCGGGCATCCGTTGGGGGCAGGGCTGGTACAAAGAGGGAACTGGCCACTGCCCTTCCTTTTACCGGGAAGCTGAAAACAGAGTCGGTTATCCGGACAGGACTGCCATGGAAATTGCTGGTTTTCCCATTGGCAGCGTCCGGTCGGACCTGGGGCACCTTTTCTGAGAGGCAAAGTCCTGATTTTGCTTTTACGGTCCTCCGTTCGCCCCCGGTCCTGCAATTGCCCAAATGATTGATTGTTGAACCACAATAGTTTATAGAATTGGAGAATACTACCAAACTTTACCTTATCCTATGGGACGGTTCCGTCCGGGACCTGCTCAGGTGCTTTCCGGACAGGAAAACCGACCATTTGGCCGCCGGGATCATGCAGAAAAAACTGTTCCGAATCAACGGTCAGCTCCTGATCTGTCTTAAAGTGGACAGGTCGCGTCACTATAGGCCTGTCCTGAAGGAATGGCTGGACAGGGCAGGACAGTATATTTATTTGCTCGACCGTGTTTATGGATGTGGAGAATTGCACATGGAAGACGATTATGTGGGAAATGATATCGGTTGTTTTCCGTTGCCCACCTTTCTGTCCTTCACCTTTCCTGCCCTGACTTCCGGTTTGTTGTACGAAATAATGCTGCATGCCCCGGAAGATTGCCCATTGCCGTTCAAAGGGGAGGTTTACCGTTTTGATTCCAGGTCCTTGTTCTGTTTATATGGTAGGCAGGTCACGGAGCGGGCAGGCTCGGCAGTTAAGGGTGCCTGTAGTAGCAGTTGATGCCTTCGGGTAGCGGGGGAGTTTGGAGGTCCCTGTGGCCTTGATGTAAATCAGGTCCCTGGACATTGTGCCAAGGAATACACTCCCAGTCCACTGCCCGGTGTTCCTCAGCAAAAAAACTGTATTGGCCGAAGGGGCGGTCGGTTTGGGATAACCTGAAAGTTGTGCCTGTTGGGCACAACTTTCAGGTAAAAAATAGGCAAATCCTTACAATAGGGGAATCCTTCAGTGTTTTTTGGGATATACTTTTTCATATTCCTCCAGTTCCGCCGGGCTTTTCTCCTTTAGCTTCCGGGGTGGGAGGTCGGTACGCTGCTCAATGGCCATCGAGGCCTCATCGGTAAAGGAATTGTTGCCCTCCCTGTCCTTTACCAGGTAAAAGGCATCATACAGTTTTCCGGTGGCCGTATGGGCACGGTAGGTCAACTTATTTTCCTTGATGGTGATGTATTGGTAGAGCTGGGTTTCCGAAGCGGCACGGTCCATCCACTTATCGGTGGTCAGCTCGTACATCTTTGGACCACTGACGGAGACCACATATACCGGTCCATTTCCCTTGCCGGACTTCCCGGAGACCCCCGTGGGGAGGTTTTGCCCCCGCCCATAGGTATGGTCATGGCCCTGCAATACCAAATCCACACCGTACGCTTCGAACAAGGGCCGAAAGGCCTCCCTGAACTCCCGGTTGTCCCTTCCCGAACTCGACGAGTAAATGGGATGGTGGAAGGTGATGACCGTCCAGTCCCGGGGATTTTCCTGAAGGACCCTTTCCAGCCATTCCTTTTGCCTGTGAAGTGAGCTGTCGTTCAGTACGATTTCCTGTGAATTGAGCGAAATGATCCTGGCATTGCCATAGTCGGTATAGTAGACCGTTTCCTCGAAGCCTGTTGGGCCGTTGAGGGGAAGGTTGAACTGTTTTCGCCAATGGATGTCCAGCTCAAGCTTTCCTTGTTCGTCCCTGTCATACTCATGGTTTCCAGGGGTGGGGATACTGGGGACCATGGCATGGATAAAGCCACCGGCATGGTTCCATTCGCCCCATTCCGGATCGGAATGTGTCCGGTTGATCAGGTCACCGGCATGGAGCATGAATGCGGCATCGGACATCGAGCTATAGGCCTGCCTGATGACCCTGGACCAGCGGGACTTGAGGTCGTTCTGGGCATCCCCAAAATAGATAAAGGAGAATTCCCCTGGTACTTCGGGGGCCGTTTTGAAGTGGAACCACTCGCTCCAGTGGTTTTCAGAACCTACCCGGTAGGCATATAGCGTTCCGGGCGTCAGGTTATCGAAGGAAACGGTATGGTATAGCGAGCTGTCACCCTGCTGGACCAGCAGCTCCACTGTAGCCGGAAAACTTTTTGCAGGCCCTTCGAGATGGGGAGAGTCGGGAGCCACGGTAAGCTCGGCGACTCCCTGTGGAACCTGTGTGTCGGTCCGCCAGGAAACCGCCTGGCTGTGGCGAGGGTCGCCGTTCCAGGTCAGTACGATCCGGTCCGGAAAAGGGCTGGGGGCAAAATCCTGGGCAGTTAATTGGCCAAGGCCCATTACAAGGGCGAGGATGGTTAGGAGTGGAATTGACTTCATGTTGTTTTATTCAATTATTGATCAGTAGGTTTTAAATCTCAGGCCCACCTGTCCCCATCTACCGTAAACGGCATCGTTTTGTGGACGCCCGTCCCGATAGATGTCCGAAATGGGTTCGTTGGTAAGGTTGTTGACCCCAACAAAAAGGCTCAATCGTTCGGTCAACTGCTGGGAGGCAGAGAAATCCAATTGGTTTCTGCCCTTCTCCTGAAGGTCGTTGTCAGGGTTTTCGGCCAGTTCGGAATTGAAAGTGCCGTAAAAGTACATGGATATCCTGCCGGAAAAACCGAACTTTTCATAGGAAACGGATACATTGCCTACATGGGGACGCATCTCGGGAAGCTTGACGGTTCTTGTAGACTGTGCCCCGGGGATTTCAAATTCACTGTTTACATAGGTGTAGTTGGCGTAGATGCCCAGGCCGTTCCAGATACCTGGGAGGAAGGTGAGCTGCTGCTGCCAGGCAAGCTCGAATCCCCTGGCAACGGCATTGGCACCGTTGACCGTCTGGTTGATCGTATAGCCGTCATAAGTGCCGCCTTCCTGGATGTAGGAGCTTTCGTAGATATAGTCGTTGATGTTCTTTAAAAATACGCCCCCTGACAGGATGCCCACCGATTTGAAATAATGCTCAAAGAGGATATCGAAATTGACGGCAGTGGACTGGGTCAACTCCGGATTGCCCATCTTGACACGGCTTCTACGGGTCTCCACCTCTTCCCAAGGGACCAGGTCATAATAACTGGGCCGGGAAAGGGACCTTGTTACCGCTCCCCTGATATTGGTCCTGCTGCCAATGGCATAACGCAGGTTGATCGATGGGAACCATCCGTCGAAGGTCCGGTCGGTCGATGCC
The DNA here is from genome assembly GCF_005281475.1 of Echinicola rosea. NCBI lineage: Bacteria > Pseudomonadati > Bacteroidota > Cytophagia > Cytophagales > Cyclobacteriaceae > Echinicola > Echinicola rosea. Next base: position 5,481,938 of record NZ_CP040106.1, on the reverse strand, counting down.
GGGGAGGTGCTCACATAATTGCCCTGGTCATCAAAGTTCACGCGGTTACCCTCATAGTCAAAGCCTGTCTTTTCGTAACGGATCCCTGTTATCACCTGAAGGTCGTCGATATTGAGCTCGGTCATGGCATAGGCGGCGGCAAGGTACTCGGTTCCCTCGAAGGAATCCGGATCCGTGTTCTGCCGGGTATAGGTCTCGTTGTCACTGAACAGCTCGGGGTGCCCGTTGTAGTATTCCTCCATGGCCTCTGCCTCCGGAAAGCGTCCCATATTATAGGCACCCCCATAATGGTCTTCCTTGCTGTAACCGGAAAGATAGTCGCTCAGGACAAATTTCCCCGCGTCCAGGTCATGGAGGAAATAGTTCCTTGACCGGTCGTTATATTTGAGCTTTCCACGTCCGCCAAACTTTACATTTCCCTTGTGCCTTCCCAGTTGGTAGGGTTTGTTGATGTTCAGGGTCAGCTGGCCGTCCCGGTCAATGGATTTGTCGTGGCGGTTGATGTACCTGCCCGTGGTGAATTCATCCGTATCATAGGGATCCGCTTCGCTGAATTCAAATTGCGGGGTAACGGGATCCCGTAGGTCCAGGCCCGCAGAGAGGCCGTTGCGTTCAAATGCTGCACTGTAATAGATGGGCTGGTCGTACTTTCCCTGGGACAGGGTTAGATCGTACTCCAGCTTCATGTCTCCGAAATAGCTTTTGCCTCCCAATGATGCCTGCAAAAGGTTCTTGTGGTAGTCCCGCCAGTTGCCCGATTGGGTGATGCGCAGGTCCTCTACCCGGTCGGCACTGGTGTATTCGCCAATATTGAAGATGCGTTCCAGGCGGTTTTGGATTTCATAGTACAGGTTATAGGAACCGCGGAGGTAAAGCTCGGACCTGTCATTGGGGTAATACTTGAACTCGCCGTTGATGGCCAGGTTGTCACGTTTGATCTCATAACCGTCTAGGTCGAGGTTGCTCAGGTAAGTGGATTCGGTCCCGTTTACGGTATACGTGTCATAATCCTTTTCCACCCGGTCTTCTCCCCGCCAGTTGCGGGCATAACTGGCACCGATAATATAACTGGTCCTGCCCTTTCGCTCCCCAAAGGTCAGCCCTGCATCATAAGTTGCCCTGTTTACCAGGCCGTTGTACCCTCCGGCCAGTTTTGCATCGAACAGCTTTTCGTCCTTGGCGGGGGACTTGGTGATGATGTTTACCGCCCCGCCCGTGCCATCGGCATCCCTGTCCGGGGTCAAGGTCTTGATGACCTCGATGCTCTCAATGGAATTTGCAAGAATGCCGTTCAGGTCGGTGTCCCTTCCTCCCGCACCGGTGGAGGGGAGGCGCGTGCCGTTCAGGGTCATGGAACTGAGGTCCTGGCTCAGGCCACGGATGATGATGTCCCGTGGGATGCCATAACTGTAGCCTACCGCCACGCCGGGAACCCGTTGGAGGGACTCACTGACGGTAAGGTCGGGAAAACGTTCGATCTGCTCCTGGGACATGACATATTTGATGTTCTCGGCATTTTTCATGCTGTTGAGTGCCTTTACTTCCCCACGCCTGATACCCGTAATGGTGACACCTTCCAGCTCGCTGACCGTGGAATGCAACTGGACCTTGATTTCTGCGGTCCCCTCGGGGGAGATGGACACGTTTTTTTCTGTAGGTTCATACCCCATGTAGCTGATCAGCAGGGTTTGCGTACCCGTGGGTACTTCGGGAAAATAGAACTTGCCCAGTTCATTGGTCAAGGTGTATTTATCGGATCCTTTGAACTGGACCGTGGCATGGGGAAGGGGCATGTGGTCGGGAAGTCCCGTGACCGTTCCCTTTAGGCTTCCCGTAGCAGGGAGGGGGGGGCTGTGCCGGACCACGGCAATCTGATCGGAAACCAGCTTGTAACCGAGTCCATTGGGCAGGAGTATCCTGTCAAGCACCTGGGACAGGGGAGTGGCCGATACCGAAAGGGAGATATGCCTTTCAAGGCCGGGCAATTGGTCATTGTAAATAAAGCCGATCTGGTAGTCCCTGTCGATTTTCTCCAGAACGGCCCGCAAGGATTGGTCAGCAACTGAAACGGAAATTTCCCTGTTCAATAGACCGATGGCCCCTGCCTGGGAGGCAAAAGGGTGGAAAAGGAACAAAAACATTGCGCCAACTATCATGGCAATGCCCTTTTTTGTAAATAATTTCATAGTTTTGAGAAAGTTTTGAATTGGAATGATTTGAAACGGTTGCTTTGTACAAAGCGAGGTGCTGGACGTGGTGCGAACATGTCCGGCACCCTTTTTTCATGGGTGTTACATAGGCAATGTGCTTGAGGTTCAACAACTACGGCCATACAGGTGTACTTTTTTTCCATCTATTTTATATTCTATGGCCAGGGTGGTGGCCAGTAGTTCCATCAATGCGGACAGGGACTGTTTTTTTACCCTTCCCGACAATTGGCAGTCCTTGAGCTGTTCATCATGGAAGATGAACCTGACACCGAACCTCCTTTCCAATGTCCCGGCAAGCGTACCCATGGTCATCTGGTCCAAAAAGTACTCCCCGGTCCTCCAGGAACTGTACCTTTCGGCATTCACGGATGCCCTGGACATGGGGGAGTCGTAGCCCTTCAGGACCACCTGTTCGTTCGGGTAGAGGATCATTTCCCTCTTGGACGGGGAGAGTGGTGCTGCGGGAAGCCGTTGGACCAGAACCTTGCCCGTGCTAACCGTAATGGTCGTAGGGTCCCTGTGGTAGGCGGTAATGTTAAAGGAAGTGCCCAGTACGGTGGTCGTCATCGTTGGGGTACTGACCACAAAAGGCCGTGAAACATCGGGCCGGATCTCGAAAAAGGCTTCCCCGACCAAGTTGACCTGCCGTGATCCGGAAGGAAAATGCTTTGGATAACTTACCGTGCTTCCTGCGTTAAGCCATATGGTGGAGCCGTCCTCCAAATGGATCGTTGAGGTCTGTCCATAGGCGGTTGTCTTTTCGACCATCTCCACCGGGGGATTTTTGGGAAGGGAAACAAAAACGATAAAGGAAACAGCCAATGCCAGCAACAATGACGCGGCGATATTGACAATGGGTATTCGGCGCCTGCTGTTACCGGAGACCGGACGGGGCTTTATCCGCCTTTTGACATCCTCTTTATTTCCCATTCGAAGGGTGTCCCACCCAGTGGTCCGCCGGGACTCCATTTCATAGAATTCCTCAACCAGCTTTTTCCGGTTTTCCGATAACCTTCCCTTCAGGTAATTTTCAAATAATTGCTGTTCTTTGCGCTTCATGGTACTTGCCCTGTTCAACTATATAGACCGGTTTGGCAGGCAATGCACTCATGGTGAATGGTGGAATTAACCATTGTTTAACCTGGGTAACCTTACCTTAATACCAGCCATTGAAAATGTGCCAGCACAGGATATGGGGAAGGACCTCACGTAGGTGCTTGATGGCCCTGTACAGTTGGTTTTCCACTGTCCGGTGGCTGAGCATTAGTTTTTTGGCAATTTCGCCATTGGACATGTTGTTGAACCTGCTGAGCACAAAGATTTCCCTGCACCTTTTGGGCAGGTGTTCCAAAGAGGCCAAAACCTCGCTTTCCAGCTCCTTTGCATCCATTTCATCTTCGGTATGGTAGAGCAGTTCCAATGTTGAAATGGTGTTGAGGTGCCGTGCCTCCAGTTTTTGTTTGGCAAGGAACTTAAGGGCACCATTGCGGGCGCTCGTTTGCAGGTAGCTGTTGAAGTGGCTGATCTGGATGGTGTCGCGGTTCTGCCATATTTTCAAAAAAACATCCTGGACGATGTCCTCGCAGGTCGCAGGGTCACGTAGCAGACTGAAGGACCTAAGGTACAGCACTTCCCAATGCCTGTTGAACAGCTCGTCAAAGGCAAGGGTGTTCCCCTCTTTTACAAGGAGTAGCAGTTCCTGGTCTGAACAATGGTCAAGGGTCATGGGTGGGGATTTTATATTTTCAAATAAAGCCCATAATCATGAAAAACACGTACCTATGACAGTTAAGTATTTATTAAAGATTCCATTCTTGGGAGATAGCCGGTGCAGAACAGGTCCGTACCATGGTACCGGATCCTATAATTTATTGGCCCCAGCAACATAAACAACCTATTGCCATTGTTGCTGTTGGTTTATTTGGCCACTGGTGCATTTGCGGATATACATAATATGGTCTTTGTGAATTCCCGGCCACAACCTTGAAAGTTACTACCGGAAAACAGGAACGGTTCAAGGGGGGGCTTTTCTCGTGACCAGGGATCTTAAGTTGTTGCAGTTTGGCGGGATATCTTTATATTTACTTACTAAATCGATAAACCTATGAACAGACCTATTCTATTTTTATGCCTTGCCCTGCTGTGTGCTTGCGGGGGAACCAAGCAGGAAGAAGCTTCCCATCAGCCTGTTTCCATCCAAAACCCCATCATCCGCGGGGAGTTTCCCGACCCTTCGGTGATCGAAGTGGACGGGACCTATTATGCCTGTGGCACCTCCAATGACTGGGCGCCGATCTATCCCATTTATTCCTCTACCGACCTTGAAACTTGGCAGTTTGAAAGTTATGTGTTCATGGAGGCACCCGATTGGACGATGGGGAGCTTTTGGGCTCCGGAGCTGTTTTATCTTGACGGGAAGTTTTTCTGTTATTATACCGCGCGCCGAAAGGACGGCATCTCCTGCATCGGCGTGGCCAGTACCGCTGATATCAGCAAGGGCTTTACCGACCATGGCGAGCTGATCGAATGGGGCTCGGAAAGCATCGATGCCTATGTGTTTGACCAGAAGGGACAGCTTTATATTACTTGGAAGGCCTACGGGCTCAATCCCGATAAGCCTATCCAGCTGCTGGGATCCAAGCTTTCCGGGGATGGCCTGTCGCTTGAAGGGGAGGCTTTTCCCGTGGTGACCGCCGAAACGGACAACTGGGAGCGTGGCGGGATCGAAGGGCAGTCCATTGTACGGCACGGGGAGTACCTGTACTTGCTTTACTCGGGTGCGGCCTGTTGTGGTGGTGGCTGCGACTACAAGGTCGGCGTGGCCAGGGCAAAGCAGATGGAAGGGCCTTGGGAAAAATATAGCGGAAACCCCATTTTGACCGATTTTGGCAACTGGAAATGCCCGGGACACGGCACACCTGTTTCCACAGGCAGTGACCGTTGGTATTACCTCTTCCATGCCTATGCCAAGGAGGGCTTTCCGTATATGGGCAGGTCGGCATTGCTCAGCCCGTTTTATTGGGACGAAAAGACGGGTTGGCCATATTTTAAGACGGTGGACCTGATGGCGGACAGTACTGGTGGTGTCTCCCCACTTTCCATTGACGATGACTTTGATGGGGATCAGCTCAAGGGTTGGTGGCGCTGGGACCTGGCCAGTAACGAACCCTCCACAAGGGTGGAGGATGGACAGTTGCAGTTGTCGGGCAGCCTGAAGCAGGAGGCCTGGGCCACGGCACTTTGTGTGGTGCCCGAAAAGCCGGCCTATCAAGTGGTGGCGGAATTGCCCAACGAGGACGATCACCTCAAAGGGCTGATGCTATACGGTACCCATGCCAATATGCTCGGAGCGGGGTTGAAAGACGGCAAACTGGCGGTTTTTGAGGTCAGGGACGGAAAATATACCGCACTGGGAAAAGGTGTGACAGTGGAGCGTGAACAGATCGCCCTCAAAGCACAGGTAGAAAACGGCCATGAAGTACGTTTTGCCTATCAAAGAGAAGATGGTGAATGGCAACAGCTGTCGGTGGACGGAACAGGAAGTGACCTGCTTAAGGGAGAATTTCTGGAGTTCTGGCAGTGGGGCGTAAAACCCGGGCTTTTCGTCGAAGGAGATGGTAATGCGGTGTTTGATTCCTTTTCATTGGCTTACTAACTTGAATTCGATTCTGAAACCGAAACCAATCCGTCAATGCGATGGACGGAGGGAAGAAGCCATCTGTTTTTAAAATATAGGATGCCTTTCCCAATATATTCCGGTACGGGCCCTCTAATCTTTATCATAAATGTTAAACGAAACAGTTCCCCCTTTTAGGGGGCTAGGGGGTAATATAGAAACTATTCCTCGAAAACATTGTTGCCTGCCTGCACAAAAAAACCGGATCACCTTTCCCAAATCCCTTTTCAAACAGTTATTAGCGATGTTGGATTGTAGCAGAAACGGGACGTTTCAGGGAAAGGTGAGCCGGTCAGGCTGTGGTTTATGTATAGTGGTTAGTTGGTTGTGCTTTTATTGGCCTTTGCCATTTACCATTACCTTGACGGTTTGGTAGATGATGAACATATCGGTCTTCAGGCTGGGACCAGTAAGGTAAAGCAGGTCGTATTTCATCCGTTCGACCATTTCCTGCACGGTCTCGGCATAGCCATAATATACCTGGCCGATGGAAGTAATCCCGGGTTTGATGCCCTGTAGTTTCTTATAACTGGGAGACACACTGACAATCTGGTTGATAAAGTGCTCCCTTTCCGGTCTTGGCCCCACGATGGACATGTCACCTTTCAGTACATTGAAGAACTGGGGGATTTCGTCCAAGTGGGTCTTGCGCATGAAACTGCCCCATTTGGTGACCCTGGGATCGTTGCCGCTTGTGAGCTGAGGACCGTTTTTCTCGGCATCGATATACATGCTCCTGAACTTATATATCTCAAAAGGAGTCCCGTTTTCACCGATACGTTCCTGTTTATAGAAGACCGGTCCTTTGGAAGTCAGTTTGGTGATGGCCATCAGGGCCACATATACCGGAGCACCCAAGATCAGTACCATGGCAGAAAAGAAGATGTCAAACATCCTTTTCATGATCTTGGTAGTGCTGTCCATCTGCATGTGCAGGATACCGTTTTGGAGACGGTCCCTGGAGATCATGTCCGAAAGGGTGAAAAGATCGGGTATCGCTGCCGTCGTGGTCAGCGTCCTGTTATAAATGATTTCTTGATTATGGTTAGCCATCTTGTTGGTTGTTTAGTCAGTAAATCAGTAAAATAAACCTGACTAACATAAGCCAACATATATGCCAAGGGGTGGATTGCCCCAAAAAAGCCTTTAAAAGGCTCTAAATGCTGATTTTGTGGTGGTTTTATGGGGAAGGCTTACTCACTGTGTGGAATGCCAAAAGTGCTTGTGCATGGAGAAAAATTTGTTAAAAGATGTTGGCAACCGCTTGTGCGCCAGGCCTATTTTATAACCGCTCCATTTGGCGAAAAGGGAAGCGATGGATTTGGGAAGTGCCTTGGGGTCATGCTCCAGGACATGGCCTATTTCCGATCGAAGGTATTCCATTCCACGGCCTTCGGCGCGACCAAAATGGTCAAAGATCCAAGCACTGTCCGCATGGAAGACCCCGATATCGAAATACCGTTTAAATTCTTCCCTTACCGTATAATCATGGGAATGGTGGACCTGTGCAGTGGCGATATAGGCCATCTCCCATCCTTTTAGCAACATTTTCCCTGCTATATAGGCATCCTCGCCGAGGATAAGCCCCTTTGGGAATCCCCCGGCATCGAAAAAGGCTGTTTTGCGATAGGCAGCAAAGGAATTGGAACAGGAAATCGTCTTGATGCCATACCGGTGCCGCTCTTCCAGGCTGCGCGTCTCGCTCTTTTTGGGATAATTGAACAACCGGGCATGGGATTCCAGGGTGGTCGCACCATGGTGGGGGAGCTGTCGGCCATAGGCCATGCCGAGTTCGGGGTGGTTTTCCAGGGCGGCCACCAGCACCGATAGGGCATAGGGGCCTGCGGGGATGGCATCTTGGGTCAAGAATATAAACACATCTGCATCCGGAAATTTCTCCACGGCCATTTGGCGGGTTCCTCCATGGTCAAAGTCCTTTTTATCGATGGAGATCACTTCATAATCCCTCAACAGTGGATCGTCCAAGGTGCCATCGGTGGATCCTGAGTCGATGATCACCTTTCGGTGCAAGGGAAGGTCTTGGGCAGCAAGCTGCTCCAATGTTTCGTGCCATTTTTCACCGGCATTGAGCGTAGGGATAAAAAGATTGGTTTTCATGCAGGGTTAGATTATAGGTTGCTGGTGGCTACTTTTACCTCGCCAAAATCAGTGGTGCCACGGATGATTTTTTCGGCATTCAGTCGGGCAGTGCCCTTGCCTTCAAAAAAAATCACGGGAAATTCCTCCTTGCCGGTATGTTCGTTCCCAGCAAGCTGGAGGTTTTGCGGGTTTTTGCTTCTCAGGGTAAAGTAATGCCTGCCCGTTTCCATGGCCGTGAGCTTGTTGCCCTCTATGCGTAGGTTGGCCGCCCCTTGGTCGATGATGCAGGTGTTGGCCGCCCGGACCGTGTTTTCTTTGACCAGGACGTCCTTGGCGGAGGCGTGGATGGTCAGGGCGGGGGCACGGTGGCTGAGGATGTGGTTGTCGGCGATGCGGATACCATCTGCTTTTACCAGTAGCATCGCCGGGTTTTTTCCCTCATTGATGATGCGATTGCCCTGGAGCTGGATGTTTCCCTGAAGGTTGATGTTGAGGGATGCATTGCCCAACTCGTTTTTATGGACCAAAAGCGAATCGGTCCGTATGCCGTTGGGAAGGTGGAGGGTGGCCAGCTGGTTGTTTTCCATAAGGATATACCGGGCATGCACATTATTGATAAAGGTGACGTTGGAGAATACATTGGACAGCATGTCAAGGTGCCGAAGGCTGCCGACCAGCTCCACTTGGTTGTCGCCCACATTGTCCTTGACCAGGATCTCGCCGCAGTCTTCCATGTATATGGCCGGACGGTTGTTTCCTTTGGCCCGGTTGGCGATCACCTCAACAGCGGATACATTGACCAGCGTGGCAATGCCCGATCCGTCAGGGGTGGACTTTCCGTCCACATACCCATTGTCCTTGCTGTCGTTGTTGATGATGGACGCATGGATGGCCAGTGGGCCTTTGGAGCTAGGGTTGTTGATATCGACTGCATCACTGGCGTTGTCGTGGAGGATATTGTTTTCAAACCGGTAGTCCTTTTCCACTCCTGTAGTACCGAAAGCAACCTGGATGCCGCTCATGCCATTTTCGCTGATGGTGGAGTTGAGCACCTGCACATCAGGGCTGGAATGGATGAACACCCCGTTCTCCCCGTTTTTGCGGATGGTGACCGCTTGGACCAGAATGCTTTTGCTTTCCAGGATCCTGATGCCGGTCCCGGGTTGGTAGCTGTCGGTATGCAGCCGATCGGTGCCAAAGCCCGTCACCGTGGTCTTCTCAATGGTAATGTCGGCGCACTTGTACAGCAATATGCCGGAAAATGAGCGGAGCTTGGTGCTGTCGCCCCCGAAATGGGAATCATAAATGGTGACATTACGGCTGCCGCTCAGGTAAATGGCCTCATGGAGGGCCTGGCCATTAAGGGAAATGGAGACGTTCGAGATGTCCTTGCCGCGGAAAAGGGGAGCAGTGGAATTCTGATGCCCCTTGGTAAATTCCTGTGTACTGTCCAATTGCTGGACCAAGGTACCTTCTGCCTTGATGTGCACGCCAGACCTTAGTCCCAATGTCCGTACCTTGTAGGTGCCTTGGGGAATCCAGACCGTGTCTCCGGCACTGGCCATTCCGATGGTTCGTTGGATGGCCTCGGTATCATCGGCCTTACCGTCCCCCTGGGCTTGGTGGTCCTTGACGTTCCACATTACCGTCTTCGATGGCTCCAGGGAAGTGTCCTGGCCGGAAGCACTCCAAGCGAACAGCAAAACCAGCAGCAGGGCCCGGGCCAAGTTGTGTGCTATGTTGTTAATTTCTGTCTTTTGTGGCATGGTAAATACTTTTCAGTACGCGTTGGTTTTTGCGGTTGGTAGGTGATAATTGGCACTTGTGCCGTGACTGTTTTTTTGCCCATAAACCGCTCTGTTTGTCAAGGGCTCTTCTCTTTATCATTCAGGTGGCCATCTTCCGGTTTATTTATGAAAGTATCAGCTCCCAGGTTTGTGCTGCCGTACGGCTCCAGGGGAATTGCCGCGCCCGTTGAAGTCCCCGCTCGACAAGCCCTTCGTACATGCCCTGGTCGCCAACAAGCCGCTCGATACTTCGCTGGATGTCCAGGATATCGGAAGGATCGGCGCATAGCGCGGCACCACCTGAGATTTCCGGTAGGCTGCTCTCCGTAGAGGTGAGCACAGGTGTTCCTGATGCCATCGACTCCAGAACCGGCAATCCAAAACCTTCCATTTTGGAAACAAACAGCGTGGCATGGGCGCCCTTGTAAACCTTCGGTAGGTCTTCCTCTGGAATATACCCCAAAAACTGCACCCTTTTTTCAATACCCAGTTCCCGGATCAGCCCATCGAGCTGGGGATCGGTCTTTCCGCTCAGCGCAAGGACAAAGTCATCCGGAATTTGTGCGCGGGCAAAGGCCTTCACCATGGCGGGGAGGTTTTTGTTGGCCCGACGGTTGCCGATGTACAGGAAATAGGGACGGTCAAGGGACATGGCATCTTGATTGGACAGAAAATGATCGTCCACCCCGTTGTAGATGACCGTGACCTGGTTTTCGGGAATGCCCAACAGCGTGACCAGCTGGGCCTTACTGAAATGGGAAACGGTGATGATCTGTTTGGCACGCTTGGCAAGCCGAGCGATTACCTGCTGGTAATATATCCGGTGCATGGGCGAATAATAAAACAGGTGCATCAGGTCGTGCACGGTGAAAACATAGGGCATTTTCGAATATAACGGGGGCATAAACGAGGGACTGTAGAAAATTTCCCCATCTGACCTGGCAATGTCCTTGGCAAGCGCAATAGGGCTGAACATACTGCCCAGGCCTGCATTGGTCTGTACATAGTGACGGTCCACCTGTGGGGGCGCAGCCTGCATGACTTCCCGGTATAGCCTTCCGATCCCTGTATCCCCAGCCCAGCGGCCGTCAATCAATACTTTTCTTTTTTGTTCCATAACCCAATGTTTACATCGCTAAAGGGGAGATTGTCCCGGCATGTGCCCAATGGCACCAGCAGGACAAGGTACATCACGATATCATTATCGTATCCCGAGTAAAGGATGCACATGATGGCAAGTAATGGCAAAAAGCATGCTATCCAGAAATGGATGTGGGGATTTATGATAAAACAAGACCGGGCATAACCTGCCAAAAACAGGACAAACGATGCCAGCCCGATGATGCCCAGTTCCAGATAGCAGGACATAAAGGTGTTGTGGATGTGGGGCTCGCCATGGTAAAATTGTGCATACCGGTTCAGGAAGGCAGGGGCCTTCATAAAGCCGTTGCCCCAGATCGAAATATCGCCAATATGGGCAAAGAATGCCTGCCAATAAACCAAGCGCACGCCCATGCCGTCATTGGAGGCTGTCAGCTGGTCCACGCGGATGACCTTTTCGAGGACAATGGGCACCAAGATGGCCAAGCCAACCAACATGACGATCCGGTATTTTTTGGAGAGCACTGTCCATAGCAGGTAGCCACAGCCGATCAGCAGGGCCACGATAGGCGTTCTGGAGAGGGACAGGTAGGCAAGTAGGAAAATGTAGATGATTCGCCAGAGGGCAATCCGTCGGTAACGGATGACGGGTATCAGGAGGTACAGGAATCCCAACAGGGCAATGCGGGCACCAAGCATGTTCTTGTCGGCCAATCCCCAAAAGTACAGTTGCGGATCATAGAGCATACTGGCCTGCCCAGACGAACTGCTACCGGTAATCAACCGGAAATGTAGGGCCTCGTGGTAGATCAGCAACTGTAACAGCAGCAGGGCAAATACCACGTGCAAGGTGATGTCCAACAGGTAGAGCAGATTTTGGTTGTTTCGCTGCGCAAGCCAGTTGAACGAGCAATATAAAAAGGCAAAGTTGATGATCAATTTGATGATCCCAGTGACCAGGACGGCCTGTCCTTCATACACCTGAAAGAAGCTGATCAGTGCATAAAGGGTGAACACCCCAAGGCCGATCACCCAGGGAGCCAAATACTTTTTGCCGGATTCGTAATAGGAAAATGCTGCGGAGGCCAAGAACAGGGCCGGATAGACCTTGACCGGCAGGCAAGTAGCCGCAATGGCCATGCAGAACACCAACTCGGAAAGTTGGATGTCCTTCCATTCCAGGACGGGCAGGGGCAGGGCACTGTTTTGTTGCTGTAGGGTCGTGGACATCAGGCGATGGAGGTTACAGGATGATTTTTTAAGGTCTCTTCCAGCACGGACCGATAGGCATATACCATTCTTTCCCGGTCCAGGATCGGGGCCACTGAAGACCTGGCCTGGGCACTCAGTTGACCATAGTAGGCCGGAGATTCCTGAAGCTTTTTCAGTGCTTTCCCAAGTGAGCCTGGGCGTTCAGCATAACAAAAAAGGCCGTTTACGCCGTCCTGAACAGTCTCTTTCAGCCCGCCGGAGTGATTGGCGATGACGGGAAGGTGATGGGCGAGTGCCTCGATGGCCACCATGCCCAGCGGTTCTTCCCACAGGGAGGGCACCACCAGCACATCGATTTGGGCGAACAGGTCTGCAGGTTTTGAATAGCCCATAAAGGTAATGTTGTCATTTCCGGACCCCATGGCAGTGAGGTGCGCCTCGTAGGTATCCTTGCCCTTGCCGGCAATGTAGAGTTCAACAGGGAAATCGGCCTCCTTGACCGTATCGATCAGCCATTCTACCCCCTTTATCTTCGACAAAGTTCCCAAATATCCCACACGCAGTGGGCTGCCCGTCTCCTTGGTCCTGGGACTTCCGGGATCTGGGATGTGACGGGTGTTGTAGATGACATGTCCCTTGGCGTTGGGGAAATATCCTTCATCGGTAAATCGTGACAGGATACTTTGGCTGATCCCCACTACCGTACTGACCTGTGCGGATTTTCGCTGGTGGTGAAGTCTGAGTAGCTTACATTCCATACAAATGCCTTTGCAGGCCGTGTCGTTCCTGAACATATTGCTGTTGGCGCAAAGCAGGTAAAGGTCGTGCAGGACTTGTACAATGGGAATGCCCTTGGCGTGAACCTCCTCCCAGACCGCAATCGACCAGCCGGCAAGGTTATGGCAGGAAACAAGATCAGGTTTTTCCTTTTCCAAGACCTCTTGGACGAAGGCGGCCATATCCCGGTTTTCGCGGTCCTTGACGTGCCAAAGCAACCGTTGGTAGGCAGGGGGCTGGGAGGTGTCATATGGCCAATACCTGTTTTTGAGGCCGGCGCGATAGACTGTTACGCCATCCACGGTGGAAGAGCGCAGGCCGCCGTCAGGTGCCATCGACAATACGGCTACATCAAAACCCTTGGACTGCATGCCTTCCACGATGAGTTTGAGCGAAAGTTCGGCCCCACCTCGGATGTCAGGGGCGTATAGTGAATTGATGTAGAGTATTTTCATAGGATTTGGTCTTAGGCCTTTTCCCCTCGGAAAAAAGGAACTTTCTGTTTAACCCAGAATATCAATGTCGTTTAGTTAGCGTGTATCTGGAAATATTGGTTTAATTATTTTTCTTGTTAAATTCCAAGATGGTTTTCATCTCTTTACCTTTGTTACTTTTTTGCTTCAGGTCAAAAAAGTAACCAAAAAACCCCGCCGCTACGCCACGGCGCACAGGTGTGCATCGATTGGCCTAAAATTAAAACCTTACCTCATGCAGGCAAACTCCTCCTTTTCTAGCTGCCAATATTCTTTTTGGCTAGTATTTCGTCAAACAAGCCTGCCTTTTTGCCCGCCCGCTTTTTAATTTCTTAACGCCCAATACCTGCAAGGCGGATCCATTTTATACATGTTTAAATAAGGCCATCGATTAAAACCATAATTTTCTCAATGGACGATCCGTATTGGAAAATCTCTTTAACTAAACGACATTGCTCGGAATATGCTTTAGCCTATCTGTTGCGACCTGATCCGCCGCGGCGGACAAAATCAGTCGTTTCACTTTAGTTTTCGGCATTACCGTAGCGGTGCTACGCTAATGCCTCCAAACTAACTGATTTTCTTGCACTTTCAGCTCTCACTACGATTCCCAACGTATGATCCGAGTTTAAAATTTACCAAAATTATAGGATAAAAGCAGGTATTGGCCTAGTCCGTTGACAATTTTGTGTAGAGTTTTCTGAGCTTGTTGCCGACCAGGGACTTGGGCTGGTGCCGCAGGATATGGTCCTGCATGGCCTTGCCCATTTCCACAAGTACCTTTTCATCCTGTTTTTTAAAGGCCATGGCCTTTTTTATGGCCGACCTGAGCGCCTGTCGGTGCCCCGCAGCATCTTGGTAACGGTAGGCAAAGAAATTTCCACGTGCTTCCTGCATATCAACCAATGTGCCAATTTCCGGACAGATCACGGTTTTTTGGTAGCTGAAGGCCAATATGACGGTACCGGAATTCAGGCTGCTGTTCAGGTCATAGGGCAATACCACCAGATCGGTGTTCCCAAGCAGCTCAGGAAGCTGGCTGTCAGGGATGAATTCCAGTTGCAGGTTGATATTGGGACGGTTGCGGGCCAATTGGATAAGGGCATGTGCATAGGCGGGATCCTTTGGCTTGCCGGCAATGGTCAGGGAGACCCTTTCCATATCGCCGACCGTTTCCATCAGCAGCTCTATGTTTTTATACGGTTTGACCGCGCCCACAAACAGCAATTTTAGTGGTTCTTCCTTAGAGGGGGCAGTGGCCTTGGCAGGGCCATAACTGTCCACAAAGTCCGGATGTGGGATGTAATGGATCTTTTGGGCAAGGGAAGGTGACCTTTCCAGTAGCAATTGTCTGGAAAGGGTACAGTGGATGATAATAGCATCCGACCAGGCGAGCAGTAGGTTGGTCAACAAACCGCTCATTTTACCGGTTTTCTTTTCGTGGGTCATCCTGTTGTGCATGGTCCATACCAGTTTTTTTCCGCTCAGATGGAGGACTGTCAGCACAAATGTTTTCCGGAAAAAACTCTTGAAGCCCTTGAATAACGAGCCGTCGTCGATATTTTCAAACCAATTGAGGTGGACCAGGCGGATGCTACGAAAGTGCTTCCAGCTGGAAAACAGACCGTCCAGTTCATGGATACGGTATCCCTCCCGCTGGAGGGGATCCACCATGATCTGGATATACTTGTTTTCGGCGTTTATGGGTGGATTAAAGATGATATCCATGTTCAAAACCTTGTTAGCTGATTTTTTGCCCTGGCTTTTTCTTTCGGTTTCCCTTAAGGTGATCTTCGTGCTGTTCACGCCTTTCTCATTTTTCGGCTTTTCACAGCGGCCAGTAAGACATCCTTGGTCGAAAGCTGGAACTTTCTTCGGTGGCGAAGCCATTTGGAGACGTTGGGAATGGCTTCGGAGGCCATGATCTTGGTGATCGTAAAGACCCTCCGTTCATGCATGTAGCGGTCCTGATTTTCGACCAAGTGTCGGTAAATGACCGTTTCGGTTTCCCCCATGGGGTTTTCCTGCAGGAATTTCTTCAGCCAGGCAGCATAGCCCATGTCCGCATCCAACTTTTCCAGCCCGTTTGTGGAGGTGGAGGAAATGGACATGGAATGGCTCCTGTAGCGGAAAACGGCCTCTGGACTGTGGGCGATCCCCTTTTGGCCAGTGGCCATAAAGGCGGTGATGTCATCGGATCCCCAGGCCAGTGGCAGCTGGTAAAATCCGCCTTGGTCGCGGAGTGGCCCACTGCGGTACATATAATCAGAGATATAATTGGACCGGTATTGGTTCAGGCGGTGCCAGATGCTGTCATAGACATCCTCGAGCTCGGGGCAGGCGGGCGTGAGCAGCCATGGTGTTCCCCTATCGTCAATGATCTTGCTTCGGCAATGGTAAACATCCAGGGAGGGATGGGCAGCGATAAGCCTGCTGAATGCTTCCAGGTAATCGGGCTCAAGGAGGTCATCGTCTCCCATGATCACAATAAACTCCCCGCTGGCAAGGGAGAGGCATTTGTTCCAGTTCTGGACCAAATGAAGTGCCCCGACATTTTTGTCGTTTTTATGGTACTGTATCCTTTTGTCATCAAATTGGGAAACCACCTCTTCAACAGGCTGTGGGGAGCAGTCGTTAAGGATGATCAGCTCAAAGTCGCCAATGGTCTGTGCAAGGATGCTGTCAATGCATTCCTTGAGGTGCTTGCTCTTGTAGGCAGGGATACATATGGAGAAGGTGATGCGGCTATTTCTCTGCATGGGATCTTGAGCGGTTTAGAAGGTTGCTTTTTAGGTAATCGATATCGGAACGCTTGATGACAAAGGCCCAGTGAAAGCCTGCAAAAACGATGAAAAACACCGTGGATTCCACGGCCATTTCCATATATGGCCGGGCAATGTCGGCAAGGGTTCCGGCGAAACCTGCCAGGAACATTGCAATAACTGCGCCCAAAAGCGAAGGGGAGAAGGCTTTGAAAAAGATGCGGGTACTGCTGAGGTGCAACACCTTGGGGATATAATAGAAATAGAAGAAGCCCATTTGGATCAGCATATATACCAAGTAGCCAATGACAGCAGCCCCCACGCCCATCTCCTTGGCAAAGACCACGGTGATCGGCAGCGAGATGAGGCAGCCGATGGCAGCGGAAAATACCAGCACTTTGGTCTTTCCCGAACTCAGCACCAAACTGGCCACGGGGGTGTTGTGCATCGACAGCAGTACGGTAAGTAGCCAGATGATCAGCCATTTGCTGAGGTCAAGGTAGCTTTCGCCCATGTAGAGCACCAGCAGGTTGTCGGCATTCAGGATAAGGCCAAAGACTACCAGTGTCAGGAAGATGGAAATGTACCGTGTGGCTTCAAAAACCATCTTGGCCATCTTCCCATGATCGTTTTCTGCATGGGCCTTGGAGGCCGAAGGGAGTAGCACCTGGAGAAAGATACTGCCAAAGGACATGATCAGATTGGCAATGGTCTGGATCACGCGGTAGTCCGTGAGCACATCGATTCCGCTGGCAAATTTGGCCAGTAAAATAGGCCTCAGTTCCTTGGCGGAAAACTGGAACAGCCCCATGGCAAAGATTGCGACGCTGTAGCCGAGGATCTGCCTGAAGGCCTTTCCGTCCCATTTGGGAAGCAGGAGCGTGCCCAAGGGAACAGGGTACAGCCTGAGCCGGTGGACATTAAAGGGAATGACCACCAAAAGAGAGAGGGTGTAAAAGAGAAAATAGACCGTCAATGGCCACTTGAAATGGATGGCCGCCAGGGCGAAGAGGAAGTTGAGGACGCTGCTGATGACCGTGATGCGGTTGACGTAGCCGAGTTCGTCCTTGGCACTAAGGAGCTGGATTACCACGTTGGACAGCCAGTTGAACACCGTACTGGCGGCAAGGATGTACATCATTACCCTGTAGGTGGGAGCTTGCTCCGGACTGATATTGAAGAATTCGGGGCCGAAGTCGGCCATCACCACAAATATCAAGGCATTGGCCAGGCCGATAAGACCGTAAAATACCATGCTGGACCGTGAGGCATTGGCGATCTTGCCGTATTCGGCCCTGGACTCCCACATGGCAAAATACCGGACAGAACCGATGTTCATGCCCAAGTCCATCAGGCGGAGATAGGCATTCAGGGAAAAGGCCAGAGCAATAAGCCCATAGTCGGACTTTCCGTAGTAGCCCACCAGTAGTGGAATGGTCACAAACTTTGCCACCGCATCGAGCACCTTGGCAGCGATGCCCCAGACTGAGCCGGAGAAGATTTTCTTTACTGGAGATTGTCCCGCCATAGATGGATCAAGGTATCAGGTGTATGTTAGCCCAAGTTAAGGATATTGGAGGTTTTATGGAGACCTTGGAACAGACCAATTGACCAGGTCAGGAAAAAAACCGCAGGAATGGATGTAGCAATCATAGTGCTAGATTAGTCCGCAGAGCGAATTGTCACCAAAATGGCTTTTTCGTCCCTGCCGTCCTTCCCGGCATTCGTGGGGACAGGCTGCTGCGATTGCCCATAAACAATTTGGGTTGATTTTCATGGAATTTATAAAAAAGGTAGGTTTTTTGTTAGCATCCTCATCATGGAAAATATTTTGATCATCGGTGCATTTGACCGGTACAATTATGGGGACCTGCTTTTTCCCTTGATTATCGAAAAGCAGTTGGAGACATTGGGGAAGGGGTACCGGTTCCGCTTTTTTGGATTGGTAGAAAGTGATCTTTCACGCGTGGGCGGGAAGCCCACCGAAGGACTGGAGGCCTTTTACCAAGCATGCAATGCCACTGAAGAAAACAACCACGTCATCGTAGCGGGAGGGGAGGCATTGGGCGTGACCTGGCACTCGCTGTTTGCCGCGCTGAACCCCACTTACCAAAAGGTGCACCGCTACCGCTATCGCCTTTCCAAGTATATTGACCTGAACGCCATGGCCCGCAGGTTTCTGAAAGGCAAGACGACCTTGCCACTGGTGTTTACCAAGGACGATTTCGGAAAGGTGAGCTCGGTAATCCTTAACTCCCTGGGAGGATCGGGGATCAATAAAAGCGTATTTGGGAAATATCCTTTTATGAAGGTCAAGCTTGATGGGGTGGAATACCTAGCGGTAAGGGATCGGCAAACCGTCGAAAACCTACAGGCCAATCAAGTGGCCGCGCAACTTTTTCCGGATTCGGCCATATTGATGTCGGAATTTTATCCCATTGTCGATCTAAGGGACCGGGTGACCCCATCCGTGAGGGAGTACGTGCAGGCCAATCGTGGAAAGTACCTGTTTTTCCAGATCAACAGAAAAAATAGCCTGGGCGAAGAAGCAATGATAGCGGGGCAACTGGAGCAGGTCTATCGACAATCGGCCACAGAGCTGTGCCTTTGCCCCATCGGCAAAGCCTTGGACCATGATGACCATCTCGCCCTGGCCGAAGTACGCTGGCAGCTGGACAGTCCCCATACTTATTTTGATGCGGACAATATCTGGGACATCATGTACCTGATCGCAAATGCCAAATGCTATGCGGGAACCAGTCTCCATGGGGCCATTACCGCGATGAGCTATGCCGTACCCCACGTAGGGCTTAAGGTAGAGAAACTCAATGCCTATTTGGCCACTTGGGGGCTGCCCAAGAATAATTTTGCAGTGGGCTTTGACAAGCTCTTTGAACAGTTTAAGGTAGCCGTTTCCATTGACCAAGCGGCTTACACCGAAAAACAGCAAATCCAGGTGGGCCAAGCGAAGAAGGCCTTTGATGTCATTGCGCGTGTAATTGCAAAAGGGAAGGAATTGCACAAAGACCAATAGTCCGACTTCCCCTGAAAGACATGGGGGACGATGGGAACGGGTTTACGGTAAGCTGTTTGCACGGATGGACCACCTGTGGGATATTGTGAATTTATCTACATAGTGGTACAATAATTCTACAATTTGGCCAATAAATTTATTTTTTGCCCCCAGGCTTTTTTGGTGAGAGGCGAAATACACTGCTTTAATTTATGTGATTGGCTATATTTGTTATTTTTTAGTGTTTTTTTAAGTGTGTGGAACGGGTATTGGATTAATTAAGGTCTTTCCATTGGTGCCTTAAACCCAGAAATGATGAAAATACCATTAACTAGATTGTACGGATGGGTATTGACCTTGAGCTTGGCGGGAATGCCCTGCCTTTTTGCCTTTGCCAGTATCGCGACCTTTTCAGCAAAACATGGGGGCCATCGTGGCGTATCCTATCTGCAGGATACCGTACCGGTCCCTCCCTTGGTACAGGATACGGTGCCGGACCAAAGGGATACGGTGCCAGCATCTGCCAAAACCGTCAAGGGCAAGGTGACCGATCAAGATGGGGCATCCCTTCCCGGGGCCACCGTACAGGTCAAGGGTACCTCGAATGGAACGATCACCGATGATAGCGGCCATTACAGTATCAGCCTTCCTGCTGAAAACGAAAGCCCCGTGCTGGTGTTTTCTTTTGTCGGATTCGAGGGTAAGGAGATCACTGTGGGCAACCAGAGTCAGATAGACGTTTCACTCGCAAGTGAAGAGGAAGAACTGGAAGAAGTGGTGGTCATCGGGTATGGTTCTGCCAGAAAGGCTGACCTTACCGGGGCCATTTCCCAGGTCAGTGCCGAAGAGGTCAATGCCTTTCCCACCACCAGTGTGGTCCAGGCCATGGCCGGTCGGGCTCCTGGTGTGCAGGTCGTGCAGAATAACGGATCTCCCGGCGGCGGTGTCAACATCCGTATCAGGGGAAGCAACTCCATCCAAGGTGACAACAGTCCACTCTATGTGATCGATGGGTTTCCCTATTCGGGCAACCCGACCAACCTCAACAATTCGGACATTGCCAGCATCGAAGTGCTCAAGGATGCCTCCGCCACGGCAATATACGGATCCAGGGGTGCAAATGGTGTAGTTCTGATCACGACGAAAGGAGGCGTTCAGTCCCCTACCCAAGTGGAGTTTGACAGCTATTACAGTGTGCAACGGTTGCGCAAAAAGCTGGACCTGATGAACGGGCGGCAATATGGTCAGCTGATGAACATCCAAGCTGAAAATGATGGCCTGGCCCCCTATTTCAGCGAAAGTGAACTGTCGGCCATGGGAAATGGAACGGACTGGCAGGACCAGGTCTTTGACAAGGCCCCCATCAAGTCCAGCTCCATAAGGGTTTCCGGTGGAAATGAAAGTACCCGGTTTTCAGTTGGAGGGAGTATCTTTGACCAGGAGGGCATCATCAAGGGAAGCGATTATAATCGCTACGCCCTGCAATCCTCCATCCACCATTCGCTGAGCGATAAGCTGACCATTGACTTTTCGACCAACCTGACCAAATTGACCACGGCCAGAAGGGACAGTGATGGCGGGGCCAGGGGAAACTCCATGATAGGGGCGGCGCTGGTGGCCTCTCCATTGTCCACACCGTATGGGCAGGATGGCTCACTGACCGTATTGTCGCAAGATTTTCCATTTGTCTCTCCGGATATCATCAATCCACTTAACTATATCAACGAGGAATTTAATACGGTCAATGCCAATATTGTCCTGGCCAATGCCTCGGTGAGCTACAGCCCGGTTCCGAAACTGACCATCAAGGTGCTTGGAGGAATAGAGAACAGGGATGACCGGACGGATGTTTACCGGACCACCGATTTTATCAATAGCGACGGTAATGCCAGCGTCAACACCCGGCAGTACATCAGCCGGCTCAATGAAAATACCATTTCCTATACGGACACACTGGACGAAAGGCATAAGTTTGACGTCTTGGCCGGATTTACCTATCAGGACTTCCAGACACGCTACCTGGCTGGAAGTGCTGCCGGATTTTTGAGCGATCTGTTCGAGACCGATAACCTGGGCGCGGCCAATACCCCAGGGGTGCCCACATCAGGATATGCCAAGTCGGTATTGCTTTCCTATATCGGTCGGCTAAACTATAATTATGCGGATAAATACCTCTTTACGGCCACTTGGAGGGCGGATGGCTCCTCGCGCTATAGTGAAGGCAATAAATGGGGACATTTTCCATCCGCAGCACTGGCTTGGCGGGTGTCCCAGGAAGGGTTTATGAAGGACCAGAAAGCAATTTCCGCATTAAAGCTCCGTACCAGCTGGGGGCTGACCGGAAGCCAGGCCATTGACCCTTACAGTACATTGAACAGGCTGTTTCCGGGATATACGGTGTTTGGGGATGAGCTGTACAGTACCTTTGCCCCGCAGGCGGTCCTTCCAGGTGACCTGAAGTGGGAAACTACCGAGCAGTTTGACGTGGGAATGGACGTGGGACTGATCGGGGGAAGGATCATGCTGGGAGCCGATTTTTATATCAAAAATACCCGCGACCTGCTCAGCACCGTTAGACTGCCGAGTTCATATGGCTATACCACCACGGTGGCCAATGTAGGGGAGGTCCAGAACAAAGGACTGGAACTCAGCATGGATGCCATTGTGCTGAACAGGGCATTTCGCTGGAACCTCAGTGGAAACATTTCCTTTAACCGCAACAAGGTCATCAGCCTGAATGATGGTGAGCCCATCCTGACCAATTACATCAATGTGGTCACCGTGGCGGACAACTTTTCCATTATGGAGGAAGGGAGGCCCCTGGGACAGTTTTGGGGCTACCAAGAGGACGGTTTTACCGAACAGGGCGATATCCGGTACAGGGACCTGAACGGGGACGGGGAAATCACCGAAGCGGACAAGACGGCGATCGGTGACCCCAATCCGGATTTTTATTACGGGATCAACTCCACTATGAATTTCAAGAATTTCCAACTGGATATTTTCCTGCAGGGATCAAAGGGCAACGATATCTTCAACGTCAGTTCGATATCAAGTACCATGGACTATGGACAGGGCTTGAATATGCCCGAAGCGGTGCTCCTCGACCATTGGTCGGCGGATAATCCTGATGCGGCCTATCCCAGGATCAGCCGTAACAATGACCTGAAGGTCTCTGACCGGTACGTGGAGGATGGCTCCTATATGCGCCTCAAAAACGTCCAACTGGCCTACGATTTCTCCTTTCCACAGTCCAAGTGGATCGGGAACCTGAAGCTATATGTGAGTGGGCAGAACCTGTTGACATTTACCGACTATTCCTGGTGGGATCCAGAGGTCAACAGCAACGGTGGCGATACCAGCCTGGGCATTGACCATTACAGTTATCCTATACCAAAATCATATACCGTGGGTCTGAGGGCCACTTTCTAACCATCCAAACGCACAATAGACATGAATACATATCACATAAAATCCAAAGACAAGGCACTTCCCGTCATAAACCTGCTCCTGATGGCGGTGGTACTGGTGATGCTGGCAGGATGTAGCGATCTCCTGGAAGAGGAACCCAAGACGGTCGTAGCAGAAAATTTTTACCAGACCGCAGCAGATATCGAGGCCGCTACCAACGCCATTTATACGCCCTTGCGGAATGTAAGACCGGAGCAAGTGGCCGTACTGAGTGCCCATACCGATTGGGGATACGGAAGGGGAAGTAGGGCGCAATACAATGACTTCAATGGTTTGAACGCTACCAATATGAATGCGGCGGCAAGCCGGTGGACGATGTTTTACGAAGGGATCAGAAATGCCAATTTGGTGATCTTTTATGCCCCGCAGAGCGAACAAGTGGACCAGGAAATCCGCAGCCGTTATTTGGCCGAAGCCAGGTTTTTAAGGGCACTGACCTATTTTGACCTGGTCAGGAATTGGGGCGGTGTGCCGCTGAGGACAGCTGAAAACATCGAGCAAAAAGATGTGCCGAAGGCCAGTGTAGAAGAGGTCTATGATTTTATCTTGGCGGATCTACTGGTTGCAGAGGATGGCCTTCCTGCCGATCCTGTCCAGCCCGGAAGGCCTACCAGTTGGTCGGCCAAGACACTGTTGGCAGATGTCTATCTCCAGCTGGAGCAGTATGATTCGGCCCGCACCAAAGCCCTGGAAGTGATGGAATCCGGGCGGTTTGGTCTGGTGCCGGTACAAGGTGTAGAGGACATTCAGTGGGATGTTTTCGGCCCGGACCTGGTGAACAGTACAGAAGAGGTGTTTTACCTGAAATATACCAGACAGACCGCCCAGGGAAACGGACTCCCCTGGATATTGAACCACCCCAGTACCGGGCTTTATAATTTTGGGGGAGCCTATGCGCATTACGGCGATTCGGCCAATCCTTTCTATGCGCAATGGAATGATGCAGACCTCAGGAAGCAGCTATGGACACCAGTGGATTTTGGCCTGGGGGCCACCACCTTGGTCAACGGGAAATACGTGGAACCGGAAGCCCCGGACAATACGGGTGCGGGCAACGACCTGCCGATCTACCGTTATGCCGAGGTGCTGTTGATCTTTGCCGAAGCAGATGCAAGGGCCTCGGGCACGGTGAGCAGCGGGGCATTGGATGCGCTGAACCAAGTGCACAGAAGGGGGTATGGGCTGGATCCTTCTGCCGCCAATGAAGTGGATTTTGGCCTTGCTGAAATGTCACCCGAGGCATTTTTGGATACGGTGCTGCAGGAGCGTGCCTATGAATTCCAGTTTGAAGGAAAACGATGGCTGGACCTGAAGCGACTGGGCAGGGCCGAAGAATTTGTGTCCGAGAACAAGGGTATCGACATTGCAGAGAAACATTATTTATGGCCCATCCCAGTGGACGAACTGAACTATAACCAGGCCATGGATGCTTCCAGTGACCAGAACCCAGGGTATTGAACAGCGCCCTGAAAGTCAATTGATAAAAAAAAGCCCCAGTTTTGGGGCTTTTTTATGCGTGTATAGTGAACCTGTTAAGGGTTTTTAATAAATTGATAACAACTAAAGAAAATAACTTCGGACAGTTATTCTTTAATTTTGATGTATCCGATACACGGCTTAATACTTATCTGATGAATTACCTCGATGAAAAACAACAATGACCAGACCAGCATATTTCGAAAAGGCACCAAGCCTACGTTGGAGGAGGTCTTTTATGGTTTTCATAAAAAGCTGGTCTATTTTTGTTTCCAATATGTGCAAGAAAAAGATCTTGCCGAGGACATCGTGCAGGAAGTATTCATCCAATTTGCGCAAAAGGAGGAGCTTCTGGAGCATGAAATACCGTACATCCAAAACTACCTTTTTAAAGCTGTCAAGAACAGGAGTATCAATGCCCTTCGTGATCAAAAACACAATTTGGGAATAGATGATGGAATGGCGGAGATATCGAACCAAAACCAGTCCATCGTCCAGCGGATGATCCACTCAGAGGTGTTGAATGAGCTTTATGCTGCCATGGAGGCACTTCCTGAGGGGTGCAGGAGAATTTCTACCTTAGGTTTTTTGGAAGGGAAGTCCAACCAGGAAATCGCCGACCAACTCGGGGTATCGATCAATACCGTAAAAACCCAAAAGCAACGGGGACTTAAACTCTTGCGGTTACGCCTAAATCCGGAAGTCTTATACGTTCTTGTTTTGTTAATTAATTGTTAATCGGTGTTACCTCAATATTAATTAATATTTTTTTATAAAAAATCCATATTTTCTTTCACCCGTTTCTTCTATTTCTGTGTAATAAGGACAAATACACTGAAATGAACGAGCAAGATTATATTCATATATATACTCAGCTTATCCTAAAGAGCCTTAAGGGAACACTGGAGGAAGTCGAGCGCGACCGTTTGGAGGATTGGCTTTCCCAGAGCCAAGAGAGCAGGGATTTTTATGAGCGTATCAGCCAAGAGCATTTACTGGAAGAAGAGATGGCTTTCTTCTCTTCCATAGATTCCAAAGGGGCCTTTGGCAAGCTGAAGCAGCACCTTCCATCCAGCGGCAAGAGGGAAAGTCAAGAGAAAAAATGGTGGGTCCGCTATGCAGCAGCGGCAGCGATTCTGGCAGTGGTGATAACGGGCTGGGGGATATACGGTGGATGGTTGCCCATTACGCCGCCTTCCGATCAAGGAACGGTGGCTACCGTAGATGTGGGGCCGGGAACGGACAAAGCCATTTTGATCCTCCCGGATGGGGAAGAGATCCTTCTGGAAGGAGCTGCAGAAGGGACGTTGAAAGAGGATGTTGGTATTACCGTCGCCAAACGGCTTGATCAGGTGATATTCAATGTGGAAAAAGATTTTACCACACCTGAAAGCAAAGTAAACAGGGTTTTTGTACCAAAGGGAGGGAAATACCAGGTGGTGTTGGCAGACGGGACAAAGGTCTGGCTTAACAGTGCGTCATCCTTGGCGTTTCCGTCCAATTTTACCGGGCCGTCCCGAACAGTGATGCTTAAAGGAGAAGGTTATTTTGAAGTCGCCCACGATCCCGAAGTACCTTTTATCGTTCAGGCCAACGATACTGAAGTGAAGGTACTGGGCACGCATTTCAACATCAACACCTATGAAAACGAGCCCTTGACAAAGACCACCTTATTGGAGGGGAGCGTCGAGGTTTCCCATAAAGATAAGACCAAGGTCATCTCACCTGGAGAACAAGCACTCTCAAATGGGCAGCTTTCGGTAAGGAAGATAGACACCCGACAGGTGGTGGCCTGGAAGGAGGGCCTTTTTATGTTCAAGCGCACCAAGCTTGAGGATATTTTGAGGCAATTGGAACGATGGTATGCCATCAAGGTCTCCTTTGATGGAGATATTCCCGAAAAACATTTCAGTGGTACCATATCGATGGATACCAATCTGTCCAAGGTATTGGGCATGCTGGAAATGTCAGGAGCAATCGATTTTGAACTAAAAAACGGAACAGTCTATGTAAAAAACACCACCCACTAAAAAAAAGCCGATGGTTCTCGCAAAACCACCGGCCAGGCTGATCAATGCCTTTTAACCTCACATTAAAATTTTATCGATCAACATCTAATTTGTAAAGTTATGAAATTAACCCACTTAGGACAAGGTGGACAAGGGGTATCTTTTGCTCCACCCAATTACCTTTTGGTTATGAAATGGACACTAATCTTATGCTTATCACTCGTCTTTCAGGTAACGGCCAAGGTCCATTCCCAGGATCTGACGCTAAAAGCCCAGGGGCTTCCCCTGATAGAAGTGATGGAAATGATAGAATCGCAATCTGAATACCGGTTTGTGTTCAACGATGAAACAGTAAGCCAATCCCGTCCCGTATATGTGGACGTGAAGAGCGGATCACTTGAAACGATCCTTACGGAGATCTTCAGCCACCAACCTTTTACCTACCAGCTGGTGGAAACCTATATTGTCATCAAGCCAAAAACCACTGATGATCCAGCAGCTATAACGGTTACTGGTACGGTAATCAGCACGGACGGGGAGCCGCTGCCCGGTGCGACCGTTCGGGTGAAGGGAGGCTCTAAAGGAACAGTCACTGATTTGGATGGGAAATTCACCTTCAATGGGTTGTCCGAAAATGCCATATTGGTCATTTCCTTTATCGGATATGATCCTGTAGAAATCCCCGTAGATGGGCGCAGTAAAATAGCGGTCACCCTCCGGCCGTCAGAAAATGACTTGTCCGAAATAGTGGTCATTGGCTATGGTCAGCAGGACAGGAAGGAAGTGACCAGTGCCATTTCCAACTTCCGGCCAGATGAAAAGAACTTCAGACAGGTACTGGGGCCAGATCAGATGATGCAGGGAAGGATGCCGGGAGTCCATGTCGGTGCCGGTGCCGGTACTCCAGGAAGCAATGTCCGTGTAAGTATTCGCGGTATCGGTTCCCTGAGTGGACAGAACGAGCCCCTCTATGTAGTAGATGGCATCCCCTTGGTCAACCATAATGCAGCGCTTTTTAACCTTGGAGAAGGCATGAACCCGCTGTCCGAGCTTAATCCCAATGACATTGAATCCATCGAAGTGCTCAAGGATGCGGCGTCCGCGGCCATTTACGGTTCAAGGGCCACCAATGGTGTGGTCATCATCACCACCAAGTCCGGAAAAGTGGGACAATCAAGCCTGAATATCCAGACCAATTTTGGCGTCCAGTATCTTCCGAACCTGGACAAGTTAAAAATGGCCGATTCGGACCTGTACCTAGAGGTGCTCAATGAAGCTCGTTTTAACTATAACGAGCAAAATGGCTATTCACCTGGAGACGGGAACTTTGTGGATTATATGGAAGATCCTTATCCCGGGCTGCCGGATACCGATTGGTTGGATTTGGTGCTGAGGGATGCCTTGGTTTCCAATGTCAACGTCTCTTTTTCCAGTGGGAGTGAGAAAACGAAACTTTATATTTCTGGTGGTTACCTAAACCAGGAAGGAGTACTCAAGACCAATGATTATAAAAAGTACAATGCCAAGGTCAATGTGACCCACCAAGCGGTAAATTGGCTGGAAATCGGTACCAATACCAACCTGAGCTTTTCCAGAAACCACCGGGTACCAAACGGTACCTATGGTTCATCGGTGTTTTTGCGCAGCATGGGGCAGCGGCCGTTTGACAGGCCATACAAGCCCAATGGTGATTATTATGTAGGAGGTACAGATGAATTGGTGTACCATAACAACCTGCAGATCATCAACGAGCAAAATACAAAATTGGACAATTATAGAATGCTGGGAAATGCCTATGCCGACATCAAGTTCAGTCCTTCTTTCCATCTGAAAAATACCTTTGGCCTGGATGCCATCTATACGGAGGATTATCTTTATTACACCGATGAGCATCCCTATGGGGCAGGACAGGGACGTCTGTTGGACGAGCGTAGGATGATGACCAATGGACTGGTTGAAAACACCTTGTATTTTGACCATACATTTGGAAAGCTTACGGTGAATGCACTTGTGGGGCATTCCTACCAAAAAGTGACCACCAGTACCAACTACATTGATGGAAGGGGATTTCCTTCACCTTCTTTCGATGTCCTTTCAGTGGCCAGTGAGATTGCCAACGCCTCCTCTGGTTTTGGGGAAAATGCACTTGAATCCTATTACAGCCGTGCCAACCTGAGCTGGGAGGACAAATACCTGCTTTCACTTTCCATCCGAGCGGATGGGTCTTCCAAGTTCTCGCCCGAAAAACGCTATGGTTCTTTTCCGTCCATTTCCGCCGGATGGAACGTGTCGGACGAGGACTTTTGGAAATTTTCCCAAACGGACCTAAAGCTGCGCGCAAGCTATGGTGCTACGGGTAATCAAGATGGTATAGGGAGCTATGCCTACCAGGCCCTGATGAGTGGAGGTGCCAATTATGGCGGAAACAGTGGCCTGTCCATTTCCACTTTTGGAAACCCCAACCTTACCTGGGAGACGGCCAACCAATTTGATGTGGGAATAGATCTGGGCCTGTGGAGCGGAAAGGCCAATATTTCGGCTGACTACTTTATCAAAAATACCGAAAACCTGCTGTACAATATGCCCATCCATGCGACCAGTGGATTTAGCAGTGTGACGAGTAATATCGGTTCCATGAGGAATACAGGGTTGGAATTTTTGTTTGATTACAATCAGCAATTTGGTGAATTGCAATGGCAGTCCAGCTTTAATATTTCCTTTGTCCAAAATGAACTCACTTCGCTGCTGGGAGATGATCCCCTGCTGATCGGCGCCAACAGGACCCTACAGGTGGGGGAAGAAGTGGGCAGTTTTTATATGTACAAAATGCTGGGGATCTTCCAAACGGACGAGGAAGTGCCGGAACAATTGTACGACCAGGGAGTCCGTGCAGGAGACGTCCATTATGAAGATGTCAATGGTGATGGCATCATCAATGTGGACGACCGCCAGATCATCGGTACTTCCAACCCCGACTTTTACGGTGGCTGGTCCAATACCTTCCAGTACAAGAACTTTGACCTCAGTGCATTCCTGACATTTTCCCAAGGGTCCGAGATCTATGCCACCTGGAGGATTACGACGGATCGATTGGGGAATGGAAGACAAGGATTTAGGGAGGAGCCTGCCCTGGAGCGATGGACGGGACCAGGTACCAGCAATGAAGTCCCCAGGGCCATTCACGGCACTGGATATAACACGTATAACTCTTCCCGGTTTCTCGAAGACGCATCTTTCTTGCGGTTGAGGACCTTGAGTTTGGGTTATTCTTTGCCCCAGTCCATTTTGGATAAGCTTCAGATGAGCAAGCTACGTGTTTTTGTCCAAGGTGAAAACCTGTACCTGTTCAGTAACTATTCAGGATTGGATCCTGAGGTATCCAAAAATTACGATGCCCGCTTTATGGCAGATGACAACATGAACCTGCCCCAGCCCAGAACAATCCGATTGGGGATCAATGCGGCTTTCTAGAACCAAAAAAAGAAGATAATCATGAATAATATAAAAATAATGTCCCTAGGCCTGCTGGTACTTATGCTTGCCAGTGCCTGTGGTAATCAGTTGGACCTTTATCCACGGTCGGCCGTCTCTTCCGAATCTGATCTTACCGAAGATGATGTGGAATCGTTCCTGATCGGTGTCTATCAGTCTGTTCAGAACGATCCTGGAAGGGAATCGTACATTTTGCCCGATCTGGTGGGGGGAGACCTCAATTCTGCCGGTTCTACCAATGGCGGTGGTACCAATGCCTTTATCAGCAATATCCTTCGCCCGGAGCACGGATATGTCAACAGTTCCTGGAAAGGATACTACGAAGCACTCTATCAGGTAAATACCTTGATCGCCAATGTCAAGGAGATGACTCCTTCCGATAGGATCAATCAGGTAAACGGAACGGCACACTACTTCAGGGCCTATATCTATTATAATTTATTGATCAAATTTGGCGGTGTACCGATCATCAGGGAAAATACCCAGGAAAAGTTGCCAAGGAATTCTGCCGAGGAGGTTTGGCAATTTATCGAGGAGGACCTGTCGGTGGCCATTGAACAAGCTCCGGATTTCAACGGGGAACTGGGCGGTGATTTTAACTATGTGTCCAGCCAAGCTGCCAAGGCCCTGATGGCCCGTGCCAAGCTGGGGCAGGGAAAAATGGACGAAGCGGCTACCTTGTCCGAAGAACTGATCAATTCGCCCTATCTCAGCTTGGACAGTTTTGATAAAATGTTCAGGAGACAGGATAACAGTGAGTTGATTTTTGCTTTTGTAAATCTCACCATTGAGTCCAGCATCAACCTTTCCACGCTGTTTTACACCTATGCCCATCCCCAGAGTGGTTCGTATGTTTTCAAGCCCAACCCCTGGGCGATGGAAATGTTCTCCGGATCCGATTTACGGGCGGAAGTTTCTGTGGATACCTATGATGGACTGGACGTGGTCAATAAATACCCCAGTGGCCAGACCGGTACAGACCAGCTCAACGTGAGCAGGCTGGCCGAGATGTACTTGATCAGTGCAGAGGCGCAGGGACTGGCAGGACTCGATCGGCTCAATGAACTTCGGGAAGCCCGCGGACTAGGGCCGGTGTCACCTTCCAACGAGGAGGACTACCTTGAGCTGGTCTTGGAAGAGAGGAGAAGGGAGCTTTTTGCCGAAGGCTTCAGATGGGTGGACTTGGTACGGACGGGAAAGGCCGTGGAAGAATTGGGCATACAGCAGCGCGAAACCCTCATGCCCATACCGGAGACGGAGTTGTTGTTAAATGAAAAACTGGAACAAAACCCGGGATATTGATCCCTAAAAAGGCAAAAAAGTGATGAAAAAATACCTCAATTACTACTATGCATTTCTGTTGGCGACCTCTATGGTTTTGATGGCCGCCAGCTGTAAAAACGACGATATCCAGCCGACAGTGCTGGACAAAGAACTGAGCGCCATCACCCAAAGGCTGGCCGACAGTACGGAATTGGTCAGCGAAGTCTTTTGGGACACGACCTTTACGGTGGCTCCTGGGGTGGAGGAGACGGATATCCATTATTTGTCCATGAAGGGACTTACCATGCGGATGTTTGTAGTTAAGATAGACCTGAAAGAGGAGGGCGTCGAACTGTTTCCGTTGACACCATTTGCGAGCAGCGGTTTTGGAATGCAGCCGATTCCTGAAATGATGGAATGGGTGGATGTGCCCGGAAAGAAAGTTGTGGGCGGTGTCAATGCCGATTTTTTCAATATGGATACCGGAGAGCCCCGTGGCGTAGTCCATCTCCACGGAGAAGCCATTAAGACGACCCCAATGGTAGGAAGGTCCTTCTTTGGCGTGGACGAAAACGGGAGATTGGTAATAGAGCATTCCGATGATTATCCCGAATTCCAGGACGGATTGTACGATGCCTTGGGCGCTGGAGACTTGCTGATCAAGGATTATAATTTGGTACCTATCCCGAGCGAAGACATCCATCCAAGGACTGCGGTCGGTATTACCGATGCCGAAGAGGTTTATTTTATGGTAGTGGATGGTCGGCAGTTTGATTACTCCAACGGGCTTTCACTATCGGAAGTGGCCGAGGTATTTCAGGCACTGGGTGTACGGGATGCCACTAACCTCGATGGGGGCGGCTCTTCTACTTTTGTGACCTTGCACAGTTTAGAAGATGTATTTCATGTACGTAACCGTCCATCTGATGGGACACCACGTCCTGTGGCAAATGGCTGGGCAATTTTGGTAAACGAAAACGAATAGATGATGGATATAAAAATGAAAAGTGTGTATAGATTTCCATTGTTGGCCATCATCCTTTCGGCCTTGCTGGTTCTTGGCTGTGACAATGATGATGTGACACCCCAAAGCAGCTTGGCTCCTTTTATATACGCCATGAGCCCTGAGGAAGGTAATGCGAAGGATGTGGTAACCATCCAAGGAAGGGATTTCAGTGGTAACAGGGAAGCAAATGCCGTTTCCTTTAACGGGATTTCGGCCACGGTTTTGGAAGCAACAAACAGTAGGCTTCAGGTGGTGGTCCCCGAAGGTGAGGGACTGCAAACGATAGAGGTGAGCGTAAACGGTGTCAGTGCCGATGGCGCTTCGCTTGAATTCAGCCATGTGGTCCGGCCTGCCAATTATAGGGTTTCGACGCTGGCAGGGAACAGTGACTATGGCTTGGTAGACGGCGTTGGCAATGGAGCTTCCTTCAGGAATCCCGAAGGGGTGGCAGCTCATCCTGATGGCTCTCTTATCATCACGGACAGGAGCAATAGCAGTATTCGCCAAGTGACCTTGGATGGTACAGTGACCACAGTGCTGGGAACTGGTCAGAGGGGGTATTTGGATGGCCCTGTGGCAGGTGCGCTGTTGGACTATCCCTGGAAGTCCTGTGTGGACCAGGAAGGCAATATCTATGTCGCAGACCGTGATAATCACGTCATCAGGAAAATAGATACCCAAGGCACGGTAAGTACCGTGGCAGGAACCGGTGAGGCCGGATTCAATGACGGTGCCGCAGGCGAAGCGCAGTTTGACCAGCCACTGGATGTAGTCGTGACTGAGGAAGGGGTACTCTATGTCGCAGACAACCGTAACCACCGCATTCGGAAAATCGATGTGGATGGAACGGTCAGTACGATCGCCGGAAGTGAGCAAGGCGATCAAAATGGCACATTGGAAGAAGCGACTTTCCGGTACCCTTCTGGTTTGGACATCGATGCGCAGGGCAACATTTTCGTAGCCGACCGGATCAATCATTTGATCAGAAAAATAGAGCTGAATGTTGGTCAAGTCACGACGGTAGCTGGCGACGGGTCACAAGGTACACGAGATGGCCAAGCTGCAAATGCCCAGTTTAACAACCCTTATGGGATTAGTGTGGGAAATGACGGTGAACTGATCATAGCGGACCTGTCCAATCACAAGGTCAGGTTGATCGATAATGAAGAAGTCATCACCATTGCAGGATCGGTAAGCGGGTTCCTTGATGGGGTAGGAGTGACCGCCCAGTTTTACAATCCTACCGATGTGACTTTCCACGATGGTGTGATTTACGTAGCCGATCTGGGAAATCATAGGGTAAGGAAAATTGAGGAGGAATAGATACAAGTAAGATCAATGTAAATAACAATTGCTTGCACAGAAAGCAGAATCCCTTTCGAAATTTATCGGAAGGGATTTTTTTGGATTGTTACCCAGCTTTTTAGGGGTATGCCACGATGCACACCTTCTGCTAAGGTGTTATCAAAAAATGAATTTTTATACATAAAGTCGAATGAAATTGCTGTTTTAAGCGTTTATTTTATAAATTCGCACTCCTACCGCCATCAGAATTGAAAATTTTAGTAACCTTGAGTACCGTTTTGGTGTTTAATGGTTTTGAAAAAGGTATCCAACTATTTCGATTAATCTGTAGTAAACTTTATGAGTACTTTATCACCTTTGAAGAGGCTGTGGCGGCTACTGAAACTTTATAAGCCCGAGATAAGGCAGATTTATACCTATGCCGTTTTCATTGGCGTCGTAAACCTGTCTCTTCCACTGGGTATTCAGGCCATCATCAACTTTCTGCAGACCGGCCAGTTGTCTTCCTCTTGGTTTATTTTGGTCATTGTCGTATTACTGGGCATCGCCGTGGCAGGGGTGCTCCAAGTGCTACAGCTACGTTTGGTGGAGAATATCCAGCAAGATATTTTTGCCCGGTCGGCCTTTGAATTTGCCTTTCGGTTTCCGAAAATGAAGGCCAAAGAGGTAGATAGCATCCATGCACCGGAACTGGCCAACCGTTTTTTTGACACGCTGACCATTCAGAAAGGCCTGCCGAAGATATTGATTGACCTTTCCGTATCTACCTTCCAGATTTTATTTGGACTCCTGTTGCTTTCAGTTTATAGCCTTTATTTTATCGGTATGGGATTGGTGATGATCCTGATTCTTTATGTCTTGGTAAAGGTTACCGGAAAAATCGGACTGGACACCAGTTTGGAGGAAAGTAAATACAAGTATCGATTGGCCCACTGGCTGGAAGAAATCGGCCGGGCAAGAAGGACTTTTCAGATAAACGATCCCTCTTCATTCCACTTGAGGAAGACCGATAGCATTACCGCCGATTATATCCACGGTCGGGAGTCGCATTTTAAGGTGCTGATGGACCAGTTCAAATCTTTTGTGGGCTTTAAGATACTGATTGCTGCGGGTATTCTGGTAGTGGGTGGACTGTTGGTGTTTAACCAACAAATGAATATTGGGCAGTTTGTGGCTGCGGAAATTGTGATCATCCTGATCATCAATTCAGTGGAAAAGCTACTACAGGTGTGGGACAGCGTATATGATGTGCTCACGGCATTTGACAAAATTGGTTTTGTGACCGATCTGGAACTTGAACAGCGCAAAGGCCAGGAGGTAATTTCCCCGAATTCGGATTGTTCACTGACCTTGAAAAAAGCCACTTTCAAGCACAAGGACGCTTTGGAACCTGTCTTTAGCGATCTTGACCTGGTCATTCCGGCCAAAGCCAGAGCAGTGCTAAATAGCGAGACGGGATCAGGAAAATCCACCTTGCTACAGGTCATCGCAGGGGTGCAGGACCTGGAGTCGGGCGATGTTTTGCTGAACGACATTTCGTATAACGTGCTGAGCCGGAAAAGCCTTCATCAGCAGTTGGGTGTCGTCTTTGCCTCTAACCAGATTTTTAATGCCACTATCCGTGAAAATATCCTGGTGGGCAGGGAGGTTTCGGAAAAAGAACTCTTACAGGTACTGCGAGACTTGGATTTGGAAGACTATATTAAGGGATTACCCCAAGGGCTGGAAACCATTATGGACAGTGGGGGAAGAAGGACCCCGAGGTGTGTGATCCAAAAAATACACTTGGCGCGGGCCATTTGCCACTGTCCCGGGTTATTGCTGATGGAAGATCCTTTGGTCAATGTTCCTACGGGCGAAAAGGTCAAATTGATCCAATACTTGACCGATGAAAAGCGGCCTTGGACCTTGATGGTCATCAGTGATGACCAAGAATGGCTGAAAAGAAGTACAATGACCGTGAAGCTGTAATCCGCTATGCTGAATATCTCTGAAAACAGTATCCATAATTATATCAAAAAAAAGGACTTTAAGGCCTTTAAGGTACTGGAAGATGCCAAGGCTTTCCAGTTTTCCCGCAGGACTTTTCTGATCATTTTTGTGGTCTTTGGAGCTTCCATGTTTTTGCCGTGGACCCAAAACATCCAAACCGATGGCTATGTCACCACCCGGTCGCCAGAGCAACGGCCACAGGCCATCCAGTCAGTGATATCGGGTCGGTTGGAACGGTGGTATGTCAAGGAGGGGGACTTTGTCCAAAAGGGCGATACGCTGGTCCATATCTCCGATGCAAAGAGTGAATACTTTGACCCTAACCTGTTGGAAAGGACCACCGAGCAATTGGACGCAAAGACCCAAAGTGCGGATTCTTACGAAATGAAGGTGGCTGCGCTGCGCTCGCAGTACCAGGCCGTGAAAGAAGCACTTGACTTTAAGCTCCGGCAGCTGGACAACAAGATACTGCAGGCTCAGAACAAAGTCGAAATGGACAGCATGGACCTGGTGGCCTTTAAGACCAATCTTTCCATTGCCGAAAACCAATTGCAACGGACTACTGAGTTGCATTCGAAAGGACTCAAGTCGCTAACCGAACTGCAGGAGAAGGAACTGAAGGTACAGGAAACACGTGCCAAAGTGACCGTACAGCAAAACAAATTGACCAACCAGCGCAACGAACTGCTCAACCTGGACCTCCAGATATCTTCCACCGAAAGGGAATATCGGGACAAGCTGGCAAAGGTGCAGTCGGACATCCAAACGGCCCTTTCTTCCAAATTGGGAACCTTCGCCGATGCTTCCAAACTGCGCAACCAGCTAAGAAACTATACAGAACGGCAAGAACGGTATTATGTGACCGCACCGCAGTCTGGATACGTCACTAAGACCGTAACAAAGGGCCTCGGGGAAATGATCAAAGAGGGCACCGATATCATGACCATTGTTCCGGACAGGGTGGACATGGCCGTGGAAGTGTACGTACGTCCACGGGATCTTCCGTTGGTACAGCAAAATGAAAAGGTTCGCCTGCGCTTTGATGGGTGGCCCGCCATCGTCATCAGTGGCTGGCCGGAGGCATCCACGGGGATATTTTCCGGACAGGTAGTGGCCATGGACCGGTTTATTAGTACCAATGGGTACTACAGGCTGCTGGTCACCCCCGATCCGGATGACCGTAAGTGGCCCGAAAGGCTCAGCATCGGCACCGGGGCACGCGCATTCCTTTTGCTGAACGATGTGCCATTGTGGTACGAAATATGGCGGCAACTGAATGGCTTCCCCACAGATTATTATAGCGAAGAGAAGGCCAACCCCAAAGGGATCAAGTTAAAGGCTCCCTTAAAATCGGTAAAATAAAGCATCGACATGATCAAGGTGGTAATCTATACATATTTTTGGTGTTTATGTACCATGTGCCTGTTGCCGAGAGCCCAGGCACAAGATAGTGGGGTGCTTGATTTTGAACAGTACATTCAGGATGTGCTGGCACACCATCCCTTGTCTGCCAAGGCGAGGTTAAATGCCCAAAAGGCAGAAGCAACGGTGCGGGCGGCGCGTGGAAATTTTGACCCCGTAGCCAGTGCAGATTTCAGCCAAAAGCATTATGATGAGGAAATCTATTACCGCAAGCTTGCTTCAGGTGTGAGGATTCCTACCGTGGCGGGCTTTGACCTCGTGGCCGGGTATGAGAAAAATTCGGGGTATAACCTGAACCCGGAAAACTATATCGCAGGGGACGATGGGCTCTGGAATGCAGGCATTGAGTTGAATGTCCTCCAAGGCCTGCTGATGGACGAAGGCAGGACAGCCCTGAAGCAGGCGAAGGCCTATGCGGCAATCGCCGAACAAGAGCAGGTGCTTCAGACCAATGACCTTTATTTCAGCGCGGCCGAGGCCTATTTTTATTGGGCCAACAGCCACCAGTCCCTGTCGATCGTAAAAGAAAGCGTCGAACTGGCCGGGAATTACTTCGAAAATACCAAAACGGCTTATATAAATGGGGAAAAGACGGCCATGGATACCTTGGAAGCCTTTACCGTATGGCAAGATCGCCAAAACCTGTTGCAATCTGCACAGTCCAGTTATGTGTCCACGGTACGGAACCTGGAAAATTTCTTGTGGGACCAAGATGGAAATGCCTACCTCCAGGGGCGGGCACCAGAGCAACTTGAATCCCTCCGTGAAGAAGTCACGGTGCCACCATATGCCATTGATTCGTTGGAGCAGCATCCCATGCTCCAAAAGAGCAGGTTGGACATCACCGCTTTAGAGGCGGAGAGGAGGATGAAACAGGAAAAACTCCTGCCTAAGCTTAAGCTTAAATACATGCCGCTGCTTACCCCGGACGGGGAAGGGCTGCCGGGATACAATGAAAACGACTATAAATGGGGTTTTTCTTTTAGCTTTCCACTCCTTTTGAGGGGCGAAAGGGGAAACCTACAGCTCAGCAAGATCAAGGTACGGGAAAAGCTCCTGGACCTGGAAAACAAGACACTCGGGCTGCAAAACAAGGTGCTTAACAGTCAAGCGCAAATAGGGCTGCTGGCCAACCAAGTGGCGAATCAGCAGCAAAACGTCGAGGGATATGAGCGGTTGTTATGGGCGGAATCCGAGAAGTTCAACTATGGGGAAAGCTCTGTATTTCTGCTGAACAAGCGGCAGGAGAAATACCTGGAGGGCCAACTCAAACTGGTGGACTTGATTACCAAGTGGCAGCTGGAGAAGCTGAAGTTTGGCTATTTTTCCAATACGCTGGAGGTTCCGGGGGAGGTACAGTAGTGTCAGTGGATTAAACCTGGCCAAAGTGCCTGTGGCGCTGAGGACAGTCCAATGAAATGAAGGATGCATGATCTTGCGGGGAGAATATCCTCGGAGACGAGTGGAGAGTAGGATGGATGGTGATTTTTTGGTTTATAATCGATCTGTACAGGTTTGATGGCCCAAATCGTGATGAGAACTGCCCCTAGACTTAAAAATTAGCGGGATTTATGTTAACTTTCCCAAACTTTACGAAACACTAATCAAAAGACAAAAAAGAACGTTATGAGCAAATTGGCTGATATAGGCCTGATAGGGCTTGCGGTAATGGGCGAAAACCTGGTGCTGAACATGGAAAGCAAAGGATTTTCCGTAGCCGTTTACAACAGGTCAACAGAAAAAGTGGACAAGTTTATCGAAGGACGTGGGGCAGGAAAAAACTTCATCGGCACCCATTCGGTAAAGGAACTGGTGGATTCCTTGCAAAAACCCAGAAAAGTAATGATGCTGGTAAAGGCGGGCGACCCGGTGGACAGCTTCATTGAGCAGATCATTCCCCACTTGGAAGAAGGCGATATTATCATTGACGGTGGAAACTCCAATTTTACCGATACGGTCCGCCGTACCGAATATGTGGAGAGCAAAGGTTTTCAGTTTATCGGAACCGGCGTATCGGGCGGAGAGATCGGCGCGTTACGCGGGCCGTCCATGATGCCCGGAGGGAGCAAGGAAGCCTGGCCTCATGTGAAGGAAATCTTCCAGTCCATATCTGCAAAAGTGGACGGGGGCGTGCCCTGTTGTGACTGGGTGGGTGCCGACGGTGCCGGCCATTATGTGAAAATGATCCATAACGGCATCGAATATGGGGATATGCAGATCATCACCGAGGCCTACCAGTTTATGAAAGACGTGCTGGGCATGAGCTATGACGAGATGCACCAGACCTTCAAAAAATGGAACAGTGAAGAGCTGGACTCCTACCTTATTGAGATTACCGCTGATATTTTGGCCTATAAGGACGTAGATGGCGAGCCGATGGTGGAGAAAATACTGGATACTGCCGGCCAAAAAGGTACTGGAAAGTGGACGGGGATAGAAGCGATGCATTTGGGAGTACCGTTGACACTGATTGCCGAGTCGGTATTTTCCAGGTTCCTGAGTGCCCAATTGGAGCTTCGTGATCAGGCGTCCCAGGTGTTTGAGGCGCCGGGAATTACCTTTGATGGTGACAAGGAAGAGATGCTGGAAAGCCTTAAAATGGCGGTGTACGGTGCCAAGATCACTTCATATGCCCAAGGCTACAACCTGTTGATGGAAGCTTCCAAGGAGCATGATTGGGATTTGAACTATGGCGATATAGCCTTGATGTGGCGTGGGGGGTGTATCATCCGCTCTGCCTTCCTCGGAGATATCAAGAAGGCCTTTGACAAGAATCCTGGTCTTCCCCATTTATTGTTGGATGATTTCTTCAAAGAAAAAGTACAAAATGCCCAAGGAGGATGGAGAAAGGTCTGTGCCGCTGCCGTGACCAACGGTATTCCAGTACCGGCCCTGAGCGCTGCTTTGGCATATTTTGACGGGTTTAGGACGAAGCGGCTTCCTGCCAATCTGCTTCAGGCACAACGCGACTATTTTGGTGCCCATACCTATGAGCGGACCGATAAGCCTAGAGGGGAATTCTTCCACACCAACTGGACAGGAGAAGGTGCCGATACCGTTTCGACGGCCTATAACAGTTAACGCACCAACATTTTAGGCTTGGCAACTTATCGTGCTATTGGAAAAAAAGCCTTGAAGCCCTTGGTCATTGGATACTGTCCGATGGCCGAGGGCTTTTTTCGTTCCGAGAGGGGATTGGAGCGTTTGATATGATCAGGTTTGATTTCCTTAATTTTTCCTTTGATTATCGTTAATTTGTTTTAGGGGTAAATATTAAATTTGTTGTATTGTCAACTTGTTGTAAGTAAGATTGTTATATGGGAGGTGTACCGGTAAGAGATATTTTTGAGCGGCTGCTTTCAGGGGAGGCCATATCCATGGATGATGCGGAATATGTAAAAATTGGGGAGGCGGTAGATCGTACTTTAGTGTTGTCCCATAAGCTGAATTCTGCGCAGACGAAAGCGGAAATCCGGGCTTGTCTTTCAGAAATCATTGGACAACCTATTCCGGAAAGTACGACTATATTCCCTCCTTTCTATACCAACGTGGGGAAGCATATTCGGTTAGGGGGCAATGTTTTTATCAACCATGCCTGTAGTTTTTTGGATTTGGGAGGAATTACCATAGAAGATGGTGTGATGATCGGTCCCCGTGTGAACATTACTTCCGAAAACCACCCAGTGGATCCCGTTGCCCGAAAAACCATGGTGCCAGCAGCAGTATTGGTAAAGCGGAATGCTTGGATAGGTGCCAATGCCACAATTTTGCCCGGTGTCACGATAGGAGAGCATGCAGTGGTAGCAGCAGGTGCAGTGGTACATAGGGATGTTCCGGCCAATAGTGTGGTCGCGGGCGTTCCCGCAAAAATCATTAAAGATCTAAACCGATAAACCATTAATGCCATGAAACGAATTACATTATTATCACTAATGATAGGCCTGCTAATACAAGGGTGTCATCAACAGGAAGCGTCCAAAGGGGAGGGTAAATCCTTGGAGGCAATTTTTCCCAAAGGAAATAAAGGACCGGCGGAATTATTTACCGGAAATGCCTATAATATTGGTTTGGTTCCGAATGATTCCGTTTATCATACAGTCGTAGGGAATGTCTATTTCGAGCCGGGAGCACGAAGCAACTGGCATACCCATCCGGGAGGACAGATTCTGATCATTACCGATGGTGAAGGATACCACCAAATAGAAGGGAAGCCCATCGAAATCATGAAAAAGGGTGATGTGGTGAAGTGTCCGCCCAATACCCGACATTGGCATGGCGCCAGTCCCGATACGGGATTGCAGCAAATGTATGTGGTAACCAACACGGACAAGGGGATTGTCGAGTGGATGGAGCCTGTAAGCGATGAAGTGTACAATAGTAAATGAGGAGCTTTTTTCTTATTTTGAGGTATGGAAGCTAAAATTGAACGGTCAGTATCAGACTTTAACAATGAGTTAAAGCTTAGGGGGTTTAATGTGTTTCAGATCGAAAAGGATGGAAATGCAACCAAGATTTACAGTAGGAAGGATTTTTATAAAATATGCCTGACCACAGGAAGAAGTATTATTCACTATTCCGACCGGAGTTTTGAAGCAGATGATACCATCTTGTTTTTTGGCAATCCCCATATCCCTTATTCCTGGGAAACATTGTCCACACGGTATGTTGGTTATACTTGTTTGTTTTCCGAGGAGTTTTTGGTTCAATC
This sequence comes from Echinicola rosea, assembly GCF_005281475.1. NCBI lineage: Bacteria > Pseudomonadati > Bacteroidota > Cytophagia > Cytophagales > Cyclobacteriaceae > Echinicola > Echinicola rosea. Next base: position 5,440,683 of record NZ_CP040106.1, on the reverse strand, counting down.
AGACCGAAGCGATATGCTGCAACAATCCCCTTTGTTCAAGTTGGGCGGTACGCCGATACTGCTGATCAATGAGCAGCAACGTGAATTTCTTAACGGGATTTTCAAGAAAATGATCGAAGAGCAGCAGTCTGATTATCCATTTAAGGACGAGCTGATCCGTAATTATATCCATTTGATATTACACGAGGCCATGAAGCTGCAGCCTTCAGAGGATTTTGAGCAGCAGAAAAATGCTTCTTCGCGGTTGACATCGGTGTTTTTGGAGTTGCTGGAGCGGCAATTCCCCATTGAGACGTCCAGTAAGCCTTTAGCGCTAAAGTCAGCGCAGGATTATGCCAATCAGCTGAATGTCCATGTCAACTATTTGAACAGGGCGGTGAAGGAGGTTACTGGAAAGCCCACTTCCGCCCATGTGTCCGATCGCGTGTTGGTGGAGGCAAAGGCTTTATTGCACCATACCAACTGGAACATCAGTGAAATTGCTTTTGCGCTCGGTTTTGATTATCCTACGTATTTTAACAATTTTTTCAAAAAGCAGACCGGTACTACGCCCAAGGCTATTCGGTTAGAGAAAGTTTGATTATGTTAACTTGTGATGGGGGCAGGGATGTGGTTTGTTGTTCCGGTATTAGGTTCGATATATTGTTGGTATTTCCTTAACTAATTATTGTTCTGTTTGTTATGATCTATTTGAGCAGTTCATGTGAGGTTTGATTTTTTTAATAAATGATTTGAAAAGCTTTATTTTTTGATAGGTGAAAGTTTGAAATTTGTAATGTTGAAAGTGTAAAGGAAATTAAAACCTCACCATAGGACATATGACAAAGAAATCCCAAATATCAGATGACAGCTCCCGGAGAGCTTTTATCCAGCAGACGGTCGTTTTGGGGGCAGGCCTGACCTTATCCAATCCAGTTTCAGTCTTTTCCAAGGGGGAAACAGCGGGAAAGACCGTAGAACCCATCAAAGCCAAGGGCTATGCAGCTACAGATGAATCCGGTGTGTTAAGCCCATGGGAGTTTGAACGGAGGCCGGTAGGGGATGATGATATCCTGATCGATGTTAAGTTTTCCAGTATTTGCCATTCTGACATCCACCAGGAAAAAGGACACTGGGGCAAGCAGGTGTATCCCCAAGTACCCGGTCATGAGATCGTCGGTGTGGTATCGGCAGTTGGCAAAAACGTTACCAAGTTCAAGGTGGGCGATCGTGCCGGGGTAGGGTGTATGGTGGACAGCTGTATGGAGTGTGAAAGCTGCACCCATGGTGAGGAACACTTTTGTGATCGCGGAGAGACGGTATTTACCTACGGATATCCTTCTGAGGAATCACCTTCAGGAATTACCCAGGGAGGTTATTCCAATAAGATGGTAGTGCGGGACCATTTTGCGGTACACATTCCCGACCAGCTCAGTTTTGAAGAAGCGGCCCCTCTTTTATGCGCAGGAATCACCACCTATTCGCCACTCATGAAAGCGCAATTTCAAGTAGGGGATAAGGTTGGGGTAGCGGGAATCGGAGGGCTTGGTCACCTGGCGGTAAAACTAGCGGTGTCCAAGGGGGGCGAAGTATATGCCTTTACCACCACCACCGAAAAAGTAGCGGATATTAAATCGTGGGGAGCCACGGAAGTAATCGTCGTGGATGAGGATTATAAAAACATGCAAGCCTTCGTTAAGACCTTGGATTATATGATCTGCACCATTCCCTACCAGTTTAACGTTTCACCATATGTGGCGTGTGTAAAGCCTCAGGGAACATTCACCTTCGTAGGGATGCCAGATGCCTCAGAAATAACCCTTAACAATCTGATGCTAGCATTTTCAAGGGTAAATTTTAATGCGTCTTTGATCGGAGGGATCCCTGAGACACAGGAGGTGGTCCATTATTGTGCGGATAATGGCATCCGGCCGCAGATTCAGAAAATTGCGGCCGAGGAGATTAATGACGCCTGGGAAAAGGTCGTCAACAAAGAAGCGCGGTATCGGTATGTGATCGATGCCGCTACATTTTAAGTCAATAAAAAAGTACACATGATGATTTTAGAAGAGAAATATTCATTGTCAAATGGGGTGGAAATTCCAAAACTGGGACTAGGTACCTGGTTTATCAGTGACGAGGATGCTGCGCAAGCTGTAAAGGAAGCGGTGGAAATCGGCTATCGCCACATCGATACCGCCCAGGCCTACGAAAATGAAGCTGGTGTGGGAAAGGGAATCCGTGAAAGCGGTTTAAAAAGAGAAGACCTGTTTGTTACGAGTAAATTGGCAGCTGAGCAGAAGACCTATGAAGGTGCCAAAGCTGCAATTGATGGTTCGTTGGAGAAAATGGGCCTTGATTATGTCGATTTGATGATCATCCATAGCCCAAAGCCATGGGAAGAATACCAGGGTGAGGACCGGTATTTTGAAGGGAACCGTGCCGCGTGGCGTGCCTTGGAAGAAGCTTATGAGGCCGGTAAACTAAGGGCAATAGGCCTCTCAAACTTTAAGGAAGTCGATATTGAAAATATCTTGACTTCCTGTACCATTAAGCCTATGGTCAACCAAATCCTGGCCCATATCAAGAATACCCCGGCCGACTTGATCCGGTTTTGTAAGGATAAGGGCATTTTGATAGAAGCTTATTCACCATTAGGACATGGCGAGTTGCTCAAAGATAAGGAGGTGGCCCAAATGGCTGAAAAATATGGTGTTTCCGTGCCACAGCTCAGCATTCGATATGATTTGCAATTGGGACTGTTACCATTGCCAAAAACAGCCAATCCGGAGCATATGAAGGCCAATGCTGCATTGGATTTTGAAATTTCCGATAAGGATATGGAGCATTTAAAGCACCTCGAACAGATAAATGACTATGGAGAGGCTACTGTGTTTCCAGTGTTTTCGGGGGATTAACAAGTAATTTTGGCGTTTTATGATTGCCTGTACCATATCGTAATCATGGAAGGATATTAAAATAAAACCACAAATACGATGGAAATTGTTAAAAATGAACAACTGAATTCAATGGAAGGGCCTGAAGATTGGTTTTCAGGTTCGGTGAGGATCGATCCCTTATTTCCCAAAAGGGAAGTTACCCAAGCGGCTGGTGCCTTAGTGACCTTCGAGGCAGGTGCCAGGACGGCTTGGCACACCCATCCAGCAGGTCAGACGCTGATCATCCAGTCAGGTTTGGGCTGGGTGCAGCGGGAGGGAGGGCCGATAGAGGTCGTTAAGCCAGGGGACATCGTTTGGTTTGAGCCAAATGAAAAACATTGGCACGGAGCTTCCTCCAATAAGGCCATGAGCCATATAGCCATTCAAGAGGAGGTAAATGGTACTGTGGTGACTTGGATGGAAAAAGTAACAGATGAGCAATACTCAAAATAGATCGTAAAATGCTATCAGAAACATTGAGCAAAGAGGAAGTCCAGCAAATTGCAGAAAAGGATGATTTTCACATCGCTCCTTTTCGGGAAGACGGTCAGACTTTTGGCACCCTCACTTGGATTTGGTCCGTAGCCGTGGACGGCAGGTTATATGTCCGTGCCTATAATGGGATTGGTTCGAGGTGGTATCAAGCTGCCATGGGTCAAAAAAGCGGTAAAATCACCGCAGTTGGACTGGAAAAGAAAGTGCGGTTTGAGCCAATATCAGGTGAGCTAAATGATAAGATTGATCAAGCGTACCGGGAAAAATACGGAGGGAGTCCATACTTGGCTCCCATGATCAGTGACCGAGCGAAGGCCGCTACTGTGGAGGTTTTGGCTGCCCAATAAGCAAACATCTCAACGGATTTGCAGCATGTTTTTCGGTATTTTAGCCCTGAAATTAAATATCGAAACCATAAGCCATATAAAGCATGAACGATTACCGCAGACTGTTTTTTTATCCTTTATCCTATTCTTTTTTGCCCTTGGAGATGGGGTTAGTCAGGAAACATTCATAGCCAATACCCAAAACAGGTCGTTTACCAGCATGAATGGAAAATGGAAGTATGTGTTGGATCCATATGAAACAGGCCAAATGGGCGGCATGCCCGTGTTTAAAAATGCCATTGCCCATAAAAAGGAAGACAGGGTAGTAGCGGATTTACATTACCTTATACTGAGGTGTTCAGCCATCTGAAGTAGCCTCAGGTAGTTGTTTCGTTGGATGTTATTTTTGCAAAAAGGTGCTTGATATCCTCAAGGGAGAGGTAAAGGCAGGGAACGATCACCAAAATGATGGAAGTGGCGAATACAATGCCGAACCCCAGTGAAATGGCCATGGGAATCAGGTAATAGGCCTGGCTGGAAGTTTCCATGATAATGGGGGTAAGCCCACCAAAGGTAGTTAAGGTGGTCAGGGCGATAGGCCTGAAGCGTCTTAGTCCCGCTTCATGGATAGCGTCAAAGGCAGAAAGTTCCTTTCTCATTTTATTGGCATAATCTACCATGATCAAGGAATCGTTTACCACTACCCCCGCTAGGGCAATCATGCCCATCAGGCTGACCAGAGACAGGTCATACCCCAGTAAAATGTGTCCGATTACCGCACCTACGATCCCAAACGGAATGGCAGTCATGACAATGAGCGGCTGGGTATAATTGCCAAAGGCCAAGGCCAACAGCGCGTAAATAAGCAGGAGTGCCATGGTGAAGGTTCCCCACAGCGAGTCCGTGGATTCTCTCATGTCTGCTTGACTGCCTTCGAAAGTCCACGTGAGCCCAGGGAAATCAGCCCGGAGCTGTGGAAGTACCGTTTCATTTATGGATGCGAGCACTCGACTGACGGCATTGGAAGGTTCTACGTCCATGCCCACATTGACCACGCGTCGGCCGTCCCGTCGGTTAATAGAGGTAAAGGCCTCTTTTTGGACCACCTCCACTACATCCATGAGAGGGACTTCGATGCCTTCGTCCGTCCGGATGATGAAATCCTCGAGATTTCGAATGTCTTTCCGTTCCTCCAGTGGTAGTTTTACACGGATTTCCACTTCATCGTTGCCCCGGAGCTGGCGCATGGCCAAGGCTCCAAAAAAAGCGTTGCGTACTTGCCTGCCTACTTCAGAGGAGGTAAGGCCCAGGTTTCGTCCTTGTGGCAAAAGCTTAAAGTCGTATTGTATTTTTCCTTTGTTATAATTATCGCTTACGTCCCGGGTATTCTCGAAGGTATTCATCTTTTGGACAAAGGCGTTGCTGGCTTTTTCCAAAACCGCTATGTCCGAATGGCTCAGGTCCACGCTGATGGCCTGTCGTGCACCACCTGGACCGCGTTCGGCTTCGAAGGTAATTTGGTCCACACCACGGATGTCGCCGATGTTGTCCCGCCACAGGGCGATGATCTCCCTAGCAGAAATGTCCCGTTGGTCAGGTGGAAGCATGACGATTTCCACATCGATGAAGTTTTGCCCGCGGACATTGGTTTTGATCCCTTCTGCGACTTCATATAAGTTGTGTTCCTCAAACATTTTCCTGGTGGCCGTGGTCACTTCTTCGGCCACTGCAGCCGCTTGGTCAGGGGTGGTGCCCACTGGCAGCCTGATCCCCGCTTCGATTTCGTCTGCCGCCACTTCCGGCATCAAGATAATCCCCATATGATCGCTTAGTCCATATCCGCCGACCATCACCAACAATCCGACCGCTATACTCAAGGTGATGTACTTAAACTCCAGGCATTTGTCCAGAAAAGGATGGTAGTAGGTGTCTATGAACCACTCAAATCCCTTGGCAAATTTGGCTTGATAGCTTTCCAGTTTCAGGATGATCCCTTTTTTCTTGCGGCGCTTGATATGCCCTAAGTGGGAGGGAAGGATGAACAAGGCTTCTATCAGGGAAACACTGAGTATGACGATCACCACTGCAGGAAGTGGCCACCAGAATTTGCCGGTTTCGCCAGGGATATAAAGTAATGGAAAAAAAGCAATGATCGTCGTTAAAATGCTGAAGAGTACCGGTTTGGCGACGTCCTTGGTGCCTTTGATTGAAGCGTCCATGATGCTATATCCCTTTTGGCGGTATTCGAAGACATTTTCCCCGACCACGATGGCATCATCTACCACGATGCCCAGAACGACCAAAAAACCGAACATTGAAATCATGTTCACGCTGACACCGATCCAGGGCAAAAAAGTGATCCCGCCGATAAAGGAGATGACCATGCCGATCATGACCCAAAAGGCCAACCGGTACTCCAAAAATAAGGCGAGGATCACTAATACGATCACGATTGCCATCAGGCCATTTTCGGTCAGCAGGGAAAGGCGCTCGCGATAATCTTCCGCCCTGTTGCTGTCAATGCGATAATGCACTCCCGGAGGGAGCTGAAAGTCCGCCAAAAGTTCATTTACCAATTCCTCTATGTCCAGCGGTGATTGGTCCCCGACACGGAATATTTCCATGCTGACCGCAGGGGTCTGGTTAAACTGTCCGTGAAAACCTGTTTCTTCAAAGCCGTCCGTAATGGTGGCGATGTCCTGTAATTTTACCTGTGCGCCCGAAGGCGAGGAGGCAATGTTGATGTTTCCAAATTCCTTGGCCCATTGCTTTCTTTCCTTCATCCTGAGCAGGATTTCGCCCGAATTGGTTTCGATGGCACCTGCTGGTACATCCCTGCTGGACTGGTCTATCAAATCAGCCACTTGCCCCAGTGTGAGCTGGTATTTTCGGAGGTTGTGGCGGGGGATTTCTATGCGGGTTTCATAATCGGGCACATTGTCAAGGCTCACTTGGGTGATTTCCGGTTGGCTCAACAGCCGGTTGCGGAGACGCTCCCCAAGCTTTCTCAGGGTCCAGATGTCCACATTTCCGTAGAGGGAAATCTGCATCACGTCCCGTTGCCGGTCCTGCAGGACCACTTCGGGCTCCTCAATATCATCGGGGAATGTACGGATGCGGTTGACGGCCTGGTCGATGTCCTGAAAGGCCTTCATCCTGTTGGTGCCGGCGACCAGCTCTATGCTGACCTGGGCGGATCCTTCATTTGCCGTAGAGGTGATTTCCTTGATCCCTTGAATGCCCCGGATGGCTTCTTCCACGGGCATCAGGATGCCTTGCTCCACTTCTTCAGGCGCCGCACCGGGATAGACCACGGAGACGTTTACAAAGTCCAGCTGGAACTGTGGAAATACTTCCTTCTGGATGGTAAACATCGTATAGATGCCACCGCCCACCAGCAGCATCATGAGGATATTGGCCGCTAGGGAATGGGTAGCCATGTAGGCAATGATCCCCTTGTGTTCGGTTTTGTCGCTGTGCTTTTCCAAGGTTATCTGGTATTAGTGGTGGTGTCTTCTTCAATCCTAAGGGGAACGCCGTCTGTGACGGTACTGATATTGGTGGTGACTACCTGCTCGCCATCTTCCAGCCCTTCGGAAATATAGACATAATGGGCATCCATCAGTTTGATGTGCACTTTGCGAATAGCGAGTTTTTTATTCTCCATTACCCAAACGGTTTCATTACTTCTCAAGTAATCCCTGTCCAACCTGACCACTTCTTTGATAGGGCTGCCTTTGACAGAGACTTCGACAAACTCATCAATGAGCAGCCTGGGAAGGTAAGTTTCAGAACGCATCCCCAATGGATCCGGCACTTTAATGATGATGCGCGCCAAGCGTGTCTGTGGGTCCAGTGCTCCAATCTGGCGGTACAGGTAGCCGTTTCTGTATTCTTGTGATTCCCAGGAACTGGTGTTTTTTATTTTTACGGTATCGCCCAATTCTTGGTCGTCGTTTGGGAATTGTAGCCATTTTAGGTCCCGGACCGGAAGGGTGACCTGCACCCAGTACGCTTCGGTGCCTACCAGTCTGCCCAAGTCATCGCCTACTGCCACCTGTGAGCCCAGCGTGACGTTTTGTGTGATGATCTGGGCATCAAAGGGAGCCCTGATGACGGTGCGTTGAAGGTTTAGGCTAGCTTGGTCCACGGCCGCTCTTGCAGATTGGATTTGGGCATTGATAGCTTCCAGCTGCGGTTTGCGGAGGACCAGTGACTGCTCCTTTTCCGAAAGGGTGTCCCCACCGATCAGGGACAGGTCCTGTTCGGCAATTTTTTGGCGTCCCATTTCGATCTGAAGATTGGTCTCTGCTTGTGCCAGTTCACTTTTGCGCAAGGCCAGTTGATTTTGGTAGTCGGCGGGATTGATCTTCAAGAGTACTTCGCCTTTTTCTACCATGCCACCAGGGACAAATTCACTCCTTCGCTCGACCACTTCACCATTTACCTGGGCGCTTAAATTGATGTTGTCCACCGCTTGGACAGATCCGGTTGTGATAAACTCAGGAACGAAAGTGCCACTATGGACCTCTTCCACACTTACTAGCATCGCCGTGGTTTTGGTGGCTCCTTCACTCTGGGCGGTAGGCTCTGTGAAAAAAATCAGGAAAACCACCAAGGTGGAGGCGATCAAGATTCCAGCAGAAATGAAAAGGGTCTTTTTATTGCTCATCTTAGTTCTGGTTAGCTGGTTGGGAATTGGGGATATACTCCAGGTCAAAATTCCCCGCCAATGCCCGGTACAATGCAATCCTTGACTCAAACAAGTCTTGTTCAAGTTGGATTTTTTGCCGCTCAAGCTGTTGTTGTTCTTCTAGGGATACCAGGATATCAAGGTATTCTATAAACCCATTGATGTACTCGGTCTGCAATTGTCTTTGGACTTTTTTTGCCATGGTGATGCGTTTTTCGATTACCTTAAGCCGCTTGGCTTGGTTTTGCTCTTGCACCAAGGCATCCTCTACTTCCCGAAAGGCTATGAGTACAGATTGGCCATAATTGTGCAATTGCTGGTTTTTTACCGCCTCGGCACGTTTTACCTCCTCCCGCAACCTGCCCCAGTATAGGAGTGGAGCGACCAGATTGGCACCCAGGGTATAGGCCCAATCATTGAAGAGTTCCGGATAGGTATTGGACCTTGTCTGGCCGGTAAGGTTAAAGGATAGCCGGGGAAACTTATTTCTTACCGCCACGGCCATGTCCCGATCGGCGGCCAACAGGTCACGGTAAGCACGTTGGACGTCCGGTCTTCTCCTTACCAGGTCCAGTGGCAGGCCTGTCTGTGGATGTGGCGGGAGGCGAGGAAGGCTGTCTCGTGCGGATACCTCAAAATTTTGTGGCGGTACTCCCGTAAGTACGGCCAGTTGGTTTTTGAGAAGGGCAAGGTCCGTTTCGTAGAGGAGTTGCTGGTTTCTGGCCTCTTCGACCAGTTGCTGTTGGCGGAGGATGTCCACGCCTTTGGTCTGCCCCGCACCAAATCGGACCTTTATCAGATTAATGATTTTTTCGTTGATGGCGATCTGCTCTTTGGCAAGGTTCAGTTGTTTTTTTGCCGTTATCAGTTGAAACCAAGTAGTGGCTATTTGTGAGGATAAGGTCATGGCAGCGGTTTGATAATCAAAATAGGACGCTTGCATCCTGAAGTCCTCCGCTTGTACTCCCGCTCGGATCCTTCCCCATAGGTCCACCTCATAACTGGCCGAAACGCCTATTTGGGTGTTTTCGCCACCAGCGAAGTCCGGCTGGGGCCTGCTGATGGCCGTCTGGGCACTGCCTTCAATATCGGGAAGCAAAAAAGTGGACTGGATTTTTCGGATCGATCTGGCCTCTTCCAATTGGTACCAGATGCTGATGAGGTTATGGTTATGGGAAAAGGAGCTGTCCATGAGCTTGTTCAGTGCAGGATCCTCAAAGGCCTCCCACCAATACATGGAAATGCTATCCTCCCCAGTGCTGGAGAATTCCTGCGCGGTATCGATAGGAGGGTCGTAGGAAGTGATTTTTGGTGAACATTGCCAGAAAAATAGGCACACAGTCAGCAGGCAAATGAAGCTGCTTCTCAAGGGGGTGGAATGAGTGGGGTCATTGTTGTACAAGTGCCATATCCTTTATGTGCGTAAAACCTTAAAATAAAGTATTTTAGGCACTATAGCAAATCCATTCTTTCCCAATTTTCCATGCATTAAATTTGGAAACAATTCAATATCAGTAGTGAAAAGCAGGGGTTTTAGGATTCTATTGGGCATCAATACTAGGTAGGGGCAACTAAAGTAATTAGGGTGGAGGGATGAAGGCAGTTTGGTGGCGGGGATAGCAATTTGTCTGTTATGCGAACCTTTATTATTTATTTCCGAACACAAGGGAAGAGGATGCTTCGGGTCATAAGACGTTAAGAACCTTTCCCTGTGTTCAGAATATTTTCAATCAAATTTAATGCTTAGTGTGGTGATAGTCTAAGCTGCAGAAACCTCTTGCTGCTTGGTTTTACGTTTTCTGGCAGGTTTTTTCTTCATTTTATTGATCCAGATCAGTGTTCCCGTAATGGGTAAGCTAGTGGCAATCAAACAGGATATGAAGTACAAAAGCTTGGAAAATCCACCATATACAGAACCAATATGGAGGGCTTTGATGGATCTTGCTACCCGTTGGTTAAAAGGTTGGTCCCTAAAACGATGGATATCCGTGACGGCTGCTGTAGCGGGATCCAGACTGATCCTGTCACTTGCTGCTGGGGCAAAAAATCCCGTTTTATTTTTTTGGATTTGAACCTGGTCATTTCCGGTTTTGGGGAAGCTAATCCTGTAATCTCCCTGATAGGGGAGGTTTTTGTCGGTCATGTCAAGGTATTCTTGGTAGGGAAGAAGCGAAAGGGCTTTGGTAGGGGCTTCTTCTGTCTCCTTAGCAGGCGAAGGTCTTCCGTGACCGCCGCCTCTGTTGGGGGACTCTTGGTAAGTCCCCAGGGCTTTTTGTAATCCCGTTCGGTACCACGGAAAGGACCATTGTGGTCCGGTCAGTCCCATGATCAGCAAGATAAAAAAGGAATAGAAGGCCAGTGTGTTGTGGAGGTCATGGTTGGCACGTTTCCAGCTGCCGTTCAGTTTTAGCTTTAATCCCTGCTTCCAGCTTTTTAGCTTTTGTGGAAACCAGATGACAATCCCGGTAATGACACCCAAGGTAAACAATATCGTGGCTGTCCCGGAAATGTAGCTGCCCAGTTTTCGGTTTGACAGTTCTCCGAATAGCGGTTCTTCGATTTTATCCAGCATTAGCCAGCGGTGGAGGCTGAACATCTCCCGCATAAAATCAGCCACAGGATTCTCTTCATTTGAGTCGCCGACGATTTCTGCGGTATAAGGGTTCAGGTAATACGTAGTGCCAAAACGGCTGCGGCTGTCTTTTTTCCTTACGGTAAATTGATAGGTGCTTTCCGGATCATGGGGTATCGAGACACCTGTAATATCGCCTTCCACTTGGGTAGATAGGACGTGGACAAGGTCTTCGATTGATTTTTTGGATTCTCCTTTTGTATAGGGGATGGAGTGGAGGTGCGCACTGAACATTTCTTGCAGCTCGCTGTTATAGACGTATATTGTTCCGGATAGGCAAACCGGGATCAGCACCAAGGCACTGGCCAGCCCAACCCATAAGTGGATGTCGTTAAAGAACTTCCGGACTTTTTGCCAAGTGGTCTTTTTAGGCTTTGATTTCATGTTTCTGAAAATTTGTGTTGTCTCTGAAAGGGGAGCTTGCCAAAAGGGATTATGTCCCTTTTTGAAAAGCATTACTTGGAGTTGTTTCAAAACTGCTGTGGGCAGTAGGTTTGGCGGTGATATACTGTCTCGGTATATATGAAGTAGTATTGGAAAACCAACACGTTGTCATTTCCGCCACCTGGGAGTGCGATCTTGGGAAGGTACTGCTTGAAGTAGGAAAGACCTTGTCCCCTCAGGTAAGTACAGAGGAGGCAAGGTCGATACCAGTTCAAAGCCATTCGGTAATAAGCTTTCTGTCTTAGAAGGCGCCGATAAAATGGTTGCCTGGTTTGTTGATCAGTTTGGCACCAACAGAAACTTCACCGGTTTCGCTGTGCAGGACGTAGATATTTCCGTCTTTGCCCAGTGGAGAAACGGGTACCAACAGGTCGTTTCCATTTACCATAAATCCTTGGTATTGGTTAAACCTTACATCAGGATCATCAGGGATTTCATTTACCAGGTGGGCGGTTTGTTGGTTAAGGTCCAATCTGGCAATGTAACCTTGGTCTGATTCTCCATGACGGATCATGGCGTAGCCGATACCATTGTTCACGTATTTCCAAGCATCCACATAAACGTCGTTGAATCCAAGTGCTTCGTCCAAGCTCAGGGCGAAGGTGTTGTCATATTCGTTGTCAGGAGTGATTTTCAGGATGTGCGAACCGTCGGTGTCACGGGAAGTGGCCTGATATATACTTCCGTCTTCTGCAAGTTGGTTTACGTTGCTACGGTAGCCAGAGCAGTCTCCATTGGCTTGTGTGGAGGTAATGATCGTTGGATTTTCCAATGAAGGATAATCTACTACCACGGTTTTGGTGCCCAGTCTTTCCCATTCGCTTTCCCTGTCGCCAGTGGCTACATCGTACTTACGCATCCAGGTACCAATAAGTAGCTTATCGCCTGCTTGGTTCAGCACCGGTGCATCCAATCTGAAGATACAATGCCCTGCCAGTTCTTCTTCAGCAGAAAGGGGCAGTTCATAATTCTCACTATCTTTGATAAGTACATTTTGAAGATCCAAGTCTAGAACAGTAGCAGTACCTCTATAGTAGCGGAAAGGTTCTGCAGAATTCTCTCCTGCATTATTTGGTGTAATACTGGTGATATTTACTGCTATACCGTTTTTATCACCATTGTATAATTTACTCCATCTTGGGGCAGAACCTACATATTGAGAAATGTTGGCAGTTACGTCTTGTTGAACATAGCTTGAACCACCTGTCACATCAAATTTGGAGAATTCCCCACCATTATCACCCCCGTAGGCAATATTGAACAAGGTGTTTCCGTCCTCTGATACCTGAATCCTTGCGGTACGGTTGGATTTTACCGGCTCTCCGTCGTCAAAAACATTGATCTCCGTTTCGGGATTGATGGCATCCTCGTAGCTGACCGCGTAGATTTTGGTGCCACCGTTTCCGTCACCTGGGCTATCTCCCATTAGGGCGCCTGCTACGGTCACCCAGCGGTCTGCTTCCTGTGGGTTTTCCGGGGTGGGATCATCTTCACTGCTACAGCTTACCAGGGATAGCATGGCTACCACAAAGCTGATTTGTAGGAGTTTAAACGATAATGTGTTTGTCTTGAACATCTTCCTTTGTTACTTGTTTGGTTAAAATTTATTTAAAGTTATGAATGGCATAATTGACCTTGAGGTAGAATGCCCTGCCCGGTTTTTGGACGGCAAAGTTGTCATATACCTGTTTGTCAAATACATTTCTTAAGTCTGCACTGATGGACAGCCGTTGATTTGGCAGGGTGTAGGTCGCTCCAAGGTCATGGGCAAATTGCTTAGGAGTCCGGAGACTTTCGATTTCTAGCCAATTGATATAGTAATTTTGTACGAAACTGAAATAGTGCGATAACCTGAGTGATGAACCTTGTTGAATGAAGTTATGGAGAATGTATTCCAATGAGCTATTTAAAGTAAAGTAAGGTTGGTTTGGTATTTGTTGTCCATATTTTTCATATACTTCTCCATTCGGATCGTACTTGTTATTAAACACTGAATTGAATCGAGAGAAATTTATTGTGGCCAACAATGCTTCTTTATACGAATATGTTGCCTGTGCTTCAAACCCAATTGCTTTGACTTTATTTAAGTTTTCAAAAGGATTGGTCTGTACGGCATCATTGACTCTGGGATTGATCTGTTGGACGATCTTATCTTTAGTGTCACGGATAAATCCCGTTCCTGAAAATGAGTATTCATGGGAATTATGTTTAAATTTTCCCAACTTGAAGCCCACATTAAGGTTATTACTGATTTCTGGCTTGAGACTAATATTTTCCACGATATTGTCCCCAGGACTTCCGAAAATCTCTCCTTCGGAAGGCATCCTGACCGCCTTTTCGGCAGAAGCAAGAAAAATCACCTGTTTCCAGGCTTGGAATGAATAGGCCATGCCATATCCAGTGGTATTTCGGTTGCTGGAAACCCTGTCTTCCTCTCTTACTGATCCATTTGTACCTTCCACAAGGATTGGATCCATCCGTTCAATATCCTGTACATAGTATTTGCCAAAAATATTTCCCTTCAGCCTGGACTGGACCAGGTTAAATTCATATCCAAATGAGGTGATGTGTTTTTGTAAGTCACGAGTGCCCACAAACTGGCGCTCAACCTCACTTCTCATTTCATCCTGCTGGTAGCGATCAATGTTAAAGAATGATTGACTTAGGATTATCTTATGTTGTGGAGTAATGTCATAATTGGCAACAGCGCGAAACGTACTAACATTCCGGTCAATGTGGTTAATGGTCGGGGCACCTTGCTGGGCTCCCATATCCTTTGGAATTGGATTGCCATCCAGGTTAAGGCTTACTTCTCCAAACCAGTTATAATTCCACTTTACGGTATCGGTGACCACTTCTGCCCGCTTACTGAAGGATCCATTGAAGTTGACTTCAAGCTTTTCGGTAAACAGGCCGTCCTTTGCATAGGTTAGTCCAAACACGTTTGATTGGGAAGTGGTGAATCGTCCCTTGTAAGGAATGGACATATAGGTGCCGTGCTGTATTTCGTTGTAATCATCGGATCCGGTGTAGCTGATAAAAAACTGGTCTGCCCATTTGACATTGGAGAAGCCAATGTCAAATTTGCCTCCAACCGACCGGTAGCTGTCATTGAACCTTTTTGCACGCACATAATCATACCGGCCGTTTGGCAAAATGTTACGGACAAATTTTCCCCATACCTCATAATCGTTGTCAGAGTAATTGTAGAATCCAGATATTTTGGTGGTAAAGCCGGATGTTTCATCATGGTAAACGGCATTGAGGTTGCCTTGCAGGGTGTTGAATGAACCATAAGAAACGGATGCCATCAGGCTATTGAAAGCGGCTTTTTTCAGGACCACGTTGATGGCACCGCCAAGGGCATCGTCCGCAAGGTGTGCAGGAATAACGCCTTTGTATATCTCTATTCGCTCGATCAGGGCAGGAGGGATACTGTTAAGGCTAAAGGAAGGGCCATAGGTAGAGATTGGGAGACCGTCGATGAATATTCGCACCGAATTTCCCGACATGCCGTTAAGGTTATAGTCCACCCTGGAACCAATGCCCCCATTTTGGCGGACACGGATACCAGCTGTCCTGTTGAGCAGGTCGTTGGTCTGGACGGACTGCAAGGCGGCCTTTTCCGTTTCCACCACTTCCACGGCAAATCCTTTGGTTTCTATCTCCGTTTTCACCGATTGGCCTTCTATGATGACACCATCAAGATCCGTAGTGGATTCCTCCAGTGAAAAATCCAAATGGACTGTGGGTTCATTTTCTTTCAAAGAGAATTTACGAGCATGGTCCTGATAGCCAAGGCATGAAAGCAAGATTTCAACCTCTCCAGAGGGGACATTTTGAATTTGGTAACTGCCATCAAGATTTGATATGGCCGTCAGTGGGCTGTCCTTGATGCGCACGATAACTCCTGGAAGTGGCGTGGCCGCAGCATCAAAAATTTTTCCTTTTACCGTGGTAGCTTCGACGGCCTGCCCCAGGGCTGCTGGACTGGATAAAACCATACTGAACACCAATAAAAAAGAAGTTTTGCAAATAAGTAGAGTTGCTTTCATCCGATCTTCGTTATCGTATTTTTTAATTCGAAATAAAATTCAAGCGATATGTTGCTCATTTAAAAAAAAACACGGGACTGCTTTATTGTATCGTTTTTGTTTAGATTTAATCTAATTTACTGCAAATATATACCTTAGGGCTTTTTAGATCAATTATTATTTAGATTAATTTTTAATAAATATCAAAAGGGGGGCTGTTTTAACCCGGGTTTAATGCCGTTTAGTTAAGGCCATTTCCCTGTTTTCACCTGCTAGGAGTTTCTTTTCTATTTGACTTTAATTGTATGGCTTTGGGCATTTTGGTGGATTTTATCCTTTTCCTTTTTTCCATTGATGAAAAAAGAAAGAAAAAAATCCAGGCCGGTGGTCTGCCCTTTAAAATGGGACATGGATTTCCCCTGCGACGTGGATCCGTCACCCATTTTAATTTCCACCCGATGGCTACGACCTAAAAGCGAGTGGGGCTCGCTGTTCCACGACGCGAGCCAACTCCCTTTCTTAACGGCCTCCACCATCGGCTGGAAAACAGGCATACCAAGGGCCGTAATAAGGAAGCGATACCTTTTTTGGCTCAGGGGGGCTTATCGTTCCGGCTCAACTTGGTTACTTAAGAAAATATACCAGTACATGGAATAATGATGATAATTTATCCATAAGAAACTTATTAATCGGATCCGCCTTGCAGGTATTGGGCGTTAAGAAATTAAAAAGCGGGCGGGTAAAAAGGCAGGCTTGTTTGACGAAATACTAGCCAAAAAGAATATTGGCAGCTAGAAAAGGAGGAGTTTGCCTGCATGAGGGGAGGTTTTAATTTTAGGCCAATAGATGCACACCTGTGCGCCGTGGCGTAGCGGCGGGGTTTCCACCACCGGCGGACAGGTTTTGGTCACTTTTTTGACCTGCAGCAAAAAAGTGACAAAGGTAAAGAGATGAAAACCATCTTGGAATTTAGCAGAAAAACAATAGAACCAATATTTCCAGGTACATACTAACTAAACGGCATTGATTCCGGGTTTAAGTCACAAGCAGTTCTTGGATCAAGCGGAAAAGTTTGGGGGCTGCCAGTTTACTTAATGGAAAAACTAACGATACATAAAAATGCCACAAAGGTACCAAGTGTATGTTGGACCTGCATTGATAGATTGCACTCGAAGCTAGCCCCAGGGGAGTGACATGTTCATAGCCATGGAGGAAGCCATGGTCAAATAGTCCATTCAACGTTTAAAAGTAAAGCGCATATCAGTGGGATTGTGCGTGGGGAATAATAGCTCTCGGTAAATTGTAATGAACCTTTAGGAGATGATTTCCCTAATTGAGTGCACTGAATGGATTTGTGTTGGAATTATTTCAATTTGATGTCAAAAACGACATGCTATTGTCAGAAGTTTTCATTCAGTCTTAAGAACAGTCCCGAGGTGCCATAATTGCCCCAGCCATAGTCTATTCCTACATTGGTCCGGGCCTTTTTATTAATATTGAACCGCAATCCCAAGCCATAACCAGGCTCTACATATTCGAACAGGTTGATGCCATTTGCTTTTCCACTTGCAGTCGTGGCATTGGCATACACAACCGCCCCAAAGAAATCAGGGTTGTTCTTAGTTGCCAAAAGGTGCTTTCTGAACTCCACTCCGGCAAACATTAGGTTACTGCCCCTAAACCGTCCTTGGGAATAAGGTTCTCCAGATTTGGAATATTGATCCCAACCAATGGCAGGAAGATTCATATAGGGAAGGTCACCTGAGATGGAGAGATTGGCGTACGTCCAGATGGCAAGGATATTTTGGTGGTCATCGGTGAAGTCAAAATAGTCGCGGTATTCCATCCATAATTGCGTGGAGCTTTGGTCACTGCCCATAAATTCAGGGTTTATCTTAAAGTTGATCATGGCATAACCTCCGGCGTAGGGATTGTTGATGTTGTCCCGTGTGTCATAAACCCCATTAAGGGAAATGCCCACCAAAGTGCTTTTCTCTTGGTCAAATCCGTAGGCTTCATTGTAGGCATAATAAGGTGTGATTATCTGAGGAGTTGATTCCAGGTCCAGCAATTGATCCTGTATGTTACGGAACATGTCCACGTGGATGCCTAAACCTGCGTAAAAACCCTTGTCATTGACCCTTTTCAGGAAGGTTTCATAAAACCGAAAGAAGCGAAACTCCATCATGTCGGCTTCCGAATTACCTTCAATGCTTCCATCATCAAAGCCAAAATCATTGCTGGCCAGTTTTGCCGATTGGGGGCCAGTACCGAGGCCCCAGGTGGGTTGGGAACTGTCCAGATACCTCCAGTCTCCCAATAGGATAAAATCATTGTTTTCACCATAAACGGTACTCTTGAGGGTGACAATGGTCTGTTTTTTGGTGGTGAAGGCTACCCCTAAGAGGGCATTGGAAATTTTTGTGGTGGAGGGATCCCCCATAAACCAACTAGCTGATCCACCCACTCCATATATAAAACCAAAAGCGGGATTGGCACCAATAACGGGTACAGGCGAAAGATAGAGACTCCCTTTTTGGGGAGGAGCATTTTTGTCCTTTTTCTCTTTTTTTTCCTGCCCATATACGGTCGATGATCCCATTATCAAAATGATAAGAGAACAAAAGGATAAAAGGTTGATGACTAGTCTTTTCTTATTCATAGTTCGTGATTTTTACCATTCCTTTCTGGGCGGTTAGAGAAGATGAAGGCAAGTTATTGCTAATTGGTAACATTAAATGAATGTATAAAAATACATGAACTTGGAGCGGATTACGCCACAAGGGACGATCGAATTGGTTAAAATTATAAGATTGGGCACCTTTTAGGGGGAAGCTGAATGGAATCCGGGGGTGAAAAGAGCGCTATACAGGTAAACGGATAATTGGAGCAAAAAGAAACCTTTTGCAAATCGACTGGTTGCAAAAGGTTTTTGGGAATGGGCAAAGCCCTTAGGATCTCCGGTATGGATGGTGTTTTATCGTGGCGACGATCAATTTTGCATCACCTTGGTTCCTATCTGTTTGCCATTCACGATGTCTAAGATTACGTTTGGAGTGGTTCCGTTGGCTATATGCACGGAAATGTTTTTCATGGCAGCTTTTTTTGCCATTTTAAGTTTTGAGGACATTTTGCCTCTTCCGATGGTCTTGGTGTCGGCTTTGTCATGGATATACTGTTCGGTTTTTTCATCTATTTTGACTTCTTCCAACACCTCAGTGTGGTCGGCATCAGGGGGGCCATTGAATACCCCGTCCTTATGGGTAAGGAATATCAGCATGTCCGCATCGAGCAACTCGGCGACCAGTGCAGCAAGTTCATCGTTGTCGCTAAAAGCGGACATCGAAAGGGAAACGGTATCATCTTCATTGGCGATGGGGACAATGCCCGAAGCGATCAATCCATTATAGCAATTGACCATGTTTTCCCGGTGCTTTCCTGGGGAAAAATCCCTTTTGGTCGCCAGAACCTGTCCGCACCGGATGCCATATTGCTGGAAAATTTCATAATAATGCCGCATCAGCCTGGGCTGCCCCATGGACGAATAGATCTGTCTTCGAACTGTTTTGTCCTTGACGGACAGTTCACGGCCCATGGCCTCCTTACCGGCTGCCACCGATCCGGAAGTGATCAGTATCGGCATGATATCTTCTTGGTAAAGTTGGACAAGTTGTCCTACCAAATGCTGCAGGACAGTGTCCATGATTCGGTTTTTGTGATTGGTAAGCATGTTTGACCCTACTTTTACCACTATTTTTTTCGGTTTTTTCCGTTTATCTTCCATGGTTTTAAAGTGTTTTTGTCGTCAGTTCAAAATTATGGTTCTAAGAGGGAATTGCCCATTTTTTTGGTGAAAACATTTAAAAACAGTGGAGAAATTGTGCAGTGGATCTTTTCAGGTGTTGATTACAAATTTCTAATATCGGCGAACCAATGCTATATCTCTTTTCTAAAGGCTTCCGGGACTATTTCCAATCGTCTTGCGCAACGGTCATGTGCGTTCTCACCGACAAGGTAACGCAGTTGGTCTTTATTATCGGTGGCTGCTTCATGGATAATCTCGGTAATTTCTTCCGGTACGGAAGGAGAACTGAACCCGCCCATTATCCTGACTATTCACGATGGGAATAAAAGGTATAACGAGATTTCCAATTCCATTCCCGCCATAACCAATCGTGTATTGTCCAAAGAATTAAAACTTCTGGAAGAAAACCTGCTTATTAAAAGAACAGTGATTGATGATTTTCCCATGCGTATCGAATATACCATAACGGATTATTGTTTTGGAATTGAAGAGGTGGTGAAGCCTATGGAGAAGTGGGGAAAGAGTCATCAAAGAAAAATCAGGGAATTGGATTGATTTAAGAATACAGGTGAAAAAGCATGAAGGGATAGGAATGAAATCTCACCAATGGCAAAAGTGCTGCTGGTGAGTATGTTGGGTTCGCTTCTGTATGACGTGTTCTTGTCAAAATACCGTTGTGGGTAGGTACAAAGCATTATTGAAGGGTTTTTTTTGGGGAAAAAGGTTGGGATTGGGGATTTTCCAAAATAAACGCACTGTCAATCTTAATTGTTTTCAATTGTTTCAAATTGCCCTATATTGGTGAAATTTATCAGGATTTTATAGATTGAAAGCTATCCCTGAAAAGTCAATAACTGAGTGAAACCCTATGTATATGCTTAAAAGTAAGCCGAAAATATGGATCAAATATCAACCATCCATCGTATTAATTTTTGTTTTTTTGTTTGCTTTTCCCGCTATGGGGCAGGTTTCTCCGGACAAGATTAACTTTGTAAGACAAGGCGCCAAAAGATTGGTTTTTGATGAAAATCAATCCATACCCCTGGCAATCCTTGATCCTGGAAATAGTGTTGGATTTTCTGCAATGTATCCCACAACCCATTATGGCAATGATGGGGCGGATGTAGGCATTGAGGATGGGCACTTGATCATACAATCAGAAAAAGAGACCGAAACCGGGATATGGTTTGGTGGGTTTAACCCCTTTGCTACCTATTCAATGGAGGTGCATGGTACAAAAGGCAATGGAGAACTGGGGTTTGAATTTTCTGATGCAAAGCAGGAACAACGGTTTCTTATAAAAATCAGTTTTGAGGATTCACTAATTACCGGGGCCAGGCTGAGTGTTTTTGCCGGTGACCAAGTGGTTGCGGATGAGTCTATGGCCATGGATATTGATGCAAGTGAAAAGATAAAGGGAAAGATAGTCCTACAGATGCTGGGCAGCGGTCTTACGATATTTGTAAAACATACTGGAGAATTGCCTAAGGTCATCGCGCAAAGTAATTTTAACACATACATGGATTTGCGCAATAAATCATATTTACAAAGCTTTCAGTCAAAGGTATATGTCCATTTGAAAGAGGGTAGGGTGGAAGTGAAAAAAGCCGAAATGAAACTGAGTACCGGGATAGGCCTGGCCGATATACGGGCCATAACCTATGAAAATGGCGACCCCATGCTAGACCAAGGCAGGTTGTGGTACACGATGTCCATCAGGGGACGTGCCTTGCCGCATCACATTCAAGGCGTATTTAGCATGGATCCCACGGTCTTTGACGTGAAATTGGAAGGTATAATCGTATTTGACCGCAATGATGGCCTATTGCGCAATGAAGTAGCATCCCATATTTTTTATGATAGGGAAAACAATATATGGCGGGGCATAACCACCGGTTTCAGTGCTTATGCTAATCCCTCAAAAGAAAAAAAACAATTGCTGGCCATCGAGAGCAAAAAAGACCCTCGCTTTGGTTTTTCGATCATGAAGGCTGCTCCCTTTGGAATGGTTGGGGACATCGAGGATCCCCATATCCTTTTTGATACCGAAGCAAAAAAATGGCGTATGCTTGCCTGCGAAAACAACGGGGGCTATAAGGCAATTGTCTTGGAATCTGATTCCTGGAACAGGAACTACAAGCGAATGGCAGGTCCTGTCGAGCACAATTCCACGGGCACTTCAATCCAAAAAATAGGTGATAAACGATATTGTTTTTCGGGCAGCTCGGAACGGAAGATATACATCTATTCCTATCCGGACCTCAAGGAAGTGGGCAGTTTGAATATGGACCTCCCGCCGTGGGATGAACGTTCGGGCACTAGGGTATGGCCCAATGTGGTACAGTTGCCTGAAGGCTATCCCTTTAAATACGTGGCATTGATGATGGATAGGTTCAATTATCCCAGCCAGAGCGGGCCACATTGGTCTTACGGGGCGGTATATCTCTATCATGGATTTGAAGAATAGGGCAACGGGCTCTAAGGCTTCCGGCAGGCGGCCAAGGGTTCTGATCAAGTTAGTCATCTAAGTGCATAATAAGTGGCTCTACCTTTTCCCTGTTTATTTAATGAGATTTTACTCTACCATTTGAGACAGAGGATTGAAAATATGATGCTACTTTAGGACATATTTTGAAAAGCACCTCTTTTTGGGGTGCTTTCTTAATTGAAAAGATACGTTTTAAATGTTCAAAAGGCTTTTTAAATCTGAAAGCCCCATTTGGTGCTTTTCTGGATTGGCCTGCATGAATTTATTCAAATTATGCAACTTCCACTGTACGGCCGGATATTCTCCAAAATCATAAATGCTCCAATCCGGAGTACCCGTTTCAAATTTTAGAATAAACTCCTTGTCGGAATCTGTTATATTTTCGTGAATGACGTGAAACAACTCCTTCCTTGTACTTTCGAAATTTTCATACGTAAAATCCTCTTCGGTCATTCCCTGAAATTGGTTGTCGAATGCCTGTCGTTGATCAATAAAATTGGGGTATAATATCTCCTGAACAGGTCGTTTACTACTCAATAAAGTAAAGAGGAAACCCGTTTTGATCTCTTGGGTAAATCCTTCTTCCTTTAAAAGGTATTTTACATCAAAAATATCCCTGGGGTGTTGGCGATCCATAGCTGCGCAAATTTTCCCTCCATACAATTGTCCAAAGGGTACCCCCTGTATCACACAGAATGCATCAAATACCTCACTTGCCTTCTTACAAAGCTCTAAGGGAACTATTTGGCCTATAAGACCCCTAATACCTTGATTGACTTCAATCTTTATCAACGCCTCATTGTTCCTGATCTGTAGCTTGAGACGCTCAGGCTGATGATTGACTTCCGTTTTGGGCAGGACCTTTTGCAAACGCTTAGCAATCCTGTCCAACGCTCCATTTATATTGTTAAAGGAAGTCTGTCTGTCTTCCACAGGTATATAGGTCAGGTCAATATCCACTGACAGTCTTGGCATATTTCGAACAAATAAATTGATGGCCGTACCGCCATGTAAAGCAAAGCAGCTTTCTCTGGCCACTTCGGGTAAAACGTTGAGCAAAAGTGCTACCTGATTTTTATAATTCGTCATTAAAAAGGTCTTTTGGTATTGTTATCATAAATTCCGGGACATATACCCCGTTTTGGGCTAACTGACGTTTACCAGTGCCTAGCGATATCTTTTCCTGATCTATAAAAGGTAACCAGGGATGTCCGGCCTTGGTAGCCATGTATAAAAACAATCTTTTGACCTTGATGGAGGAACAAGTTGTTAAGAGTTCTTGGACAAGATTGGGTCGTAGGTTATTGAGCCCTTCCATGAGTTCGTAACACTCCTTTAACTCTTGTTTTTCCGGGGCCAAATACAGACATTCCATCATCGCTCGGGCAGCACTGGATATCTTGATGGAAAACCCATTAACTTCATGATCGGTCATACCCAACTCAGGTGGCAGGAAAGCCGTACTATAGTAATGTAATTTCATGGGCCATTTGTACTGCTGAAACCAAGCGGGAATTTTTTCTTTTTCACCACCAAACAGGACACAATTTTGCGGGGAAAACTCCAGATAATGGGATTTTCCCAATAACCCTAATGCTGTTTTGCCTCCCATGTGAACAGTTCCGTTTCCCTGCTTCTGTATAGCCCATATAGCTCCCTCCAGAAGTACTTGGTCTCCATTTTTTACCAGAGCTCCTGAACCTATTGAAGTAATCCATTGACTTTTTTTATACCGGTTCAATAATTGGCTCGAATATCCTTGGTCTGCCAACCATGAACTCAGGTAAACAGCCCCAGATGGCCAGTTTTGCAATAGACGGTTTATTTTAGTTTTATTTTCCAAACTCATAGTTTGTTATAAAGAACAATTATAAACCAAAGTAAATAATAGTTTATATAAAATCCAATAACCAAACTAAAAGTTTACTTTTCGTGTATTTTTTAAACCCGTTATGGATAAAGAATACCCCATTTGAGGTATTTGAACTCCTGCTCAATACCACTACCTTCACAAAAACTTCTTGTTCTATAATGCCTAAATCTATTTCTATATTATTGGGAGCGGGCTTTTCCGCTCCAATGGGATACCCTATCGGAAATCAGCTTAACAAACTATTACTGGAGTGCGATGGGAGTGATTTCGCCTTTTCGCCCGGAGGGGCAATGATCTTTGATACAAGGGGAGGAAAACCAATGTAGGTTATAAAACCAGTTATGACTTTGAATTTGACTTCTGTCGTGATCTAATGCAATACCATAATAAAGTCAAAGGGTATTTTGACTATGAGGAGTTTTACGATTTTTTTAATATAAACTTAGAAATCCACGTTCTGTGAACGTGGTCAGAGACCGTTTCACGGGTTTGCCTAAAAACCGACTCAAGGTTAACTTTCAAGATGTTGTCCCCACAACAAAAGAAAGTAACCAAATGAGTCGATTCAATAGATTATCTCATGCCATTTGGCATTGTAAGTACCATATAGTATGGACGCCTAAATATAGGTATAAAGTGCTGAAGGGCACAATAAAGGAAGAAGTAGAAACCTGCATTCATCTGTTCAGCGAGCAAAAGCGTTGCAAGATAGAAGCACTAAATGTTCAGGAGGACCATGTTCACCTGATCATCGAGGTACCGCCAAAAGTATCCATATCAGAAATTGTTGGTGTGCTAAAAGGACGTACGGCAATAAGGGTTTTTGGTAGGTTCAAGTAGTTGAAGCAGCGCCCCTATTGGGGCAATCACTTTTGGGCCAAGGGCTACTGTGTAGATACGATAGGTCTTGATTCAGAAATGATCAGACGATATGTGGAATACCAGGAAAAGCAAGAAAAGAAATTTGAAAAGTAAATAAAGTTTAACAGAGGGGACAACACCTCCCTTGCCTCCTCAGGGGGCAAGAGCAGTTTTACCCCCTTACAGGGGTTATCACAAATCCCCTTCCTTTGGATGGGGATAAGGGAAGGCAAGCTTTTATTGAAAGGTCCCCGGAAAGTTTCAGTAGGTTAAACCATGATTATTCGGATCCAAGAAAGGGATATATCCTTTGGAAGGGTCAAATGGAAGAACGCTTGGTTTAAGTTTGTTTCGGATTTTAACTTTAAAAATAAGTTTATTCCATTTATACGGAATAATTAATGGTTATTGGACGCAAATTTATTTGAAATTTAGTTCGATTCCTACTAGCTAAGCCAATGAGATTGATCGAACCATTTGTTAAATCATATGATTTTTGTCAGTATTTTGATTTTTGAAGGAATTGGTTTTTGACAATTCATTTTTCGAATTAACAGCTTATTATATAGATGAAAACGATGTTTGTTAATTTGTTTATGTAATATAAAAAAAACGAGGCGAAAATTCACCTCGTTTCTAAGTCGTGGAGCTGATAAGAGCAAACTCGAACCACTTGGGGGAGGATTTAAGGCTTTTGGCGGGTATTTGAGATCGGAAGGAGAATACTCAAAGGGGCGAGGGAGTCTTATCTCAACACTGTCCTTTCCCTTCCCGGAGGCTAGCCCCCGGGAAGGGAAAATTTCTTACTAAATGATTAGGTTTCCGTATTGCAGTCCAACCGGAGCCAAATCATTCAACTTAGGAGCATTTAGGAGAAGGCGTAGCATCTAATGCCCTATCAGTGTCAATGAATATTTAGGATGTCTTAATTTGATCAGGCACTAGTAAGTATTTGGAATAGTTCGTCTATGCTTTTTTGATGAATTTCATTTAAAGTGAAGTGATGATAAATCCTGTTATTTATATCCTCAATTACAAAACGTAAAACGATATCATCATGGTTATAAACTACCAATGACCCCATCTGGATAATTGGGGATATTTTTTTTGGTTTAGAGAAGGTCTTCCCTATATATGTTGTATAAACGAATTCCTTTTGGTTGAAATTAATACGCATTATTAGGATAGAGATTTACGAAAACAAACTGATATAATTGTACCTATGGACTAACTATCCATAATGATAACAGGCTGTTTAACTTAAGCATGACGAAATAATAATGTGAAACTTTAGTGTTTTAAAGTCATATTAATCCATGCTTGTGTGAGAATGCCAACAATTCGATAATGGATTTACAACCAGCCTTCTTCATCATTTTTCTTCTATGTGAAACGATGGTATGCCTACTTAAGTGAACCAATTCTGCAGTTTTGTCAATTGAAAATCCTTGAGCAAATAGTTGTAAAATTTGTAGCTCTCTTGATGTAAATGGTATTTTCTCTATTTTTTCGTAATTAGTCAGAACATTTTGGATTTCCGGACATAAATAAAATTGGCCGTCCTCGATTTTTTTTAAGCACTTTATTATTTCATCAAAGCCAGAAGATTTTGAGATAAACCCATGTGGCCGATAACTTATAATAGTTTTGATGAGTGAAGGGGAAGAAATTCCAGAGACCACCACCACTTTCAGGTTTCTGTTGAGGCGCCGGGTTTCATTTATTAAGAACAAGGAATAAGCATCATCCATTATGAAATCTATAAACAAAACTGTAGGTTCTGGACTTTCTGATATGATATGTTGTACAAGTTCTTTATCGTCAAAGAAAGATTGGATGGACTGGAAAAGATCCGATCTTTCCATGATACAAGAAAAGGAGTCACTAAAGAGCCGATGGTGGTCATATATTATTGCTTTTTGGTGCTTCATAATTTTAAAGCTAGGCACCATTAGCAAGTTAATTGTGCTACTTATGTGAGATCAAACAAACAATAACAAAAACATGTTGCCTATTTTATGAATATGACAATAATTTGTGATGATCATTAGAATAAGTTATTTGGAAGAGGAGCTTCTCCATTTTTTTGAATGCATGGCTATAGGAGAAGGATGTGTAAATCACCGAGGAAGGTTTTTTATTGATGTGTTTTTAGAATCTAGGTTTGTAAGGACATTTTCTATAAATCTTCAACTATCCCATAATAAAAATCTCTGATTATGGTGAGATATGGTTCACTACTTTACGGTTGTTTTTTGTAAAAACATCTATCATCTACCAAGGTAGGTAGAACATGTTTTTTACGAAGATCATATTTTATATTTTCAAATCGTTTTTTCTTTAGTTGTAAAATATTATTTGCTTGGAATGGGTGGTTGCAATGCCATAAAATAGTTAAAACTACTGAAAGGTATCACAAAAAAATGCTGTTTTTTGGTAATGAGTAGCTTGAAATTGGTATTTATTCAAGGGTTGACAATTGTCTGTGCAATAAACTGATGATTTTATGTTTATTTCGTTTATGAAAGCTGAGCAAAATTTTATTCTCGATGTCCCATAGGGACATGTGAGAGATCAGTTTATTGGATTTTGTTCATTTGTATCGAATCTTTTGTGATTTAACTCAAATGTGTAGGTCTATCAATTTTAGATAAACCAATAATTATGATAGAATTCAGCGTTGGTTTAACGGTTTTTTCAGTTCATCTCTTAAGCATCCTATAGTCAGCGGAGATATTAAAACATAATTATCTATGAACAGGCAGTACAAATTTTATACTACAATTAAGAGCATACCAATCTTGGGTATTGCGGCCAGACAATATCATACTGCCTCTGAATTTAACCAGCAGGGGCAGTTAAAGTTAAACGTGCTAAGCCTCTTCTATTTAGTTGAAGCGAATCTAAATGGTTTTGGTTATCTGAGGTGTAGTGTTAGTAAACGTCTTGAGCAGGCAATATAAGGAAAGTAATTATGAAAACATATTTAAGATTCTTTTTTTTGATGTTTGCAGGAGTTTTTCTAGTTGTTTGTAATAGTCACGGGCAACAACTCCCACAATTTAGCCAGTATATTTTCAATGGCATGCATATTAATCCTGGGTATGCAGGGTACAAGCAGGAAGGCTATATACAAGCGACGTATCGTTCCCAGTGGACCAACTTTCCA
Source organism: Echinicola rosea (assembly GCF_005281475.1). Taxonomy (NCBI): domain Bacteria; kingdom Pseudomonadati; phylum Bacteroidota; class Cytophagia; order Cytophagales; family Cyclobacteriaceae; genus Echinicola; species Echinicola rosea. The sequence continues at coordinate 5,412,945 of NZ_CP040106.1, read as the reverse complement.
GGTGCGCCCAAAACACTTTCAGTATCAGCCGATTTCAGTGCAAATGAGGGAACAATGGGTTTTGGCGTACTCTTCCTTAATGATGAGCTTGGCGCTGCACGCACGACAGGCGGGCTGTTGACATATGCCTACCGGATCCAGACGGGTCATGAGTCGTTTTTGGGGATTGGTGTAAGTGCGGGCGTTTCCGAATATGCCTTGGACCATTCCATGCTTGATCCCAATGATTATCCTGATGATGTATTGTCAGATGGGATAACCAACCTGTACACTCCTAATATGAATGCGGGGATATTTTTCAACACAAGTGATTTCTATATTGGGTTAAGTGCCTATAACATGATTGGGAAAAAACAGGTCAAGAGAGAGGACATCGCCCTGGCCTACCACGACTTCCATTATTATTTCACCGCCGGCACCCTTTTGCCTTTGAGCGAAGCAGTGAAATTCAAACCATCAATTCTTGTAAAAGAGGTAAAAGGGGCTCCGACCAATTTTGACCTGAATGCCATGTTTCTTTTCCATGAGCGGCTATGGCTTGGAGGCTCCTTCCGGTCTAACGTAAAATGGTGGAAAAATAATCTTGATGAAAGGCTGTCCAATAGGAATGCCTTGGCGTTGATCCTTGAGGTCTTTGCCACTCCCGATCTGAGGATAGGATATGCCTATGACCAGAACTTGAATGTTCTTTCAGGGATGCGGCACAATTCACATGAGATATCTCTGGGGTATTACCTGTCTCCCCGTAAAGCCAGGATGAGAAATCAAAGATGGTTCTAAAGATGATGAAGAATTATACCCTTTTGTTGACACTTTTTCTGTCCTGCGCATTTTGGAGCACCACAAATGGTCAAAATGCATTGTTAAGGTATGCAGATGAACAATCTGCCCTGGCAAATTATGCTCAGGCAGTGGAAGGTTATACCAGAGCATTTGAAAGAAGGAAGACTTATCGCTCTGCAAAAGGAGCTGCCGAATGTTATGCCAAATCGAATAATTATGCAAAAGCCTATGAATGGTGGGGAAAGGCTATGGAAATTGGAGAAAACCCATCTGTTGATGATGCAGAAAATTATTTGAAGTCTTCCTATGCAGTGGGAAAGGAGGACGACGCACTGAAAAAACTAAGGCAGCTCGGTCTTGATCCTTCAAATATGGATCCCCTGGACCTGTTGATGTACCGGACAGTCAGTGACAAGGCCGAAGAGGATCAACTGGAGCTGGCGGCAGAGCTTAATACCTTAAGTGCCGCTGATTTTATGGGGGCAAGGGATGGAGAAGGGAACCTCTATTTTGTTTCCGACAGGGACACTAAAGCCCAAGAAAAGTCATTTCCGGGAATCCGGTTCGATGCCAGGAACCAACTGTACGACAAGGAATTTTCGGACTGGACGGGGAGGGAATACCTGAAAATTTACAAGAAAGATCCGAATGGAGCGATTATCCAACTGCAGATGGACAGGGATGACTTTTTAAATGTAAGTGACCCGTCCATTGTCAAGGCAGAGGGCAAGGAGTATTTGTTTTTCTCGGCTACACGGAGCATCAGAAAAGCCAAGCAGAAAAGAACGTTCACGGTCAGCCCGGAGATTTTTTACGGAGAGCTGCAGGGGGACAAAGTAGCCAATATCAAATCCTTTCCCTTCAACAGCACACTTGAACATGGAATGGTGACGCCCTTTGTGGACCAATCTGCCGAACGGCTATATTTTGCTTCGGACATGGAAGGTGGACATGGCGGATATGATATCTACTATGTAGGGTATTCCGGTGATTTTGAATTCGGTGAGCCAGTAAATGTAGGGGAGCCCGTCAATTCTGCGGGTGACGAAAGAGATCCCTTTGTGGATTCGGACAAATTCTTTTTTGCCTCCAACGGACACCAGGGCCATGGAGGACTGGATGTCTACCAAGTGGATCTACAGGAAGGGAGTTTCTCTGATATTGCCCCTTTGGATGAGCCCTATAATTCAAGCAAGGATGATTTTGCCTACCGTCAATATCCGGACAATGAGATTTACTTGAGCTCCAACAGAAGAGGAGATTCAGGACTGGACAATATCTACCGGCAGGTGGCCCGGGCCCTGAGGAAGCTGGTGGTCAGTACAGTGGACTGCAACGGGCTTCCCGTGAAAGGGGCCAGGCTTATGGTCCAAAACGAACAGGGCGAACAGGTGGAAATGGCACAGGAGGATGAAGGGGTTTATAGTGGGGTCCTTTCCGGTAATACCGAATATGAACTTGAACTGACCAAGAAAGGATATTTCAGTGTCGAAGACCTTGATATTACCACCAAGGGAACCGAACCGGGGACCATTGAAAGGGAATACAGGCTTGTGCCCGTACCGGATAATAGGACGGTATATGTCGATATCATCTATTATGATCTTGACAAGAGTTCCATAAGGGAAGATGCCTCCAAGATTTTGGACAGGGCTTCTAAGCTGCTCAAGGAATATCCCTTCCTGCGTATCAAGGTCTCAGCGCACACCGACTCCAGGGCGTCAAGACAATATAATGTGGAGCTGAGTAGGCAAAGAGCCGAAAATGTAAAGGCCAGCCTTGTGGGCAGAGGCGTGGATGCGGCAAGAATAGCTGCCGAATGGCACGGGGAAGAACAATTGGTAAACGATTGTGCGGATGGTGACCATTGCCCCGAAGGACTGCACCAACTCAACAGGAGGACCGAACTGGTCATCTCATTGGAAATTGAAGAGGGCATGACCGTTCCCGGTGGCATGTTGCCGGAAGATTGGTGTAATAAGCTGCAGCCCATGCAGATGATCGAAGAGTATACAGGTGTTCCTATGGTCCACTTCGATTTTGACAGGACTGACCTCCGGGTTGAAGACAAAATGGAACTGGAGCGATTGGTCCTGTTACTTGAAAATAATGATGACCTCCGCTTGGAGCTCCAAGGGCATACTGATATCAGAGGAAGCGAAGCCTACAATAAGGAGCTGTCGGAAGAGCGGGCGGGGACAGTGGCCCAATACCTGATCGACAGAGGGATAAACAAAGGCCGACTGGATTATTCCGGACTCGGCGAATCTTCCCCAGTAGAGGATTGCAAGGATATCCCCTGCAGTGAAGAAATCCATCAATTGAACAGAAGAACTGAAATCAAGGTGAAACAATGAGACAACGTGGACAATTTTTATTGAGGGAATCATTTTTCCTTTTGACGGTTCTGGCAATGGTTTCCGGAGCCGGTGTGTCGGCCCAGACGGTGAACAAGGGTACTATGAGTATTAAGCGCGGAACAGTGGTGTCCAGTAATTTTGATTTGAACAATACCGAAACGGGAAAGTTGCTCAATGATGGGGACCTGTACCTGTATGCTCATTTTAACAATGATGGAGAAGTGACTTTTAGTCAGGGGGATGAGGGGAATACCCGATTTGTAGGAAAAAACGGTGTTCAGGATATCAGTGGTAGTCAAATATCAAATCTCAACAATGTGCTTTTTGAAAATCCCAATCACCAAAATGCCTTTCATCTTTCCGGCGACATCAGTATTTCCGGGGTTTCCAGGTTTGTGGACGGGGTGGTTCTTTCCGATGGAAATGGCGGACTAGTGCTTTTTGAGCGTGGCAGTACCTATGAAGGAGCGTCAGATGCCAGCCATGTGGACGGTTATGTCGAAAAAAGAGGAGATGAGGATTTTGATTACCCTGTCGGTGATGGTGGTTTTTTCAGGTTTGCAGGAATATCAGCACCTTCTGACTCCGATGTTGAATTCCATACCAAATACTTTTTTGAAGATCCCGACGGATCATATCCTAGGGAACAAAAAGAGGAAGGTTTAGAGCTGATTGACGATGCGGAATATTGGGAGCTGTTCCTGGAGAATGGTAATGATAATGACGATGTCCGTCTGACCCTTTCTTGGCGAGATGTCACAACCCCTGCTTTTATTTTGGGAGTAACCAGTGATATCGTGGTGGCAAAATGGGACGAGGGGGAATCGTTGTGGACCAACTTAGGCGGGGATGTGGACGGTAATAGCCAAACGGTGACAACACCTGACCCTTTGGAGGATGATGGCATATTTACTCTGGCAGTGATGTCGGCTAATATGACCAATATGTCGATATCAAAGACCTCGTTCGAAGCATCTGTTTATGAAGGGGATGTATTTGAATATGAAATCAGGGTACAGAACAATGGTGGGGTGGATGCTTCTAATGTAGTAATAGTGGACAACCTGCCCAATGGGGTGGAATATGAAAGTATGGAAGTGGAATCGGCCTTTGGGCTGCTGGAATGGGATATGGAAGCCATGGGTCAGGTACTGACTTGGAGTGTCCCACTGTTCAGGGCCGGGGACGAGATGATAATCAAGCTTCGGGTAACTGCAGGTAATGCCGGTCCAATCACAAATTATGCCGAGGTAGGATCCTCTGAAGAGGATGGTGATCCTTCGGACAATGCCGCCACCGATGAAAACAACATTAATGCCTTCTTTATTCCCAATGTGATCACTCCAAATGACGACGGGGATAACGATTTATTTGAGATACGTGGTCTCAATAGGTTTACCAGTAACAGGATAGTGATCCTTAATCGATGGAATGATGAGGTACTTGACGTAGAAAATTATCAAAATGACTGGAATGCAAGTGGACTTATCGCAGGTACCTATTTCTACATTCTGGAAGTCACTGAGCCCAGTGGAGAGGAAAAGGAATTTAAAGGATGGATACAGGTAATAAAGGAATGAGACAGGGGAAGGAATGCTCGTGCATTGAACTTTTCTGTCATTATAAAATAAAGGAACTCAGTTGGTCAATAAATTTTAAAGAATGATAGCTATGAAAAGAGTAATACTTTTAGCCTTTTGTTTGGTCATGGGAAGTACGGCCATGGCTCAGGTTGGAATAGGTACCGAAGATCCGAACATGTCTTCCCAACTGGAAGTGGTAGCTTCGGACCGTGGGATCCTGATCCCGCAGGTGGCCCTAGAGGACATTACAGATGAGAGTACGATCACCGATGGTAACGTAGAAAGCCTATTGGTGTTCAATATTACCGATAATGACATGATTGTCCCAGGATATTATTATTGGTATGACGGGAAGTGGAGACGGCTTGCCTGGAGCGGGGGAAGCCCCGCATCCAATAACATGCTTGTCTATGACCAAGAAGCTGATCGGTTTTACTACAACGACGAAAACGGAGATTTGGTCCCGTTGGATATAAGTGAGCTGCTCGATGAGACGGTTTCTACCTTGGAGAACAACGGTAATGGTACATTTACCTACACCGATGAGCAAGGCAATGAGTCGATGATCGATATACCATCTGTTGTTGCGACAAACATCTCCGAGGATGGAAACGTCTATGCTGAGATCATGGCCCTCCTAGAAAGACAGGGGAACGGAAACGTGACGTATGACCAGACCGATGGTACTTTTACCTATATCGATGAAAGCGGTGCCGAGCAGGTGATCGACTGGAGCGACTTCAATACGATCAACAACAGTTTTACGGTAGAGAACGATTCACTCACGGTGACCGACAGCGAGGGTGATAAGGTACAGCTTTCCCTGGAGGAAGTGGCGGGCAATTCCGCGTTCATAACGACGATTTCCAACAACAGTGAATTTATAGATGAGATCACGCAATTATTGGAGGAGGATTTCGGCAATGTGACGTATGACCAGACCGATGGTACTTTTACCTATATCGATGAAAGCGGTGCCGAGCAGGTGATCGACTGGAGCGACTTCAATACGATCAACAACAGCTTTACGGTAGAGAACGATTCACTCACGGTGACCGACAGCGAGGGCGATAAGGTACAGCTTTCCCTAGAGGAAGTGGCGGCCAATTCGGCGTTCATAACGACGATTTCCAACAACAGCGAATTTATAGATGAGATCACGCAATTATTGGAGGAGGATTTCGGCAATGTGACGTATGACCAGACCGATGGTACTTTTACCTATATCGATGAAAGCGGTGCCGAGCAGGTGATCGACTGGAGCGACTTCAATACGATCAACAACAGCTTTACGGTAGAGAACGATTCACTCACGGTGACCGACAGCGAGGGCGATAAGGTACAGCTTTCCCTAGAGGAAGTGGCGGCCAATTCGGCGTTCATAACGACGATTTCCAACAACAGCGAATTTATAGATGAGATCACGCAATTATTGGAGGAGGATTTCGGCAATGTGACCTATGACCAGACCGATGGTACTTTTACCTATATCGATGAAAGCGGTGCCGAGCAGGTGATCGACTGGAGCGACTTCAATACGATCAACAACAGCTTTACGGTAGAGAACGATTCACTCACGGTGACCGACAGCGAGGGTGATAAGGTACAGCTTTCCCTAGAGGAAGTGGCGGCCAATTCGGCGTTCATAACGACGATTTCCAACAACAGTGAATTTATAGATGAGATCACGCAATTATTGGAGGAGGATTTTGGCAATGTGACCTATGACCAGACCGATGGTACTTTTACCTATATCGATGACAGTGGTGCCGAGCAGGTGATCGACTGGAGCGATTTCAATACGATAAACAACAGCTTTACGGTAGAGAACGATTCACTCACGGTGACCGACAGCGAGGGCGATAAGGTTCAAGTTTCATTGGATGAAATCGCTAATAACTCCAGTTTCATCAATACACTTACCAGTAACAGTGACTTTATAAATGAGATAGAAACTGTTGTAGCTGCAAGTAGTGACGAATTAGTAGATAATGGAGATGGAACTTTTACACACACTGCAGGAGATGGGACAACGATTACCTTTGATGCCAATACCACGACTTTGGCAGATAATGGTGATGGTACTTATACCTTGACCAATGCAAATGGAGATACCATTACCATTGATGTGGTTGGTGATGTATTGACCGAGTTGCAAGATAATTCTAGTAGTATTTATACTGAAGTGAATACTATAGTAGCTAACAATGATACGAATACGACCAATGCCAGTCTGACAGAGGACGGGACCAACCTGATCCTGACGGACAGTGAAGGGGGCATCGTGCAGCTTGCCTTGGCAGATTTGGCCGATGATATTGATACGAACACTACGAATTCCAGTCTGACCCAGGACGGTACGGACTTGATTCTGACCGATAGTGAAGGGGGTACGGTTACCTTGGCTTTGGGGGATATCGATACGAATACGACCAATGCCAGTCTGACAGAGGACGGGACCAACCTGATCCTAACGGACAGTGAAGGGGGCATCGTGCAGCTTGCCCTTGCAGATTTGGCTGATGATATTGATACGAACACTACGAATTCCAGTCTGACAGAGGACGGTACGGACTTGATTCTGACCGATAGTGAAGGGGGTACGGTTACCTTGGCTTTGGGGGATATCGATACGAATACGACCAATGCCAGTCTGACAGAGGACGGGACCAACCTGATCCTAACGGACAGTGAAGGGGGCACCGTGCAGCTTGCCTTGGCAGATTTGGCCGACGATATTGATACGAACACTACGAATTCCAGTCTGACAGAGGACGGTACGGACTTGATTCTGACCGATAGTGAAGGGGGTACGGTTACCTTGGCTTTGGGGGATATCGATACGAATACGACCAATGCCAGTCTGACAGAGGACGGGACCAACCTGATCCTAACGGACAGTGAAGGGGGTACCGTGCAGCTTGCCTTGGCAGATTTGGCCGACGATATTGATACGAACACTACGAATTCCAGTCTGACAGAGGACGGTACGGACTTGATTCTGACCGATAGTGAAGGGGGGACAGTTACCTTGGCTTTGGGGGATATCGATACGAATACGACCAATGCCAGTCTGACAGAGGACGGGACCAACCTGATCCTAACGGACAGTGAAGGGGGCACCGTGCAGCTCGCCTTGGCAGATTTGGCCGATGATATTGATACTGATAATCAACAGATTACTGACCTGAGCATTTCTGGGGGAGCATTGTCCACGACCATAGAAGATGGAAATACACAGTCGCTGGATCTGATATCTATCGACGCTGGGAACACTATTGTAGCAGGTACAGATGGCGCACTATATGTGCCCAGTTCTACCTTGAATATTTACAATACGGACGGGACTCTACCCGGACTTAGGACAGTCAGCGGTACGGAAAACTGGTTGAGATTTCAAGGAACAGACGGATTAATTGAAGTGAATGGTGATAATCTTAGAAGTTCCAATACAGATGGTAACCAAATCAATTTAGAATTTTCTGGGAATACCGCCCGGCTATTTGCAGATGGCCCTACGATGGATGCATTCAATATAGGAATGACCACAGGCTTTGCACAACCTTTGAATTTTATCACCAACGGTGGTACAAGGCTGACAATAGATGATGCGGGTGAATTGCAATTTCATAATTATTTAAACTCCCGGGACAATAGTGGGGCCACTCCAGTTGAAAACATACTTTATACCGATGCAAGCGGAAATGTCCTTTCGGCAGATGTCTCAGTGGTTCAATCCCAACAGGTACACTACCGATCTACCAGTCAGGACACAGGAAAGGAATGGTTGAACAATGAGCCGGTATTTGAAGTAGTGGCAGATATTACCTTGGCTAGCAATACCAATTTGGTGGATTTGTCAGGAAGTGATATTCCGACGGGCGCCACTTTGATCAGTGTCCGTTTCGTCAGTAAATCTACAGGGTCCATTAGTACTAATATTATCGAATATGATGATAGTACCAGGCAACTGATCCTGGGTACGGCGGGCTCAATGACAACACTTCATCCTGCGGGAGATTACTATATCATCGTGGAGTATGTTGTGGAAGCGCCATAAATAGGCGTCCTATGTTTAAAACTACCTGAATTTTTCAGGTAGTTTTTATAATTGACAGGTTGGTTGGTAAAGACTTCATCAAAACATGGGGAAATCCGTAAGGTTAGAGCATAATCATCTTCAATGATTGAAGTTCTAATTCCTTGACAATTAATGATTCACTGTTTTGTCAATTTGGAGAACACTAGTAACCATCTTTTAAAGCTAATAAAGCTAAAATATTAATAGAGATAATATGAAGATCATAAGCAATCTGAATGGAATATTTTTACTGGTAGTTTTTTTTGGTTCTCTATCTATCGCTTTTGGTCAAGCGCCAGGTGGGGTGGTAACAGATTTATCTGTTTGGTATAGAGCAGACAGTGGTGTTGCAACAGATGGGTCAAACCATGTAACACAATGGGATTCCTTTTCTCCAACAAACGTAAGTCTTGGACCAAATAATACACCAACATTACCCTATAATGACCATACAACTTATGTGAATACATGGAATTTTAATCCTACCGTTACGTTTAATGGAACTAATAATTACTTGAGTAATAATTCAACCCCTTATTTGAACACTGCAGGCTCTGTACATTATATAGTAGTGGCAAAAGGGACTAATAGAAGCACTGCAGCCCGTAATTTATTTGGTGTTTCAGGAAATGATGATGGATTTTTCTATTCAGGAGGTGGAGGGAATACAGCCTTTCCTACTATCGGGAATAATTACAATGTAGCAGCTGCAGCCATAAACTCACCGGACGATTTTGGAATTTATTCGGCTATTCTTCCTAAAACACCTGGACAAGGGGACCAGCGTGGGTTTTATAATGGGCTTGAAAAGGTTTACCCTGCTCCTTACCCATATTCAGGAGGAACATACAGTTTGCCAACTACCGGGGCTTATATGGGGGCTGATGGTACTACAGGTGATAATTTCCTGGGAGAGATTGCCGAAGTAATCGTTTATCATAATCCTGTAGGGGATGATATGGCAAATGCCGATCTTGAAAAAATACATTCTTATTTAGCAGTTAAATATGGTATTACCTTAACAACGGGACATGATTACACGTCTTCAGCCGACCAAATTGTGTGGGATGCAACGGCAAATGCAACATACCATCATAATATAGTTGGTTTGGGGCGTGATGATGCTTCGGTCTTGCTGCAAAAACAATCCAAAAGTGAAGGGGAAGAACAACAACTTATTATTGGAGCGGGCAGTTCACTTTTCGATACTAATGCCGATAATACCAATACCCTTACCGATGGTCAGTTTTTGATGGTTGGTGATAATGGATTGGAGCAAAACCTGAAAACACCTTTAGTATATACTGCAGGTACCAATGGAGCAACCAATTTCCGTTTCGAGTCTATTTGGAAAGCACAAAACACCAATGCTGTTGGTACAGTGATTATCGCTTGGCCAAAACGAATAGAGAATTTGTACCTGGTACAGTCAACCGATGAGACTGTTGACAACACAGATACCTATACGCCTATGACCGATGAGGTTACGGTAAACGGAGTGGTTTACAATACAGCAACCGTAACCTTAGCTGATGGGGAATTCTTTACATTTGCAGGCTATGCATTTGCACCAGGAGGTGTAATCGATGATTTGCGCGTGTGGTTAAGAGCAGATAATGGGTTTTCGACTGATACATGGACCGATTACTCTATTCACGCAAATGATTATACTCAAACCAATGCCAGCCGACAACCCTTTGTGGCTGCAGATCAATACAACTTTAATCCAGTAATTGATTTTGGTGGCGATGCATCAGCCGACGGGCGATTTATGGTAGTTCCCAGTGGCCAGCCTTTTTCTGCCAATGGATTAAGTGGGACGTTTTTTACAGCAACACTGACAAGGGACGGCGGCACCAGTGGCTATCGGGATATTTTGGGATTTGGTGGCACTACTACAGGAAGTAGTCTAGCTAATGCAAATTTCCCTACTGTAACCAAGCTAAATGATAATATTGTACTTTATAATTCTACATCATCTGCATTTCCAAATGAATATCCTGATAACGAATTGCTATTGACTGATGTGTCATATACGGTCGATGTTTCAGGGATAAACTACGGATTAAATGGGCGTAATGCATCTACATCGCAGACCAGGTCGGCTGGAGGATCATTGCAAGCCAATGGAAGTATTTTGGGTTCCCAAGCTGAAGTCAATAATGGTTTGATCGGTGAGGTGATTGCTTATGAGCGGGAACTTTCCCCCAATGAAAAACAAAAAGTCCGCTCTTATTTGGCAATCAAAAATGGCAAGACACTTATGGATGCTGTTGACGGGACATACGATTATTTGGATTCCCAAGGCAATGAAGTGTGGGCTGGAAGCACAACCAATGCCAGCTACCACCATAATGTGTTTGGGATAGCACATGATAGAATTTCTGCATTGCACCAAAAACAGTCCATGAGTATCAACTCGGGTCAAAAGATGATCATAGGGAATGGTAGTTCACTTTTTGATACTAATGCCGATAATACCAATACGTTGGCTGAAGGACAGTTTTTAATGGTAGGTGATAACGGTCTTGCGCAAAACCTGAAAACACCTTTATTATATACTGCAGGTACCAATGGAGCAACCAATTTCCGTTTTGAGTCTATCTGGAAAGCACAAAATACCAATAGTGTCGGTAATGTAACAATAGCTTGGCCAGAAGGCGTTTCAAATTTATACCTAGTCCAATCAACTGATGAAACTTTTGATAACACCGATACCTTTACCGCAATGGATAATACGGTAAGTATCAATGGTGTAAATTATAATACGGCTACAGTTACGTTAAATAATGGTGAGTTTTTCACTCTTGCAGGGTATATGTATGCTCCAGGCGGGGTTACAGCAGCAGCCTGGTATAGGGCAGATGCGGCAAACACACTATTTTCTGATGCTGGTACAACCAATGCAACAGATGCTTCAACTATTCAACAGTGGAATGAGTTTAACAATAATCCTTTTCCGTTGTCGCAATCTAACGCTAATTACCGACCTGATTATTCAAATACAACCACCTTGGTCAACTTTAATCCAACGGTAACTTATACAGGAGGTGAAAAATGGTTACAGTATGATCCAATAGATAGTAATGGCTATATTATTGATAGAAGCCAAGGCGCCCTATTCTCTGCTGGAAGTACAAGTGATTTGGCACCCTTTATAGGCTTTGGGCTTAGTGGACGTGGAAATGATATGGATGATCCAGGTTTGTACAGGTTTACCGATGATGATTTTTTATTTTACCCCAGATTAGGAGAATATGATCCCGTAAGCACTTACACAATAGATGGACCATACATTGGAGGCGGAACTTGGGAAAATGGAGCTGGTGTTGGCGGAAATAATCTTGTAGATATTACACTTGGTGGTTTTCATCAAACATATGATACAAATATAACCGATGTACGACTTGATGCTGATCGCAATGCCTTTATGGTAGGAAAGGCTGATGCCGGTTATCAATTAGAAGGGCAGCAAAATGAAATGATTGTTTTTGATAACAAGCTGACCGATGAAGAGTTTAATAGAGTAGAATCATATCTTGCCATTAAGTATGGGCAAACATTAAGTGCAGAGCAGAGCAGAGACTATTTAAGTGCTACAGGTACTGTTATTTGGGATGGTACAGACAGTAATTACTATAATAACGTATTTGGAATTGCTAACGATGCTACTTCAGCACTTCACCAAAAACAATCAACAAGCATCAATGATAACCAAAAACTGATTTTAGGAGTGGGAAGTTCACTGTTTGATACCAATGCAGCGAATACCAATACACTTAATGATGGACAATTTTTAATGGTTGGCGATAATGGTTTATTGCAAGGTTTAAGCGAATCTTTAAGTTATACAGCAGGAGCTAATGGAGAAGTGAATTCGCGATTTGCAGCCATTTGGAAAGTACAAAACACCAATGCCGTCGGTAATGTTACGGTGGCATGGCCAGCAGGTATTTCAAATTTATACTTGGTGCAATCGGCAGATGAAACGTTTGATAATACCGACACCTTTACCGAAATGACTACAGACGTTACGGTTAATGGAGTGGTGTACAATACGGCAACAGTAACCTTAAACGATGGAGAATATTTTACGTTAGCGGGTTATGTAAATGCTCCTGCGGGTGTTGCCAGTGGTATTGCTCGTTGGTATCGAGCAGATAAAGGAGTAACATTAAATGTTGATAAAGTAAGTGCTTTACAAGATCAAGTGGGTGGTATAGAAACAGTTGTCCAAGCAGATGTAAACCGCCAACCGTTCTATAATGAAACTTCAAATTTTGTAAATTTCAATCCGAATATGGAATTTACACCCAATCCGCATACCGCACTTAATAGCCTAACGGCGGGTTATGCTGCCGGTACAGCAGGTTTAACAACGTTCTCGGTAGCGACGCCAAATACGAGTTCTTTGGGACAAAGAAAATATATTTTCGGTATTACCAATGTATCACAAACAGGTACTGGTGCTAATGAAAATGATAGGCGAATAGCTGTTGGTAACGTAGGAGGTGCCGGCGGGACAGCTCCACAAATAGGAGAGTTTAGAAATCTTAGTGATTATGTAGAAAATGGCGTATGGGAAGCGGGATTACCTAGTATTATTACAACAGGGTCAAACCCGGCACCAGAGAATCAAACCTTTTTCTTAGCGCAAAACGGTAGTGCCGAAGCAACAGGTACAGGATTAGAACCTATGAATTATGTAGAAACTGGTTTTGGTTTGGCTAGTGGAGGTGATAATGTTGAAAATGGATCTGTTTATGGTTGGGATGGACAAATTAGTGAGGTTATTCTATATGCAGGTGATTTAACTGATACAGAAAAACGTAGTGTAGATTCTTATTTGGCTATTAAATACGGGATAACCCTAGATCGTGTTGATACCGAGCATTATTTAGGTTCAACAGCTATAGGAAGTGCTATTGTTTGGAATGGTGCTGATAATACCGCGTTTAATAATAATATTTTCGGTTTAGCTCAATCGGTTATTGGTAACTTCGAACAAAAAGTATCGCAAAGTATTAATGCGGGAACTATCTTAACGGCTGCTACCAATAATGATTTTGAATTGAGTAACCTCGATGCTTCAAGAACAAGCTTTACTAACGATGAAACCTACATGCTGTTCGGGGATAATGAAGCAACTGGAGAAACCTCACTTGCTACAGATCCATGTACAGGAGAAACTTTAGACCCAGCAGTATCATCTTCAAATAGAGTGTGGCGTGTAGAAACCACCAATACGGCAGACCCTATATGGTTGGAAGCAGATTTAAACGCTTATACTTTCAACACAGACATAGAAATGTGGATGGCAGATGATGAAAATTTCACTACTAATTTGGTGAAGATACCGGCAGCTTCCTATTCAGGCGGGATCGCCACCTTTAATGTTCTGATCCCAGAAGGTGTCAAATACCTCAAATTCGCAGGAATTGTGGCACCGAGTACCTGTGATATCTGTACAGGCGGAAGCTTTGTATTCAAGACAGGAAGCAGTTGGGATGCCAGTACCGAAAGGATCGCCAATGTAATGGATCCGGAAACCATAGGAACGACAGATCAGGGGGATTTGATCGTAAACATGGAAGCCAATTATCCTCCCGGTATTGAGTATGGCCCCAATAGTTCGCCAAGACGTTATGGAAGATGGATGCTATCAAGAAGGTACGATAACCAAAACTTAGCAGTAACCCATACCATTAGCTTAAACCAATCTGTATCAGGAGCCAGTTTCCAATTATCAAATATCAATACCTACCTAAGCAATGCCAATAGGTTTACGGTGGAAGGTTTCGATTGTGATGGAAACTTGGTGATGCCAAAAATCACTTATGCCGCACCGCCTACCGATGCCACAACCTATGAAATACAAGATAACCAGGTGATTGGGACGAAGCGTTACCGTGGATTGGCGTTTTTACATTCCACTGCGAACGTCAGGTTTGACAGGGCTATTGAGGAAATTGTAATTACTTCGGAAGTGGATAGGGTAAATTCCAGAAATACATTACGGTCCCTAAATGTGGGCGATATTTCTTTTGAATGTGCATTGCCACTGCCTCCGACCGAGGATAATGTGACAATGGTGCAGGACTTTACCCAAAGTGAGGAGGTACCAAGTTGCATTGAAACGACTATGCGTATGCGTTTTACCAATAGTAACTGCGATACCAGAACGGTGGATATTAGTCAAAGCTTGCCTTCAGGATTGGAATTCGTAGAAGATACTTACAATGATTCAGAGTTTCCTGCTTCACCGACCTATACGTATAATTCCTCCAGCTTCACTTTAAACGGACTGGAGTTGCCCCCAGGTACTACCTATTTGTACATCAACGTTAGGAGTACTGATGGTACGACGACTACCTATAACACTACGAGTAACTTTACGGTGGATGAAACGGGGAATTCTTATACCAGTATCGATCCGGCAGGCAATGAATTTAGTACCGTAGGTTTTGAGGCAAGTACGTATTCCGAGCCGCCATTGGACTTACTCTATGAAGTGGATGCTTCATGTATCGAGGACGGCGACCAAGTGACCTATACCTTGAACCTTGACAACCAAGGAGCTGAAATCACTGGAGCCACCCTAAAAGGCTATTATGATATAGGCCAAGAGATTGTATCGGTAACCTTTAATAGTGGGGTTACGGGAGTCCATGGTATCAACCCGGTAGGGGAGTCCTATATAGAAACAGAGGATGTTACCATTCCAGCCGGCGAAAGTTCTATTACCGTAGTGGTGGATATCACAAGTGATATATTCACTGATGAGGATTTTGCATCCAGTTTATTTGAATTGGTAGTAGAGCCTGAAAACCCATGTGCGGAAGGATCTCCAATGCTTTCCAATGTACTTGAACTAGACGAGTGCGGGCCTTGTCCGAATCCATCGGGAAATGATATTGATGGAGATGGGATTGATGATGCCTGCGATTTGGATGATGATAACGACGGAATATTGGATGCTGATGAATGTGGTAACAATATCGTTAAGAGAGGCGATTTTACGAATTTGCCCGGTTCGCCAGGATTCTTAAGTGCCGGGCAATTTTCTACCGCGACTTCCAATAACTGGACTTTTAACTCTACAGGATCCGGTACCAGTGCACAGATCCTTTGGGATAATATTACAGGCCCTTTCGTATTTGGCAATGGCATCAGGTTCCAAAGGGATGGTCAGACCCAATCCATTACGCAAAATATTACCGGATGGGACAATTATAGCACTCAGCAAATCTATATTTCAAAAATAGCTGCAAATAACCCGGGTGGAAGTGGTACAGCTTCTACACTCACCATATCTTATGCTGGAGTGGATTACGTGACATTGGAAACTTCTGATGGCGCAGGTTCGGGAGCCACGATAACCTATGCAAATGGAGCAACAGGCTCATTGTCCAGCTTTAGTATTGGAACAGTATATACCGATTGGGTCATTGATTTGCCAAGTGGCATTCCTAGCACAGGAGATTTAAGGTTTGACTTTGTATCTGGATCTGGGGCTTCCGATGATTTTGCCCTTGGGGATATTGAAATAAATGCTTGTCCAGACACAGATGGTGATGGGGTAATGGACTACCAGGACTTGGACAGTGATAATGATGGGTGTTTTGATGCCTTAGAAGGGGATGGTATTTATGAAGATGCAGACTTGAATGCTGATGGCTCAATTAATATCATAATGCATCCTATAGACGTAGATGGTATTCCAGGGAGTACTTCACAAGGTATTGGTACGTCGAAGGATGGCACTCTTTTAAGTTGTTTATCGCCATTTGTATGTGATGATAATATATACTTAATAACTGCTGCTTCCCCTTCAGATCCAAGTACATTGCATTTGGTTGATTATAATGTGACACCACATACAATGACGGTTATTGGGGATAATTCACATGGCGTAGCTTATAATGCCATAGGGTATAACAAAGTAGATAATTATATCTACGCCCTTTCAAGAACTGGAAATACATTATATAAGGTTGGTAGTGATGGAAGCGTCGTGAGTCTGGGTGTGGTAACAGGATTACCATCGGATAGTTTTGTAGCCGGGGATGTCCTTTCAGATGGCAATACATACATTGTAAGGGGAAATGGAGGGACAAAACCTATATACAGTATCGATATAGCTAATAGAACGGCTACTTTATTGACAAGTTCATTCACTGATGATTTCATTGCAGACATGGCTTACAATCCTGTGGATGATCTTTTATATACGGTTACCAACTCCACCAATAAGCTATTCAGTATTGACCCTTATACAGGTGTGATCACAGAAATTGGACTTACGAATGTAGGTGCAGCTTTTGGAGGTATGTTTGCCACGGACAGCGGTAAAATATTTGGCGTTACGAACGCAGGAGACATTTATCAGCTTGATTTAACAACAGGCAACGCCAGTTTTATTCAAAATATTACCGGCTATATCAATCAATTGGATGGTACAGCATGTATTTCTGATTTTCCTACATATTGCACCAAACCAGGTAATACAGGTACGCCTACCGAATTTACTAAAGTAGGCTTCTCAGACAGAGACGGTCTGACTCCCGGTTGGCCGGGCAATATCCCCAATGGCTTTGTGGTGATCGAATCAGAAGATAGCGGATTTGTTATTACCAGGGTACAGCAGGTCAGCGATGTAGCAAGCCCAGTGGAGGGGATGCTGGTATATGAAATACAGGATCAATGTATCAAATTATATAATGGTACTGCTTGGAACAGGATCGTTCGGAGCTGTAACGAATAAGTCTATAGATTGGAATTGATATATTTTGAAAAAAAAATAACTATTATGAAACGTTTGCTCACATTAATACTAATCCTATCCTTTTTCGGTTGTGGTTTGTCCTTTGGACAGACCGCAATCGAAAAAAACACGGTAGATGGTGATGGCTTGTTGGACTTTCCAAGTGGGACAACCAAAGGAATTATTTTGCCAGCAATTGAAACATTGCCAAGTAGTCCTGCCAACGGAACATTCCTGTACGATAAAAATGACCAGAGGGTCAAAGTGTATGAAAATGGGACCTGGGTGAATTTGACGGATGAAGGGGATAATAGCGCTGTGTTGCCTTATAACGGCACCGACTCTGATAGACAATCGGTTATCGGTGCTACCAGTACCTCAGTTGATGGTACACTGGTATTGGAATCTTCCAATAAAAGCCTGATCCTGCCTAAAATAGCCTCTCCGCATACCAATGTGCCGAGTCCCTATCCGGGGATGATGTGCTATGATACAGATGCAAAAGCATTGGCAGTGTTTGATGGTGAGGAGTGGAGTTATTGGAAATAGTAAAGTGGAGGTCATTCCTTTCCACCGGTTCAAAGGCGATTTAATAAATTTCTGTGGGAATTTATGGGAAGGGAATGTCCACATTGATCTCCGTACCTTTACTTGAGGATTGAATGGAAAGGTGGCCATTGAGTAATTGTACTCTACGTTGTATGGACTGAAGCCCCATGGATGGTTTGTTCCTTTTGGTGTTTTTTTTCGGCATACCGTCCCCATCATCTTTGATGGAAAGTGATAAATGATGGGGTTCTTCATAGATCAGTAAGCTGATCCTTTTGGCCTTGGCATGCTTGATAATATTGGTAATGGCCTCTTGGATAATTCTAAATAGTACGATTCTGGTATCCAAATCAATCTGTCTCATTGATCCTGGGTCTATTTGGATACTTTTTTGATAGGAACCATCTGGAAGGGCGCTGTCCACTAGCGCTTTAATCTGCTGTTCAAAGCTGCTTTCTTGTTTTTCTCCGGCGAGGTACCATTCATGGCTTTTATCTCTCGCCAAGGCATAGGCATGGGCCAGATCTTCGGTAAGATTGGACAATCTGTTTTTTAGGACCGGGTCACTCATTTCCATATACAGGCCTTCCAAATTGTGCTTAATTGCTGCAATGGTTGCAGATAGACCGTCATGAAGTTCCTGCCCCATTCGTTGTTGTTCTTTCTTGATGGCAGCATGCTTCATTTCTTCCATGGCAATTACTTGTAAGCTGGCGGTTTCGTTTAGGGAATCTATTTGGGCTTTGGCCTTTCGGCTTTTCCCTAGCATTATCAGATAGATGACCAAGATGGTAAATAAGGCCAATAAGGAGGTGATTATGATCCATAGGGCCTTTTGCTTGTTCTTCTCGTTTAGTAACCTATTATCTTCCTTGATTGTATTGAATTTGATATAGTCACTAAAGAACTTTTTGGATTTTTCCCATTCTTCTTCCCTTGCCTTTTTTAATTCGCTGAGCAGGTAAATTGTCTCATCTTTATCCCCGAGCTCTCTTGCTATTCCTATTCCATAGTTTAAAATATAGATTTCAACATATTTGTCACCACTTTTTTTAGCCACCTCCCTTGCTTGATACAGGTAATGGAGGGACATCCTTGGGTTGTCCTCATAAAATGCCATCATTTGAAAAAGACAATTGATCTGCATACTATGGTTTCCGGATGACCGGGAGCTTTCAAGCATGGCTTTTACCCGTGGAAGAGCTTGTTCCATTTCATCCTCCAAGATGAGCATCCGAGTCCGCCACATCCGGTTATAGTGTTGCATGCGTACATCGTGATAACGTTTGGCGATTTCAGCAGACCGTTCCAGATAATGATCAATACTGTCTTTGGACAATTTCGGGCCAAGTCTAATATAGGTCATGTACACTTCGGACATAATGCTGTCCTTTTCGAGTTGATCTCCCAGTTTAATGGTTTCACGTAATAAAGGGATTATCTCGTTTTTGTCATAGATTTCCTTGTTTATGATCTCTGCCATGTCCAGATTTATCCGAATGATTTTTTCTGTATCATTGAGCTCCTTATAATCCGCCAATAAATTTCCCAAAAGTTCTAGGGATTCTGCGTAAAGCCCCTTTTTGTATAAAGAATGGGCAATAATAAGGTCTGCGTCAGTTAGGCCTTTTAGATAATGTAACTTTGTGGCCAGGTGTTTGGCTTTAATGCCGTAATGAAAGCTGCTATCCGAATTCCTGGTCCTGAAAAGCACTCCCAGACGATTATAGTGGTTTACAAGGTCGATACTGTCCTTGATCATAGACCGACGATCTATCTCTTTATTGATCAGTTGTATTTGACCAATGGTAGGGCTGGCGAAAAAGTTGGAGAGGAGGTAAATAGAGAATAATAGAAAGGTTTTTGGGGATGACATGTTTACTATGGGGTATTCAGTTTGGGTATCCTAATCATACCAATTCAAGGCTACGTGCAAACGCAAGTAATTCTGTAATCGAATTGACCTGGGCTTTGTGCATCATTTTTCGTCTGTGAGAAACTATTGTGTGCTTGCTCAAATGGGTTTGTTCTGCAGTTTGGACAATGGATAATCCCTTCGCAAAATACTGTAGAATTTCCAGTTCCCTGGAACTAAAGGGAATATCGGACTTTTGGGGACTGTTGTTAATGATTTTTTTTATTTCTGGGCATAAGTATTGCTCTCCGTTGTCTATGACCTTTTTGCACTGTAGGATTGAATCCAAACCTGAGGACTTACTGATCACAGCCCTAGGCTGGTAATTCAGGATGTTTCCTATGGTAATTGGGGTAGTCACCGAACTCACAACAATCACCTCAGTTTTGCGGTTTAACCGTTTTATTTCGTTGAAAAGTGGAAGGGAATTTTTTCCATTTAGATAATAGTCCAAGTACAAGTAAATTTTATCCTGTGGATGGTGGATCAAAAACTGAATCAAATCATGTTCTTTGTGAAAGGAATGAACCTCTCGGAAAATTTCCAACCTTTCTAATAAAGCTGAAAATGAATCTAGAAAGAGAAGATGGTCATCTAAAACAATACTGATGGGTAAAATTTTATCCATATTCATGCATTCAATTACTGGTTATTTTTAGGGTGATTTTCTGGGAGTATGGTAGGAGGTGCTTTGTGAGTTTAGTTAATAGGCATAAGTTCTCATTTCAAATTAAATTTTCTGAATCATACACTATAAACGTATATTCCCTTATTGCACCCATCTGGTATTATTTGGTTTTATGTTATAAATATAGGTATAAAACACTGTTTATTTGCAATTAATGTAATAATATGGGTGATTTTAGCTACTGTTTTATGGAAAAAATAAGTTGATGCCCCCGCCGCTATCCCTGCTGCATATTCCCTGCCTTTTATAGTAGGATTTTTTGATTACCAGAATTCAACATAACATACTTAATTATAGAATACGGTTACCTTTGATAACAGAGGTGATTCCATTTATTCATTAATCATAGCACAAAGTTAGCTTTCGGCCGGCCGGGGCGGCCAAGAGTGTCCGGCATAAACACTGCCTCTCCCGCATGTCCTTCATTTATTCCGTTGCCACTTGGCCTTGGTTGCCCTCAAGCGGGGCGGTGTCCATAATTAATTTCTAACCATCAAAAACGAAATGTTATGGACAGCAACAACAAGAAGATCGCTTTGGAACAGGTAGCCGAAATCACCCTGAGCTATCGTCCCAATTCAAGGATTTCCGAAAAACCGCAGATTGTCTCCTCTCTGGCGGCCAACAAAATCCTCAGGGCCAACTGGGACGCATCAAAACTGGAGTTTATCGAAGAGTTCAAGGTGATATTGCTCAACAAGGCAAACCGTGTCCTTGAAATTATCAACGCTTCATCCGGAGGAAGACTTTGTCCCTTAACCGCACAGTAAAGGTTGAAAAGTGCGGTTACCTTTGGAAGGGGCAATTGGAAGAACGATTGATTTAGATGTGTTTGATATTTAGCTTTAAAAAAGAGTTTGATGGATAAATTCAAAAAAAAATATTGGAATTTTCAGTGAAATTTGGTTCGAATCCTATTGGCTAAGCCAATGAGATTTATCGAACCATTTGTTAAATCATATGATTTTTGAAGATTGTTGTCAGTATTTTGATTTTTGATAGAATTGGTTTTTGGAAATTCATTTTTCGAATTAAAAGCTTATTATATAGATGAAAACGATTTTTGTTGCTTGGTTTATGTAATATAAATAAAAAACGAGGCGGAAATTCACCTCGTTTTTGGGTTGTGGAGCTGATAAGAGCAAATTCGAACCATTTAAAGGAGGATTTAAGGCTTTTGTCATGTGTATGATATTAAAAAAGGGACAATGACATCTAGTGAGTGGAAGTTTAAATTTACTGGATATCAAGTCAAGTAAGTCCGATTTTAAAGGACAGTATATTATTAAATAATGGTATTTATACATAGTGAGCCATGTGATTACAATACTTTTTATAGTTGTAATGTGTTGATAATCAGTATTTTCACTTAAGCGAAATGACGATTTTGGGAAATAAGACCCGTAAAGGTGTTTAGCCCACAAATCCGTAATTTTTTATTCATTTTGTTTTACTGGAAATAAACGCAATGAATTTTATAAGTAGTTGAAATTCAGATTGTTGCAATTATGCTGCTGAGTTTATTTTGTTAAGGTTAGGATGTAAATTGACATTGTTGATTAACCTAAACCCAGAACCAAATATGAAGAATCATTTACATTTCAATCATCATTTCCTTCCTATTATACGATATGCGCTGGAAAGTCGGCAATGGAATGAGTCGTTTGGACCAAAAGTCACTTCCTTTCCATTTCTATCGGCATAGAAAATATTTTTCCCAAATCCAGCACCATTCAAACCCGAGGTAAAAAGCTAATTACCCAATACGGATTCTCAGTTACTAAGCGGTGATATATGTTTTGCTGTGGTAAAGGTCTGTATTTGCCTTTTTATAATAGGTGAATATGGTTTTTTATAGTGTATGATTTTGTAAAAATAAATAAGTAAAAAATTTTGAGGTTGTTTTTACAGCCCCTCTTCTCTTTATAAGTGAAGAGTCAAAAAGTTGACTGCTCCATCATGAAAAAGACCCAAAATACCAACATTAACGATAAAGTTGAATTTCCTATGCTCCTCATGAAGCACAGCAAGATCATGATGGTTTACGCCGATAAAAGTGACCTTGAAGTGTGGAGCTCGTTCAAAAACGGTGATGAATCAGCCTTTAACTACATATACCGGAAGCATGCTGCGGAATTGTACAATTACGGCATGCAGGTATGTCATCAAAATGAATGGGTGTTGGATTGTTTGCAGGCGATGTTTGTGGACATAAGGAGAAAGCGTTTACGGTTGGGGAATGTCCATAGTATTAAGGGATACTTATTTACTGTATTTCACCGTGAACTGTTCAAGCTCATCAGGAAAAAAAGAAAGGATGAGTTTGTGCCACTCGATGAAATGGCTGATGAATTCCTTATCGAGGCTTCCCATGAGACCAAGCTGATTGCTCAGGAACTTTCAGGAGAGAGGAAAAGGGAGTTGGAAGAAGCTCTTAACCAATTGACAAAGCGTGAAAGGCAAGCCATTGTTTTGCTTTACAGGGAGGAATTGAGCTACAGGGAAATTGCAGACCTGATGGATTTTAAGGAGGTTAAGACTGCCAGGTCGTTGGTTTATAAGGCCTTGGGTAGGTTAAAAGAAGTGTTTGATACAAGGGAATGTCTTAGGTAAGCCCCTCTCAACAAAGATATGAAGTACAGTCAATACGATATTGAGGATTTTCTGAATGATGAGTTTTTTATCAGATGGGTAAAAAGGCCTAGTGATGAAACTGATCATTTTTGGTTAAAATGGATTGCTGAGCACCCCGAGAAAACGCAGATCATCCAAAAAGCAAAAGAGATCATTCTTTTTGTGGATTATAAGGAAAACCATTCCCTTTCGGACAAGGCCTATACCGATCTATACGAAAATATTATTGCCGAGAGCCGCCCAAAGGATTTTCGGTCGGGAAATGACTTTGAATGGAAGGGATGGCATAAAGTGGCTGCAATACTTTTTGTCATGTTTTCCAGTGTTTATTGTTTTAAATACTATTTGGAGGGGGACGGGCATATTTCTAATTCTGAGGAAGTAATGGTTGTCAAATGCAATCCCGCCGGTCAAAAATCCAGTTTTAGGTTGCCAGATGGTACGGTTGTACACCTCAATGCCAGTAGCAAGTTGTCCTATCCAGAGACCTTTACAGGTGACGTCAGAAGGGTAACCGTGGAGGGAGAGGCTTATTTTGAGGTGAAAAAAGATAGCGTGAGACCATTTGTTGTCGATCTGGGCGAGGAAGAGGTCAGGGTGACAGGAACATCCTTTAACCTCTGCAGTTATAAAGGTTTTTTGTCCGTGGCCTTGATAGAAGGTGGTGTCACTTATGTCTCCCAAGAGGGTGATATGGAGCAATTGAAACCCAATGAAATGTTGACCAAAGTGCCCCATGGAACCATGACCAAGGGCCAATTCGATCCCCTGGAAATATGCGGTTGGAAAGATAAGTACCTCATCTTTAAAGATGCCCCTTTCGATAAGGTGATCATGAAACTAGAGCGGTGGTACGGGGTCAAGATCAGCTCCAAACATTCAATGCCCGCAGACTGGTCATACTCGGGAGCCTACCACGATAAATCACTGGAGTATGTCCTAGAGGGAATTGGCATAGCCTCAGAGTTTGCCTATGCCATGGAAGGAAAAAACATAACAATTTATAACCCAAAACAACATTAACCTATGAAAAAACAGTACAGGAATACCAGTTGAAAGAAGGGCAGAGAAGTGACCTTTTCTGCCCTAGGGGCCTTTGATCCAATCGCCAAACCAGACAAAGGCCAATTTCAAGTTTTATGCACTTAAAATCCTAAACAAAGTATGGAAAAAACAATACTAAGGCAAATCATTATGCTTTCCAGATATTTTGTGGGTGCTTTTATCTTTCAGTTGTTTTTTACGGCTGTATTGATGGCAAACACAGGGAATGCCCAGTTCAAGCGTTTGGATGAGATAGTGGTGACCATCCAGGTGGAATCCACAGGCCTTGCCCAGGTCATAGCCGAACTGGAAGAGCAGACTGGCTTTAAGTTTAGCTATAACAAGGGGAAAATCTCCTTTAAGGATGTTCAATTGGATATTGACCGAAAAGATACCGCTCTAGCCGATGTACTTAAGGAAATTTCGCAAAAAACATCCCTGAAATTTGTCCGGGTGGACAATGCAATCCATATCACCAAAAAGAAATCCGGTGATATTTCCGTGAAGGAAGCTCCGTTGACAGCGGAAGTGATAGAAGTTACCGGAAAAGTAATCTCCGATACAGATGGAATGCCCATTCCCGGGGTTACCGTTCGCATAGAAGGAACCACAAGGGGGACGGTGACCAATATCGATGGTGCATACACCATTGATGTGAATGAGGGCGAAACACTCGTGTTCAGCTTTGTGGGATTTATCGAACAGAAAGTTACTGTTGGTTCCCAAAGTACCATTGATATTTCCTTGGAGGAAGACCTTCAATCCTTGGATGAGGTGGTCGTAGTGGGCTATGCAGAACAGAAAAAGGAAACCATCGTGGGTGCGGTGACCCAAACCGACGGAGAGGTGCTAAAGCGCACCGGAGGGGTTTCTAATGTGGGACAGGCCTTGACTGGGAACTTGCCCGGAGTGATCACGACTTCCAGTGTAGGTACACCCGGCGAAGAAATGCCACAGATCGTCATTCGGGGTCAAAACAGTTGGAACGGGAATTCTCCTTTGATCTTGGTGGACGGAGTGGAGCGGCCGGAGTTTTTTGCCAATATGGACATCAATTCCGTGGAATCTATCTCAGTACTGAAAGATGCCTCGGCTACAGCAGTATTTGGTTCTAGAGGTGCCAACGGCGTGATCATCGTCACCACCAAACGAGGACGCGAAGGCAAGGCTGAAATCACCGCCAATATCAGTACCACCATGAAATCTGTTTCCAAATTGCCCGGAAAATTGGATTCCTATGATGCGATTGGCGTCAGGAACATGGCGATCGAACGTGAACTCTCCCTGAGCCCAAATAGCTGGGATGAGATGATTCCACAGGCCATGCGGGAGAAGTACCGGTTTCCTGCCAACCTGGAGGAAATGGAACGGTATCCCAATGTGGATTGGCAGGATGTGGTCTTCAAGGACCAGGCCATGGCCTATAATGCCAACGTGGGTGTAAGAGGAGGAACCGATTTCGTTAAATATTTTACCAGCATCGATTACCAGTACGAAGGTGATCTTTTTCGGAAATTTGAAACTGGAAGGGGCTACCAGGCTGGATTTAACTTCAATAGGATCAATTTTAGGAGTAACCTTGATTTTCAATTGACTCCTTCGACCAAGTTGGGCGTTAACCTCGGAGGAACTTATGGCGTTCGTCAAGCGCCATGGGCCTATGATTTTCCGGAAGGATTTTGGAATTCGGCCTACAAAAGTCCGCCAGATGCTTTTATGCCACGATACGCTGATGGGGCTTATGGGCGCTATGACCCTTCAGACTATGCGGTTCAAAACTCCTTGTTGAACCTGGCTGCCAGTGGAGTCAATTACATTACTACGACCAGTTTGTCCACCAATTTCCTATTGGAGCAGGACCTGGGCATGGTTTTGAAAGGGCTGAATTTTAAGGGAACCCTAGCGGTAGATAATTCTTTTCAGGAAACCAATAAGGGGATAAACGATCTCTATAACCCTCCCTTTACCAAATGGATTGATCCCTTTACTGGAAACCCTAAATACACCAATATTTTGGACGGTAATACAAGGTTTGACTTTGTGGAGGCCATTACCTGGGAGGATCAAGCGGGGAGTGTAAACAATAATGCATCTCGAAGAAGGCTTTTCTATCAACTGCAATTGAACTATGCGGGAAATATTGAGGGGAAACATAATTACTCCCTGATGGGACTTCTGAACAGGCAGGAAGATGCCATTGGTAGTGTCATACCAAGTTATCGTGAGGATTGGGTATTCAGGGCGACGTATGATTACAAAAACAAATACATGATCGAATACAACGGTGCCTATAACGGCTCTGAGAAATTCTCTCCTGAAAACCGGTTTGCGTTTTTCTCCTCTGGTGGGCTAGGTTGGAATATTTCCGAAGAGAATTTTATGAAAAACCTGTCTTTTGTAGATCGGTTAAAGCTTCGGGCTTCTTATGGCGAAGTAGGGGATGACAATATCGGAGGTCGGTTTTTGTTTATGGACCAGTGGGTCTACGGAAACAATTCCCAGATGGGGGTGATTGGTGTCAGCGGTGAAAACAGTCCCTATACCTGGTACAGACAAGCTACTGTAGGTAACCCCAATGTACACTGGGAGACGGTTTATAAATACAATGCGGGATTGGAATTTGGTTTTTTCCATGGACTGGTCAATGGCAGCGTGGACTGGTTCCGGGACAACAGGGTGGATATCCTGATGGCCAGTGGCCGTTCGGTCCCGGGTTATTATGGTGCCACTGCCCCGGCCGCAAACCTAGGGAGGGTAGAGACCGAAGGGTATGAGTTGACCGTTGGGCTTAACCATACCTTCGCCAGTGGGATCAGGCTTTGGGGAGACTTTTCCATGACCCATGCCATCGACCAGGTAATTGACCGTGACGACCCTGAGCTTCGTCCTGATTATCAAAAAAGTGCAGGGTATCAGCTCGGCCAGTACCGTAGCCATATCAGTGCGGGTTATTACAATACTTGGGACGAACTCTATGCCAGTCCCCAGCACAATACCAACGATATGGCCAAGTTACCGGGCAACTATTATATTGCCGATTTTAATGGGGATGGGGTCATAGATTCATTTGATTCGGCTCCCTATGGCTATTCCGGCGTGCCCCAAAACACGTACAGCACTAATTTGGGGGTCGAATATAAAGGTTTGAGCCTCTATCTACAATTTTATGGGGTGAATAATGTAACCAGGGATGTGTACCTGACCAGTCTTGCCGGTGGACTTAATTTGGTATATGATGAGGGGACCTATTGGTCCAAGGAGAACACCGATCCAGATTCTCCCATGCCGCGATGGCGTTCACAACCTTCCAGTTATAATTCCGGCCCAAGGTACCTGTACGATGGATCCTACCTGCGGCTAAAGAATGCGGAAATCGCCTATAACTTCCAGTCCGATTGGGTAAGGAACATGGGACTGAGCAATATGCGGGTGTATCTGAACGGAAACAACCTGCTACTCTGGACCGATATGCCCGATGACCGGGAATCCAATTTCGGCGGGCCTTCTTACCAAGGGGCGTACCCGACGGTAAGAAGAATCAATCTGGGCCTTAATGTTACATTCTAAACGAGCAATTCCAATGAACAAATCTATAAAATCACTATTTAAGGGAACGGTTTGGATAGCGGCGTTTCTGGCCATCTCCTCTTGTGAGGATTACCTGGAGCGGGCACCTGAATCGATTATTTCCGAAGAACAGGCCTTCCAGAATTTCACCAACTTCCAGGGCTATGTAGAGGAGCTTTATCATTGTGTACCCAATTTTACATTGTCCAACTGGGTGAGCTCATGGAACTGGGGGGAAGATGAGATAGAATCTACTACTGGTACCTTTACTTTTGCCTATGATGTGGATCGTGGCAACTTTTGGGGCTGGCAAAATGAAAATGGGGGCGGAGAAGGCTGGTTGGATGATAACGGGGTAAATACTGGCCGTGATCATCATTATCAAGGCTTATGGCCTCTGGCCTGGTATGGGATCAGAAAGGCCAATATGGGATTGGAGAATCTCTCCCTGATGACAGATGCCACCGAAGAGGAGCGAAACTTGATAGAAGGTCAGTTGCTGTTTTTCAGGGCTTGGTTCCATTTTTCGTTGATCCAATATTTTGGTGGACTGCCATATGTGGACCATGTTCTGCCAAGCGATGAGCAGCTGGCGTTGCCGCGCTTAAGTTATCACGAATGTGCTGACCGTGTTGCCCAGGATTTGCAAAGGGCAGCTGATCTGCTCCCAATAGACTGGGATGATACCACCACCGGAAGGAGGACCTTGGGCAAGAACCAGCTTCGGATCAATAAGATCATGGCCTTGGGCTATTTGGGCAAAAACTACCTGTGGGCAGGAAGTCCGCTGATGAATTCGGTATCTACGGGAAGTCAAAGCTATCATGCGGATTATTGTAAGAAGGCATCCGAGGTTTTTGGAGAATTGTTACAATTGGTGGAAAGTGGTGAAACCCAGTATTCCTTGATGTCCTTTGATAAATATTACGATAACTTTTATACCACTGGACAAAACTGGGCGATGCCCGGGGGGACTGAAGCCATATTCAGAGCAGTGTACTATTCCGGTAATTCTTCTAATTATCAGGTTTCAAAACAATATATTCCCCAGTTGATCAACGAGGGGGACCAAACGAATTTTGTGCCTACCGCTAATTATGTTCATGACAATTTTGGCATGGCCAATGGACTTCCTCTTCCTGATGATGTAACTCAGGCAGATCCAGAATCCGGTTACGACCCCAACTATCCCTGGAAGGGACGCGATCCACGCTTTTATAAGGTAATAGTATACGATGGGGTAAAAGTTATCCAAGGCGCCATTCCCGATGCAAATCAAGAGGTACACCGCTATGCCAACCTTTATGATGGAGGAAGCTACCGGGATGTGGTAACAGGAAGTAGGTCAGGGTACCTCAATAGGAAATTTTCACCCTTGACTGCCAATAAATACGACAGGGCGTTTGATTGGGGAAACTCCTTGAACATCAATGTGCCTTACATGCGCCTAGCCGACATCTACCTGATGTATGCAGAGGCCACTTTAATGGGGTATAATTCCACTGGGGCGACTTCTTCCAGCTTTGCCAAAACTCCTGTGGAGGCAGTAAATGTGATTCGTGAGCGTGCCGGAATGGTCGGTGTCCACGAGAATTTTTTGGGGTCGGTTGCCGATTTTCTTCCCGAACTGAGAAGGGAAAGAGCCGTGGAGCTGGCTTTCGAAAGGCACCGGTTCAATGACCTGCGCAGGTGGATGTTGTTGATTGAAGAGCCCTATACCATCAAAACTTCATTTGAGTTTGACCGGGCAGGGGATTTCAATACCGAGGATCCAACCGAAAACCGCATAGTGAACATGAGGGAAGAGGTCATCATCGAGCGGATTTTTACCAACAAGCATTATTGGTTGCCGCTTAAACTATCCGATGTGAGCCTATACCCTGAATTCCCACAGAATCCGGGATGGTAAGGGAAGCTGTTTTTTGTCTTGTAAAACCTAATGAATTAAGATGATGAAATATATAAAAGCAGGTTTTGTATGCTGTATCTGTTTGGTGTTGCTTCCACTGCACCTAATGGCCCAGGGTACAATGAAAATAAATATCGCCCCCATCGTGAGGGCCAGTTCCGGAGATCCGATCACTGGTGCCATTATCACCAGTGACCAGGATGATTATTCAGCGGTATCCGATAGTCTGGGAAGCGTAAAGCTGGAGGTAACTTCCAATGCTTACCTTGCCGTAGAGGCCCCAGGTTATG
Source organism: Echinicola rosea (assembly GCF_005281475.1). Classification (NCBI taxonomy): domain Bacteria; kingdom Pseudomonadati; phylum Bacteroidota; class Cytophagia; order Cytophagales; family Cyclobacteriaceae; genus Echinicola; species Echinicola rosea. Next base: position 5,382,778 of record NZ_CP040106.1, on the reverse strand, counting down.
AAACCAAGATCCTTCAGGCTCATTCCGAGCTGGAAGAGATCGTTATGTTTCCATACTTAGAGGGGGAGGAAGTGTTGGTCGCGTTTCAGACCAAAGATAAGCGTGACCTTATGGGGGGTATTTCATACGTGAACATGCCCAATGTTCTGAATGAAAATTACATTACCTATCCCTTGGACGGCATGGAAGCCTATGTGGGAGGCTATAACGGTAACCTATGGGGAAACAACAGCTATCTGACATTGGTGGATGGCGTACCGCGTGACCTTGGCAGTGTAATGCCCACCGAAATCGCCCAGATGACTTTTCTGAAAGGCGTCAATGCTATTGCACTTTACGGAAGCCGTGGTGCCAAAGGGGTACTGCTGGTGACCACCAAAAGGGGAGTGGCCAATACCCAAACCATAGATGTGCGGACCAATGCCGGGGTAAATATGCCCAAAAGCTATCCAAAATACCTGGGATCTGGAGAATACATGGCCTTATACAACGAAGCCCGGTCGAATGACGGCCTGAGTCCCTTATATACCGAAGAGGATATCTATAATTATTCTTCAGGAAGAAATCCCTACCGCTATCCCAATGTGGATTATTATTCAGACGATTACCTACAAAAAGCCTATACCCGCTACGATGCCACCATGGAGATTTCAGGCGGCAATGAAAAGGCAAGGTACTATACCAACCTGGGTTTTTGGACAGAGGGTTCCGTGCTGGATTTTGGGCAGGCTGCTGAAAATGGCAACGAACGGTTAAATGTACGTGGAAATGTGGACATCAACCTGAACGACTACATTTCCGCAAAAGTGGATGCCGCGGCGATCTTTTATAATGGTAAGGGCATCAATGCGGATTATTGGGGCGGTTCCACCACCTTGAGGCCATACCGTTTCGCTCCGCTGATCCCAGTGGATATGCTTTCGCCAGATGATGAGACTTCGCAAAACTATGTGCAAAACAGCCAGCACCTGATCGATGGTAAATACTTGCTAGGCGGTACGCAGCTGGACCAGACCAATCCCATCGCGGGCAGCTATGCCGGAGGTTCGTCCAAGTATACCAGCAGACAGTTTCAATTCAATGCCGGAGTGGATGCGGATTTGAGCAATGTATTGGAAGGCTTGAGTTTTAACTCCCTGTTCGGACTGGATTATGCCACTTCCTATAACCTGTCTTTTAACAATGATTACGCGGTGTACCAACCCAGTTGGACAAATTTCAACGGGATGGATGAAATCGCCAGCCTTACCAAGTACGGGCAGGATGCCAGTTCCAAAACCCAAAATATCGATAACAGCTGGTTCAGGCAGACACTTTCCTTTTCAGGCCAATTGAACTATCAAAAAGTCATCGACAATTGGCATAACATTTCTGCGATGCTCATTGCCAATGGGTTCCAAACAGCTGAATCCGCAATTTACCATAAGGCAAGTAACGCAAATCTAGGACTTTATGGAAGTTATAACTATAAGGGGAAATACTACTTGGACTTTAGCGGTGCCATGGTACGCAGTGCCAAGTTGGCACCGGGCAATCGGAATGCCTTTTCTCCTACGGTTTCCCTTGGCTGGCGGCTCAGTGAAGAGGATTTCTTGGCTTCATCCAGTGTAGTGGACAATCTTAGGTTGTCTATTTCTGGCGGGATTCTTCATACCGACTTGGATATTGAGGAGTATTACTTGTATGAGGGGATCTATACCGATGAGGGTTCTTGGTACGAATGGAAGGACGGCCTTAGCAATACTGCTACTGACGTTAGGAGAGGCGAAAACCTGGAATTGGCCATGCCAAAGCGGGAAGAGATCAGTGTGGAGCTGGACGCTTCGCTATTTGATAAGTTGATTACGCTGAACGGTTCCTTTTTTACCAGTAAAATGACCGGTTTGTTTGTCCAGAACAATAATATTTATCCAAATTATTTCAACACAGGGTGGCCGATATCCTCTTGGATCCCCTATATCAATTACAACAACGACCAGCGCACAGGAGCTGACTTCCAGCTGAACCTGAACAAACGGATCGGGCAGGTCGATTGGAGCCTGGGATTCTCGGGTATCTATTATACCACCAAGGCCAGCAGGAGATCGGAAAATTTCGAGTTTGATTACCAAAGCCGTGTCGGAAAACCGTTGGATGGACTTTGGGGCTTGGAGAGCTTGGGCTTTTTCTCCGGGATTGATGACATCGAAAACAGTCCCCAGCAGGCATTCGGAGAAGTCATGCCCGGGGACATCAAATACAAAGACCAAAACGGAGATGGGGTCATCAATGCCCAGGACGAGGTTTATCTCGGCCGAGGCGGTTGGTCCGGAGCTCCCCTGACCATGGGGGTAAACATCACTGCCAGCTATAAAAACTTTACCTTCTTTGCGCTGGGTACTGCCCGCACAGGTGCATATGCCATGAAAACCAATAATTACTTCTGGGTAAATGGGGATGACAAGTATTCCGAAGTGGTCAGGGGACGATGGACAGAGTCCACCAAGGACATGGCCACCTATCCACGACTGACCACCTTGAATGGAGCCAATAATTTCCGGAATTCGGATTTCTGGATGTACAGCACCAACAGGTTTGACCTTTCTCGGGTCCAGCTTTCCTATACCTTCCCAAGCAACATGTTTGGTGAGCGGTTCCTGAAAGGACTGGACATTTACGCCAATGGCGCCAACCTACTGACCATTTCACCCAACAGGGAAATTCTCGAGATGAATATTGGCAGTGCCCCTCAGACCAGGTTTTATAATGTTGGTATCAAAGCGAAGTTTTAACCAGACCCAAAAAGAACCATGAAGATAAAGATGAACATAAAACTCGCCATTATGGCCTTGGTGTTGACCACCAGTTGTAGTGACCTGATTGATCCTGCAATAGAAAACATCCAAAGTAAGGATATGATCCGGGAAAGACCAGGAATGGTACAAGGCTTATTATTGAATGCTTATTTAAGGATTCCTACCAATGGCTACAATTTTAGCGAAATGGCCACGGATGATGCGGTCAGCAATGACCTGGACAATGCCTACCTGAACATGGCCACAGGACAATGGGCGTCGAATTTTAATCCGGTGGACAGGTGGAATGCCGCCAATTCCTCCATCCAATACCTTAATGAAATGCTGACCGAAGTGGGGAATACCGAGTATGCCTCCAATCCACAAGTAAATCAAATGTTTTTGGACCGATTGACGGGCGAAACCTACGCATTGAGGGCACTCTTTATGTATTACCTGTTGCAGGCACATGGAGGAATGGCCGGAGGAGAGCTTTTGGGCGTTCCCATATTTTTGGAGCCCCAATCGGTGGATTCCGATTTTAATATGCCCAGAGCCACTTTCGATGACTGTATGGCGCAACTATACTCAGACCTTAATATCGCCATTGACCTACTTCCCATGGATTATTACAATATCGGCGATGCCTCGATGATCCCTTCCAAATACCAGGAAGGCGGAACAGGTGTAAATGATTATAATAGGGTGTTTGGGGATGATGCTAAGCAATTGGTTTCCGGAAGGATCGCGCGGGCCATCCGTGCGCAGGCCGCCTTGCTGGCCGCCAGTCCTTCTTTTAACCTGGACAATGACCAAGCCAAATGGGCCGATGCCGCCACCTATGCAGGTGAATTGCTCAACGATATCGGAGGCATAAGCGGTTTGGATCCCAATGGTGTGACCTGGTACAATAACAGGTCAATAATCGATGGGCTGGGAGCAGGAATTAATCCTCCGGAAATCCTCTGGAGGGGTTCTATCGGTGGCCCTTCCAATAACCTGGAAACACAGAATTATCCGCCTACATTGTATGGCGAAGGCTTGGTAAATCCCACACAGAATTTGGTGGATGCCTTTCCCATGGCCAATGGCTATCCCATTACCGATCCTGCCGCTGGATATTCGCCTGCGGCACCTTATGCAGACAGGGATCCACGATTGGCCCAGTTCATTCTGCTCAATGGAAGTACTGCCGGCCCGACGGGAGTCAATATCAATACCGCCTTGGATTCGGACACCAATGATGGGCTGAACAAGGTGGAAACGTCCACGCGTACGGGGTATTATATGCGCAAACTCCTACGTCAGGATGTAAACCTCGACCCAGTGGCCACCACGGGGCAGCGACACTTGCAGCCACGAATGCGCTATACCGAGTTCTTTTTGATCTATGCAGAAGCGGCCAATGAGGCTTGGGGACCCATGGCCAGTGGAGGCTTTTCCTTCTCCGCCTATGATGTGATCAAGGCCATTCGTCAACGTGCGGGAATAGGATTGGACAGTGGTGATCCCTACTTGGAATCCATCAAAGGTGATCAGGATGCCATGCGCCAATTGATCAGAAATGAACGGCGATTGGAGCTAAGCTTTGAAGGGTTCCGTTTTTGGGACTTGAGAAGATGGGGAGCAAACCTGACCGAAACGGCCCAGGGAATGCGGATCCAAAATGAGGATGATTATTCCGTAATCGATGTGGAAAACCGTGTGTATCAGGATTATATGATCTACGGCCCTGTTCCTTATAGCGAGATGTTGAAATTCAGTACTTTACAGCAGAATGCAGGTTGGTAGGATAAGGGGCAGGAATGAAGAATTAAGAATGGTGAATTAGGAATTAATAACGAACAAACAAGATGAAGAATAAAATATATTTGATCTTAGCATTCTCGTTGGTTTTCTGCGCTTGCGAAAACCAGGATTGGGAATTTCCCGATTTCGAATACCAAACGGTTTATTTTGCTTATCAGTTTCCGGTGAGGACCATCACCTTCGGGGAGGATATTTTTGACACCTCTCTGGACAATGAAGGCAAATTCAAATTGATGGTGACCACAGGAGGCGTTTATTCCTCTCCAACAGATGTGACCGTTCAGATCGAAGTGGACGAGTCACTGGCAGAAGGGCTGCTGTTCGAAGAAGGAGGGGAGGAAATACAAGTACTTTCTTCGGAATTTTTCCAGCTAAGTTCCGAGACGGTGACCATCCCTAAAGGCACGGTGGCCGGAGGAGTGGAAGTGCAGCTTACCGGGGCATTTTTTAACGATCCCCGTGCAGTGAACAGGACCTTTGTCCTTCCTGTAAGGATTACAGAAGTGATGAACGCGGATTCGGTATTGTCCGGCACTCCCGTGGTGGAAAACCCCAGGCGGGCGATTGCGGATGACTGGTTTCCTGCTCCCAAGGACTTCACCCTATATGCAGTAAAATATGTCAACGAATGGCATGGCAATTATCTGCGTCGGGGCAGGGATATCATTACAGGAAAAAATCCGGAGATCATTGATGAAACGCAAGTCCGTCACGAGGAAGAAGTCGTGGATGATGAGATCAACCAATTAGTGACCCGCTCCATGACCGAAGTGGTCTTTCCGCTTACCCTTGCCGGAGAGGGAGGGGTAAACGTAACGGCCGACCTCCTGCTGTCTTTTAATGATGAGGGAAACTGTACCGTTTCTGCCGCTAAGGACGGCTACACGGCTACCGGAACGGGACGATTTGTGAAAGATGGAGAAAAATCCAGCTGGGGCAATCAGGATCGGGATGCATTATACCTGGAATATGAGATCGATATGGAGCAGATGCATGTGGCCACCGTGGATACTTTGGTGCTCAGGGATCGTGGTGTGGGCATGGAAACGTTTAGTCCTGTGCTTAAGTAAAATGGAGAATGATGAATTAAGAATGGGCAAGATCGGCTTTGGTCGCTCGAGAAGCCTTTCCTGAGGGATACTTTCCCGATTTCAAATCCGGAGTTACCAAGTAATCGGGATTTGACTTTCCTCAATAACCAATAACCTAAGAATATGAAAACAAGATATATCAATATACTGGGAATACTCGCTCTGGGGCTCGGTACATCTTGTGTGGACTATGTGCCCACAGATGAATACCAAGTGGAAAAACCTGAAAGTATTGCCCTGCAAGAGGAATTGAATGCGTACCTGCCCCTAAAGTCTTATGTGGACAGTATTGCCCATCCTGATTTTATCCTTGGTGGAGCAGTAAGCCAGTCCGAATATGCGGATAAGGGAGTGATGTACCGCTTGATAAATAGTAATTTCCATGAAATCACAGCCGGCTATGGCATGAAGCATGGAGCTGTCGTACAAGCAGATGGCAGCCTTTTACTGGATGGTGTAAACGCCATGTACGAAGCTGCTGCAGCGGCAGGAACCAGCATTTATGGCCATACCCTCTGTTGGCACGCCAATCAAAATGCAGGTTACCTAAATGGATTATTGGAGCCACTTGTGGTGAATTCCCCGGCTTTTGCCAATGAACTGGCCCTTTCGGCAGCAATGGAAGGTGACCTTTCAGGATGGGGTACCCAAGGTGAAGTGGCTATCGTCCAAAATGAAGGAATGGGAGCGGGAACGCCTGCCTTTAAGCTAAGCGCAGGGGCGAGCGTTTCGGACCCATCCAGCCTGCAGTTGGCCACGCCCGAAATCACCATTGTCCCCGGAAACGAATACGAGATCGTGGCCTATGTCAAATCCGATATGCCCGCAGAAGGAAGGATCAGCTTTGAGGGCTTGGAGAACAACGAGCCTGAAATGGACTGGTGGTCCACCGGGGAGGTCTCGGCGACTTTTCAGACTTCCATGTCTTGGCAGGAGATTCGGATTAGGGTAAGCGATTTCCAAGGGGAGACCTTTAAGATCAAATTTGATATGGGCTATACGCCAGGTGCTGCCACTTACCTGGATATTAATAATCTATATGTCTTTAATCCGAACGGTGAACCAATGACCAATAACCTTGTCGTGGACGGGGATTTTGAGGCAGGTACCGGCTGGGGAGGCTGGGGCAATGGCTCCACGCGAGGCATTACGGAGGACGGAATGGGTTTTGGTGGAGAAGGAAAGGCCTTTTTCGTGACCAATCCATCGGTGACTGGGGGATTCTGGGAAGTGCAGACCTCCTATGAGTTTACTGAGTCACTGAAAAATGGGGAAGATTACAAATTGTCCTTTTGGGTAAAAGGTGATGCCGAGGGTATCATCCGGCCGGAACTCCAAAGTCCTGATTATTCCTCGAATGGCTATGGCCAGGTGATGGTCACACAGGAATGGCAACAGGTGGAGCTTACCACGACAGCCACCGCTGATGACAGAAGCCGGCTGATCTTTAGTTATGGGGAATTTGCCGGAACCGTTTACATCGATAATGTGGTCCTGAGCAGTGCCTCTCTTTCCGGCGGTTCGACCACCTTGGTACAAAAGACACCCGAAGAAAAAGAAAACATCATTTCGGGCGAACTTGAGCGATGGATTGCCGAAATGGTTACCAGCAGTAAAGAACATGTAAAAGCCTGGGATGTCGTCAACGAGCCAATGGATGACGGCAATCCCTATGAACTGAAAACGGGCGTTGGTAAGACCGATATGGCCTCCGATGAATTTTACTGGCAGGACTATATGGGCAAGGATTATGCCGTCAAGGCCTTTCAGTGGGCCAGGGAATATGGAAACCCCGATGACCTTCATTTTATCAATGACTATAACTTGGAGTATAACCTGGATAAGTGCCAGGGCATCATCGATTATGTAGCGTACCTGGAAAGCCAAGGCGCACAAGTGGACGGCATCGGAACACAGATGCATATCGGCATTGATTCCAACAAACAAAATATTGCCAAGATGTTCGAAATGCTGGCAGCGACCGGCAAGCTGATCAAGGTGTCCGAGTTGGACGTAAGGGTGAATACTGCCAGTCCTACTGCGGAAATACTCGAACAGCAAGCGGAAATGTACAAGTACGTGGTGGACATGTACCTGCAATACGTGCCAGAATCGCAACGGTATGGCATCACGGTCTGGGGCATTACTGATAGTCCGGATGATGCCAACTGGCTGCCGGGAGAACACCAGGGGCTTTGGAACCTGGACCTTAACAGGAAGCCAGCTTATGAAGGATTTGTGGAAGGGCTTCAGGGATTGTAATAGCTTAAGTTGCTGGGCCCGAACTGGATATGTTTATCTGCATTGAGGCCAGCAGCTAAATTCTCTTTGTTTTACAGGAAGAAAGAATAGGTAGACTTGAGACAATAGAACCAAGAACTAAGAGGCAAGAACCAAGAGCAAAAGCGCAAAGCTGGAAGTCGGAGGGAGGAAGTAACAATGAGGAATGATGTATTACCAGCAGCGACCGTGGACAGTGGGCCGTTGACTGATCCAGTAACCGGTAATCAGTGGTCAGTAATCAGTGACCAATGTGAAATGAATAATGAGTATCTGGAAATCAGATTGAGGTATAAGGGGAAAATCGGTCTCTTGAGCATTTAATTGATCGTGGTGAGTCTAATGCCTGGGGCAATCCGGTGTAAAAGTGGTTTAGGGAATTTAAGTTAATAACATACAATGAAGGCAAGTGGATTGGGCTTAAATTAATAAAATGTATAGTTCCTGATACTGCATCATTATAATGGGTTTTGATTATGAACAAGTATGCAAAATAACAATCTTTTTAGTTGATGAAATCTGGTATAATAATTCTTTCATTGCTCATTTGGGTAAGTACCGCTTGTGACCGGGAACACGATAAAGTGTTGCTCCAAATCGGTTCTTATACATTGACTGCCAATGAATATGAGTACATTAGAAAAAATGAAAAGTACAGTAAGCTATCCACGGAACAATTACATGAACGCTTACTGGAAGAGGGTTTGATCTTGGCTTATGCATTGGATCACCAGTATGATACCATAAAAAAAATAGCCAAGCAACTGGAATATATTCAACGCTTTTATGCTTCAACTGTAGATGGCTATGTTTGGAATAAAAAGGTGAAACCTCATCTCAAGGTCGATGAAGAAGCGCTTCAAAAGGCTTATAAGCGCAGAGGTTCGGTATATGATATAGAAGTTGTATTTATCCCTACAAGAGAAACCCTTTTGGAATACCATGATCCGGAAGTAAAAGTAAATACTATTGAAGGTTTTAATAGCTTAAAGCAAGAGGTTGTTGGGGATGAAAGGGTTAAAACCTATTCCTACCCATCCCATTACCCATTTAACCCAATAGGGGTATATCTTGAAAACTTGGATCAATTAAATATTGGGGATGTTATTGGGCCATTGGAGACTTTAAAAGGATTCTTTATTGCCCATATCACTAACGCAAAAAGAGAAATCCAAAGACCTTACGAGCAGGAAAAGTCCATTATTGAGCAAGAATTGATTCAGGGATTAAAGGAGAAGTATATATGGGAGAGTCAGCAACAAATCTTTAATGAAACTAAACCAAATATGCATGAACAAGCCATTAAAGACATGGTTTACAGATTTGATCCTGATAAAAAAGATTGGCCAGGAGTGGATTTAGAGATGATCTTGATGGATTATCATTTTAATGAAGAGAAATTGACCTACTCGGTTAGGAATTTTATAGAGTTTGTCCGAAACCAGCCTATGTTTATAGGTAAGCTTTCCGACCCGAACGACATGATAATAATGATGAAAGATTTTTTGGTTGGTAAGTATTTACATTATGAAGCGATAGATATGGGTATGGAAAAAGATCTAGATTATATCCATTGGAATAACCTTAGAAAAAGGGAGGTACTTATTCATCATTTTAATGCAGAAAAAGTACTGCCAGATTTAAATCCATCAGAAAAAGAGCTCGAGGAATATTATAAAAATAATATAAGTGATTTTCGGTCTTTTAAAGAGGCAAGTATAGTTACCTACAAATATTCCAGTTTTGACGAAGCCTTTAAAAGTCGTCCTTTTTTAGTATCTGATGATCAAATTGAAATAAGGACTAATAAGAAGTCTGTGGAGGGAGAAGTCAACAGGATTATTGTATCCAAAGGAGATATAAACTTGACCATATTAGAGACGATAATGGGGTTAGAAATAAATGAGATGTCAAATCCAGTAAAGGTGGGAGAAGATTTTTGGCTTGTTAAATTATTGGCCAAATCAGGAGAAGGAGAAATTCCTTACGCTTTGGTTCGTGTCAGAGTTCGTCAAGCTGTATTAAATAAAATGGAGAAGGAAATATATGATAAACATATATCCCTTTTGAAAACACATTATCCAATAAAGGTTGATTTACTAGATACTTGGGATAGTAAAATTTGATAGGAATGAGAATAAAACAATAAACCAAACCCGTTTTTAATAAAAATTAATTAACAACTAAAACCTAATTATGATGAAAAAATTAATGTTGATTTTATTCGTTTTATTATTCTGTTACTCAGGTAGTTATGCGTATGTTCAGAGCGTTCCTTATCAATCTATAACAGCAGGAGGGCAGAATCCGAATTCAAACTCTATGATGATAGTTAATTTAAATGATACTTGTCCATTTATACGTTTCGATGCCGAATGGTCGGGTGGTTCTGAAGCAAGTGGGGCTGCTCAGGCATATTCGGATATTTTGATTGGAGAATATACCTACAATAGTGGTACCAATTCCAATAGCTATAGAAGTGAGTATAATAGTTCTCGCTATTGGAATTCTATTACAGTTTACTTGAATGCGTATAAATGTTCAGGCATCGCAACACTTCGTTGGGGGTGGTAACCTAGAAGGATAACTTACAAACCAATAACAGGGAAGTAGAAGGGCTGTGGGTGTTCAAGGCGGGTTTCATTTACTGGTTCTTCTGCTTCTTAATTATTCCGGAAAATAGCAATGATTTGATGAAGTGATATATTTAATAGAGGTTTTAAAGTAGGTCATTTAGGTCAATTTATTTGAATGAATGAACAGAAGTTAAGTCATGATTGGCTTTATTTTTTGAAATTTCGACCTCTTAATTTACTTAGTTGCTTTCCGGGTAGAATTAATAAATATAATTAAAATAGAAAAGTTACTTAATTACTATGTCGATAACCAAAACAATGGTGGGAGCTTATCAAACTTCCATAAAGTGCCTGATGGCTTCTGCGCTATTGTTTAGCGCATGCAAAGGCAACGCACAACAAGAAGAAAATAGTACCCTGAAAACAGCCTTTCAAGAGAAATTTGCCATAGGCACGGCCATGAATGCCTGGCAGATTACAGGTCGGGATACGGCTGCCATCAGGATTATTAAAGATCAGTTTAGCGCTATCGTGGCCGAAAACTGTATGAAGAGTGGCCGCCTGCAGCCAGAGGAAGGGGAATTTACCTTCGAATTGGCGGACCAGTTTGTGGAATTTGGCGAGCAAAACAATATGCTCATCAACGGCCATACCTTGATCTGGCACTCCCAAGCACCGAAGTGGTTTTTTACGGATGAAGAAGGGCAGGACGTGTCACGCGAAGTGCTGATCGAGCGGATGAAGAAGCATATCCATACCGTGGTCGGAAGGTACAAGGGCCGAGTGGATACCTGGGATGTGGTCAATGAGGCCATCTTGGACGATGGGAGTTATCGGGAAAGTAAGTTCTACCGGATTATCGGAGAGGATTTTATCAAACTGGCCTTTCAGTTTGCCCATGAAGCCGATCCTGAAGCTGAGCTATACTATAATGACTATTCCATGGCCGAGCCCGGAAAAAGGGAAGGAGTGGTACGCATGGTCAAAAAGCTCCAAGCTGAAGGCGTCAAGATCGATGGGATTGGCATGCAGGGACATATTGGTCTGAACCATCCCGAAATCAGGGAATTTGAGAAAAGCCTTGAAGCTTTCGCCGGATTGGGCGTGGAAGTGATGGTCACAGAATTGGACCTCACCGTTCTTCCTTCCCCTTGGGATGACCAAGGGGCGGAGGTCAGCAAAAACTTTGACTACGAGGATAAGATGAACCCATTTCCCGACGGGCTTCCCGATGAAGTGAATGGGGATTTTAATGCGCGTTATCTGGAGTTTTTCGCTTTATTCCTTAAGCACCAGGACAAGATATCAAGGATTACCCTTTGGGGAGTGGCCGACCAGCATTCGTGGAGAAATGGCTGGCCTATCCGTGGCAGGACAGATTATCCCTTGCTCTTTGACCGGGAAAACAAGCCAAAAGAAGTGGTTGCTGACATCATCAATTTATCAAATCAATACTAGACTGACATTATGGTGAAATTTATCCGTTTATTGCTGATCTGCCTGTTGCTATTTGGGGGGCAGTTTGACGCCTTGGCCCAGCAAAAAGACCAATTCAGCAATCCCCTCATCCATGCCGATGTACCGGACATGTCCATGATACGTGTAGGCGATACCTATTACATGAGCAGTACCACGATGCACATGAGCCCCGGTGTTCCCCTTATGAAATCTTCGGACCTGGCCAATTGGGAATTGGTCAATTATGCCTATGACCGTTTGGGAGAAGTGGATGCCATCAACTTGGAAAATGGCAAGAATGCCTACGGAGCAGGGTCTTGGGCAAGTTGCTTGAGGTATCACGAGGGAATGTACTATGTCAGCACATTTTCTTCCACCACCGGCAAAACCTACATTTTCACTACCGAGGACCTTGAAAATGGCCCTTGGAAATCACATTCCTTTTCCCCGTCCTATCATGACCACACCTTGTTTTTTGATGATGATGGGAAAATATACCTGATTTGGGGTGGGGGAAAGCTCCGTGTGGTGGAGCTGGAAAAAGATCTGTTGGGGGTAAAGCCAGGAACGGAAAGGGTTTTGATCGAAAATGCCACCGCACCTTCCGGTCCGGATGTGATGCTTCCTGCGGAAGGCTCACAACTTTTTAAAGTAAATGGCAAATATTACCTCTTCAATATCTCGTGGCCGCAAGGAGGTATGCGCACTGTAATCGTTCATCGGGCAGACCAGATCACGGGGCCCTATGAAGGCAAGGTCATGCTACAGGATAAAGGTGTGGCCCAAGGGGGACTGATCGACACACCAGAGGGAGAATGGTATGCTTATCTATTTCGCGATTATGGAGCCGTGGGAAGGATTCCCTACTTGGTGCCTGTCCAGTGGCAGGATGGCTGGCCAGTGCTGGGAACAGCTGGAAAAGTACCCGATCATTTGGCCCTTCCGGCCAATAAAAGCCTGATTCCCGGAATCGTAGCTTCGGACGATTTCGATAGGAAAAAGAAAGACAAAGACCTGCCCTTGGTCTGGCAGTGGAACCATAATCCCGATCCTGAACATTGGTCGGTGCGTAAGCGAAAGGGCTTTCTACGCCTGACCACGGCCAGAGTGGACAAAACATTGGTGGATGCCAAGAATACCCTGACCCAACGGACCATCGGGCCAAGATGTGAAGGGATCACCAAAATCGATGTCTCAGGAATGCAGGAAGGGGACTTTGCAGGACTCGCCCTGCTCCAAAAACTGTATGGCCAAGTAGGGGTAAAGGTAGCCGATGGCAAAAAGGCCATCGTAATGGTCAATGCCGATTCTGGAGAACCGGAAGAGACCGGACATGTTCCATTAAGCGCCAACACCGTTTACTTGAAAGCCACCTGTGACTTTTCCGATCGCAAGGATGAAGCCACGTTCTATTACAGCTTGGACGGAAAAGATTGGAAGCCCATTGGAGCCACTTTGCACATGAAGTACACCCTTCCCCATTTTATGGGATACCGTTTTGGACTGTTCAATTACGCCACCAAATCACCGGGAGGCCATGTGGATTTTGACTTCTTTCACATAACCGATAAACACTAAACTAACGCCAATTAGAAAATGCCTAAAATAACCAACTTCAAATGCTACCTGTTGCTTTTTCTTTTATCTGCCGTTTTATCCGGTGCTGCCTTTGCCCAAAACCCTCTGGTAAGGGATCAGTTTACGGCGGATCCATCGGCCATGGTGGTAGGGGACAGGGTGTATGTCTATCCTTCGCATGATATTTATTGTGCCGAAAACAATGGAAGGGAAAATTGGTTTTGCATGCAGGATTATCATGTTTTTTCTTCCGAAAACCTCACCGAATGGACCGATCACGGGACGATCCTTCATCAGGAGGATGTTCCGTGGGGCAATTCCACAGCCAACAGCATGTGGGCACCGGACTGTATCGAAAGGAACGGAAAATACTATTTTTATTTTCCCGACCACGGCAAGGAAACCAGTGTCAATGGAAAGGGCTTCACCATTGGAGTGGCCGTGGCCGACCATCCCGAGGGGCCATTCGTTCCGGAGCCCCAACCGATTAAAGGAGTAAAGGGAATAGACCCAAATGTGTTTATTGATGATGATGGCCAAGCCTACCTCTATTGGTCGCAAGAGCATATTTATGGCGCAAAACTTAAGGAGAATATGCTGGAATTGGCGGGGGATCCGGTGATCCTGAAGGAGCTTCCGCAAGAAGGATTGAAAGAAGGTCCTTATATGTTTGAAAAAGACGGTGCTTATTACCTGACCTATCCCCATGTGGCCAACAAAACCGAGCGGTTGGAGTATGCGGTCGGCAAGAGCCCTCTGGGGCCTTTTGATTTTAATGGTGTCATCATGGATGAATCCCCTACCGGATGCTGGACCAACCACCATTCGATCATCCAATTTAAGGGACAGCACTACTTATTTTACCATCACAATGATTATTCGCCGGGATTCGATAAAAACCGCTCCATCAGGGCCGACAGTCTTTTTTTTGAAGATGATGGAAGCATCCGAAAGGTGGATCCTACGCTCAGGGGAATTGGGGTGACCCAAATGACCGATCACATTCAAATGGACAGGTACAGTGCGCTTTCTAAGGAGGGAGCCTCTATAGCCTTTTTGGACAATAAAAAGCCTTTTAAAGGGTGGATGGTGGAGTTGGAAAATGGGGCTTGGGTAAAATATAACCGTATCAGTTTCCATCAAAAGCCCCAGACCGTTTCCATACGCATCATGGCATCAAAAGCTGGAACGTTGGCCCTTTATTCAGGAAATGAGCGAGGACCATTATTGGCAAAGGTGAGGGTTTCCGGTGGTGATCATTGGGAAATCATACAAAAAGTGATCACGGATAGCATTTCCGGTATCCATGACATTGTCCTTGTCAATGAAAATGGAGGGAAGGTCGCAGTAGATTGGGTGAAATTCGAATAATGACGATGCTAGAAATATATAAAGTAAGCCGAAAGTATCCCATGCATCTATGCGTGAAGATCATGGTCGGGTGCTTGACCGGGCTGTGTTTTCAATCCTACTGTTTCGGCCAAGGGGATCAGTACCTTAAACTATGGTACAATGAGCCCGCCCAATCATGGGTGGAAGCGCTACCAGTAGGAAACGGCAGGCTTGGCGCAATGGTTTATGGTGATCCTTATGAGGAAGTGATCCAGTTGAACGAGAATACCCTATACGCAGGAAGACCACATAGAAATGACAATCCAGCGGCAAAGCAGGCACTGCCCGAAGTACAGAAAATGATTTTTGACGGCAAATATGATCAGGCTCAACAGCGGGTCAATGAAACGTTCTTTACGGGAATCAACGGGATGCCCTATCAGACCATTGGGCAGCTAAACCTTCATTTTACCGATAAGCGGGAAGTCAAAGGATATCATAGGGAGCTAGACTTGCAAAAAGCACTGGTGACTACGCAATACAAAAAGGGCAATACCCATTTTACCTCCCAGGTATTGGCCTCATATCCCGATCAAATCATCGTCATGCATTTATCTGCCGACTCTCCGGGTGCAATTGGCTTTATTGCTTCCATGGACCGTCCAGGATCGCCTCAAATGCAAACGGCTGATGCGGGGGAATTGCTAATGACCGGCGTTTCTGGGGACCATGAAGGCATTAAGGGAGGAGTAAAGTTCAGTGCAAGGGTGAGGGTGGAACATACGGGGGGAACCTTGGAAAAAACGGATAATGGCATAAAGGTGAGCAATGCCAATACGGCCACCCTTTACATTTCCATGGCTACCAACTATAAAAGCTACGATGACATCACTGGTGATCCCCTCAGGTTGTCCAACGACTATCTCACCAAGGCGATTGCCAGAGGGCATGAAGAAATCCGGAAAGACCATGAACAGGACTATCGAAAATATTTTGATCGGGTTTCGCTGGACTTGGGAGAGAGTGAAGCGGCGATGAACCCCACCGACGTGAGAGTCGAGAACTTTTCGAAAAGAGACGACCCCCAGCTTGTGGCTTTATATTTCCATTTTGGCAGGTACCTGCTGATTTCTGCTAGCCGTCCGGGAGGGCAGCCGGCAAATTTACAAGGGATATGGAATGACCAGCTTGATCCAGCCTGGGACAGCAAGTACACCGTAAACATCAATACGGAGATGAATTATTGGCCTTCGGAAATCACCCATCTCACTGAGATGAACGAGCCATTGGTGCAAATGGTCAGGGAGCTTTCACAGGCAGGGAGACATACCGCTAAGGACATGTACGGAGCACGAGGCTGGGTAATGCACCACAATACGGATATCTGGCGGATAACTGGCCCGGTGGATGGTGCATCTTGGGGAATGTGGCCTATGGGCGGGGCTTGGCTGTGCCAACACCTAATGGACAAATATGCTTTTTCTGGTGACACACAGTACCTCCGCTCCATTTATCCTATCCTCAAAGAGGCCAGCCGGTTTTACCTTGATTTTCTGAAAACCGATCCACAACGAGGTTGGAAGGTAGTCGTGCCTTCCATTTCTCCGGAGAATGCCCCATCGTTGGATCATGGGGCGTCCGTAGGTGCCGGAAATACGATGGACAACCAATTGGTGTTCGATTTGTTTCGGAAAACCATCCAAGCTGCTGAGCTATTAGGCGAGAGTGGAGGATTTGCGGACAGTTTACATAATACAATGCTCCAGTTGCCTCCAATGCAGATTGGGAAATGGGGGCAATTGCAGGAGTGGATGTATGATTGGGATAATCCTGATGACCACCACCGTCATGTTTCGCATTTGTACGGCCTTTATCCTTCCAATCAAATCTCACCCTACCGTACTCCAGAGCTTTTTCAGGCGGCCAAAACCTCTTTGCAGGCCAGAGGGGATGAATCCACCGGCTGGTCCATGGGATGGAAAGTTAACCTATGGGCACGTTTGCTTGATGGTAATCATGCCCTCAAGTTGATCAAAGACCAATTGTCTCCGTCCATCCAGGCAGATGGGAAACAAAAAGGAGGTACTTATCCAAACCTGTTCGATGCGCATCCTCCTTTTCAGATCGATGGTAATTTTGGCTGTACGGCAGGCATTGCAGAGATGTTATTGCAAAGCCACGATGGAGCCATTCACCTTCTTCCCGCACTTCCGGACGCTTGGGACACAGGAAAAGTGTCCGGTCTCCGCACCAGGGGCGGATTCGAAGTAGAGATGGTTTGGGAGGAGAAGAAGCCAAAACGGGTGATTATCCGGTCCACGCTGGGAGGTCAATGCCGGATCAGGTCGTATTTTCCCCTCGAGGGAGTGGGACTGCGGCCAGCCACAGGACAAAACAGTAATCCATTTTATCAGCCTCCGAAAGTGAAAACTCCTTTGGTTTCTTCCGAAACGGTGTTTGCACCGCTGTTGCTGGACAAAATCTATGAATATGATTTGTCCACCAATGCGGGAATGGAATATGAACTACAAGCTAAATGATCATATAGGTTGCCGATATGAAAAGACTATTTGACCTACTGTGTAAAATCAAGAAAGGTGGACAGCGGCTTTTGCCGGTAATTACAATTCCATTCCTGTTGGGTATTTGTTTGTTTATGGGCGAAAGGCTTTGTGCACAGGGGATGGCCCGTGACAGCCTAAACCGCTTGACCCAATTGGACTACGAAGGGATGAAAAAAAAACTGGGGCTAAAAGCTGCTATGCGTCCCGGCCCATCTGGAGATCCTTCCGCACCCGATGCTGCCAATATGGAGGAGGCAAAAGTAAGGCATTACGCCTTGCCTGATCCACTCGTAGCAAATGATGGAAGTGTGGTCAAATCCAAGGAGGTGTGGCAGGAAATAAGAAGGTCCCAAATCGCCAATGATTTGGAAAATGAAATGTTTGGGGCACTACCAGAGGACTTGCCCACTGTGGATTGGCAAGTGGTCCATGAGAAGGATACGGTAATCGCAAATTTTCCGGTGACCGAGAAACTGCTGATAGGAAAAGTGGACAATTCTTCCTATCCCCAAACTGACGTTCATATCCAACTGCTCGTTGGCGTACCCTCGGGTGCGGTTGATGCAGTACCGGTTGTTATGGAGTTTGGGTTTTTAAAATGGCCGTTTGGCAGTCCTCCTGCCGAGCCTAATAGTTACTTTATTTCTCCTTATGAACCTCGCTGGAAACAGCAGTTGCTTTCCAAAGGATGGGGATATGCAGTATTGGTGCCTTCAAGCATCCAACCGGATCACGGTGCTGGATTGAGAACTGGTATTATTGGCTTGGCCAATAAGGGCAAGTCCCGTGAGCCAGGACAATGGGGAGTCCTGCGTGCTTGGGCCTGGGGAGCCAGTAGTGCCATGGATTATTTCGAGTCAGACGCTGCTGTGGATGCTGCTAGAATAGGTATTGAAGGCACTTCTCGGTATGGAAAGGCTGCATTGGTCACGATGGCCTTTGATGACCGATTTTCACTGGGTTTTTTGGGTTCTTCAGGAGCGGGAGGTGCATCCCTTCTAAGAAGAAACTTTGGGGAGCAGGTTGAAAACTTGGCTTCTTCGAGTGAATACCATTGGTTTTGCGGGAATTTCTTGAAATATGCCAGTGAGCTTTCGGTGGATGATCTGCCGGTGGACGCCCATTCCCTCTTGGCGTTATGTGCGCCAAGGCCTGTTTTTATAAGCGTAGGCTCGCCATTTATAGAAGGTCAATGGGTGGACGCAAAAGGAATGTTCCTGGCAGGGGTTCATGCTTCCCCTGTTTATGGGCTTTTGGAGAAGGAAGGACTGGAAACCTCGGAATTTCCTGAAATGGGTAAAGCACTGACAGGTGGAGAAGTGGCGTTCAGGCAGCACGCCGGTGGCCACTCCACAGGTCCAAACTGGAGTACTTGGATTGCTTGGGCTTCACGATACTGGAAATGATTGCATTAAAAAACCTAAAAAATAAATTCTTAAAATGAAACTGTTAGCGTATTGGATCCTTATTCTTTGCACATTTATAAGTGTAAAATCCTATGGACAAAACCCAATCATTCAGGATGTTTTTACGGCTGATCCGGCTCCTATCGTCCATAATGATACAGTCTTTTTGTACACGAGCCATGATACCGCCACAGTAGAAGCAACCAATTACCAAATGAAAGATTGGTTGGTCTTTTCTTCTACTGATATGGTGAACTGGACTAACCATGGGGCAAAATTATCCCCAAAGTCATTCTCCTGGGCCACAGGAGATGCGTATGCGGCCCATTGTATAGAGCGCAATGGGAAATTCTATTGGTATGTATCTACTTTTCATAAAAAGAACAAAAACAGTAACGGTGGGGCGGCCATCGGTGTGGCAGTTTCAGACAGTCCCACGGGGCCTTTTAAAGATGCTATTGGAAAAGCATTGATCACCAATGAAATGACTACCGATAATGAGCATGGCTGGGATGATATTGACCCAGCAGTCTTTATCGATGATGATGGCCAAGCGTATCTCTACTGGGGCAATGGAAGCTGTAAATGGGCGAAACTCAAGGATAATATGGTCGAACTGGATGGCCCCATCCATCATTTTAAACCGAAGCATTTTATAGAAGGTCCTTGGGTGTATAAAAGGAAAGACCTGTATTATTTGGTCTATGCCAGCGCCGGGACAAAACCGGAAATGATTGAATATTGCACCGCCAAGAGCCCTGAAGGTCCGTGGAACTACCAAGGGATCATTATGGGAAATGTACCCAACTGCTTTACCGTTCATCCGGGAGTAGCCACATTCAAGGGAAAAGACTACTTCTTTTACCATAATGGGACACTTCCCACTGGAGGCAGTTACCGGCGTTCTATCTGCGTGGACTATATGCACTATAACGAAGATGGTACCATCCGGAAAGTGACGCAGACAAAAGAGGGAGTACTTTCGGCAGAGTGATTATCCAGCTTTATCAAGACAAAAAAAGAGTAAAGAAATTTAAGAAGTGGGATGGCAAAGGCACAGGCTTGTTTGACGGCCAATAGCAAACAGCAATGGGTGCTGCTCACAAGTGAGGAGTTTGCCTGTGCGGGAGTGGACTTGAATTTTAGCCAAAAGATGCACGGCGACGGGGTTTTTAGGTGACTTTTTTGACCTGAAGCAAAAAAGTTACAAGGTAAAAACCTGAGGAGTAGAGATGATAACACTGAAATGTTTAGATGCTTATTCAGCTTAAATTAACGGCTATCGAAAGCTATCATGATCGGAGGGTCAGAAAACAAAATATAACCAATTAATAAACCATATAAATGAAAGAACCATTCAAAAAAATATCTCTGGCGCTTGTCATTATGGCCGTAGGGTTTTCAAGCCAAGCGCAAGACAAGAATTTTTATATTTTCTTGGCTTTTGGCCAATCCAATATGGAAGGAGCAGCGAAGTTCGAAGAACAGGACATGGAGGTGAATCCACGGTTTCAGGTCTTGCAATCCATTAATTGCCCTGATCTGGATAGGGAAAGGGGAAATTGGTATCCTGCTGTACCACCTTTGACCAGATGCCATACCGGACTTACACCAGTGGACTATTTTGGGAGGACCCTGGTAGAAAGCCTGCCTGACAGCATACGGGTGGGAGTGATCAATGTGTCTGTGGGAGGTTGTAAAATTGAACTATTCGAAAAGAACCGTTACAAGACCTATGTGGAAACAGCTCCTGACTGGATGATCAACATGATCAATGCCTATGATGGAAATCCCTATCAGCACTTGGTAGAACTTGCAAAAAAGGCGCAGGAGGGTGGCGTGATCAAAGGGATTTTGCTCCACCAGGGCGAGTCCAATACAGGGGATGTCGAGTGGCCCAAAAAAGTGAAGGGCGTATATGAAAACCTGCTTTCCGACTTGGGCTTGGTATCAGAGGAAGTGCCTCTATTGGCCGGGGAAATGGTCAGTGCCGAGCAAGGAGGGAAATGTGCCAGCATGAATGCGATCATCGCCACCTTACCGGTGGTGATTCCCACTGCACATGTCATTTCTTCGGAAGATTGTGAGGCCATTGCAGACGGACTGCATTTTTCAGCAGCAGGGTATCGAAAACTTGGCAGCCGTTATGGAAACCAAATGCTTACAATTTTAGGATATTAATATAAACGGACCATGAAAAAGAGCGCTTATTTATTGATCATTT
Organism: Echinicola rosea; assembly: GCF_005281475.1. NCBI lineage: Bacteria > Pseudomonadati > Bacteroidota > Cytophagia > Cytophagales > Cyclobacteriaceae > Echinicola > Echinicola rosea. The sequence continues at coordinate 5,361,686 of NZ_CP040106.1, read as the reverse complement.
TTATATGGAGTGCAGTTGGTGTACATGCCCAGCATTTGGAAAAAGAAGCTCCGGAAGGTTTTGACCAGAAGCAAAGTGAAATTGCCCAAGGAAAATTGGACACAGTGGAATATGCTTCCACCACAGTGGGCACCGATCGCAAAGCGGTAATCTATACCCCGCCCAACTTTGACAAAGAAAAAAAATACCCCGTCCTGTACCTCCTACATGGAATTGGCGGAGATGAAACGGAATGGTTGCGGGGTGGCCAACCCCAAGTGATCATGGACAACCTCTATGCAGCGGGAAAGGCCGAACCCATGATCATCGTCATGCCCAATGGCCGCGCCATGAAAGATGACCGCCCCACGGGCAATATCATGTCCAAAGATAAAGTAGAGGCCTTTGCCACTTTTGAGAAAGACCTGCTCCATGATCTGATTCCTTTTGTGGAAAGCCATTATCCCGTCTTGGCTAATAGGGAACACCGGGCCATTTCCGGACTGTCCATGGGCGGTGGTCAAACCCTGAATTTCGGCTTGGGAAACCTGGATGAGTTTGCTTGGGTGGGGAGTTATTCTGCGGCACCCAACACCAAAAGTCCTGAAATACTGGTTCCGGATCCTGCCTATGCCAAGGAGCAGTTAAAATTGCTGTGGATTTCTTGCGGAGATCAGGATGGCCTTTTGGGATTCAGCCAGCGCACTCATGATTATTTGGTGAAAAATGACGTACCCCATATTTTTTATATCGAAGAAGGCGGCCATGACTTTAAGGTTTGGAAAAACGGGCTCTATATGTTCTCGCAACTGCTGTTCAAGCCAGTTGATCCATCCAAATTTGACCAATATAGTCCCTTGGGCATTCCTGCGACCACAAATGTCAGGGGGGGCAAATATCCGCAAATCATGCCTGATGGAAGTGCCAAGTTCAAGTTTAGGGCGCCATCTGCGGATAATATCCAGGTGGATTTGGGAAAAAAATACCCAATGACAAAGAACGATCAAGGAGAATGGGAAGTGACCACCGATCCATTGGGAGAGGGGTTTCATTATTACTCATTGTTGATTGATGGGGTTGCGGTAGTGGATCCTGCCAGTGAGGCTTTTTATGGCATGGGCAGAATGGCAAGTGGCATTGAGGTGCCTTTTTCGGGGGATGATTTCTATGCGGTAAAGGACGTCCCCCATGGCGAAATCAGGCAGGTAAGGTATTATTCTAAAGGGTTACGGACTTGGAGGAGGTTTTTCCTTTATACTCCTCCAGGATATGATATGGATGTAAACCGAGACTATCCCGTGCTTTACATCCTGCATGGCGGTGGAGAAGACGAAAGAGGCTGGGCCCAGCAGGGAAAAACGGATTTGATCCTTGACAATTTGATTGCTGAAGGAAAGGCCAGGCCAATGTTGGTGGTCATGCCAGATGGCAATATGCCGATAGCCGCGTTTGAGGAGAGAGGCTTGCAACTGTTCGAAAACGAATTAAAGAATGAGCTTATTCCGCATGTGGAGAAACATTACCGCACGCTAAAGGATGCTGAAAACAGGGCACTGGCGGGATTATCCATGGGAGGAATCCAAACACTGTATGCCGGTATCAACAATACAGACCTGTTTTCCCACTTAGGCGTATTCAGTTCAGGATGGATATCCCAACGTCAAAATAGTATCGCCGAAGGGCAGTATGCCATGATGGAAAAAAATGCCGCCATGATCAATGCTGACCTGGACCTTTTTTGGATTTCCATGGGAGGGGAAGAGGACATTGCCCATGACAATTGCGAGAAAATGCTTGGGGAGTTCGATAAAATAGGGATTGAATACGATTACAGTGAGTATCCCGGTGGCCATACTTGGCCGGTGTGGCGGCATGATCTCCACAGTTTTGCTCAGTTACTGTTTCAGTAAGTGCCTAAGCTATAATGGAGTACTGTTGATACCTCTCAGGTTTTTCCTTGCTCTCAAATACAAAAAGTAAGATTGTTGACTAACAAATAATTCAAAAGTTCAAAAATGAAATTTATCTCTTTTACATTTTTATGTGCCTTTTGCATGCTGCTTATCGCGGAGGTTGGTGCACAAAATATGAGGATCGTTTCCAGTCCCGATGGCAATCTTAACGTCAGGGTTTCTGTTAGCGACGACATGGTATCATATACGGTTCGCTATCAGGATAAGATAATGATGGAAAATTCCCCTTTGGGGCTGGTGACCAAGGACGGGGATTTTACTTCTAATGTGGCCTTTGTGGATGCTTCTACTGGGGAAATCGATAAGACTTATACCCAAGATAAGATCAAGAGTTCTGTTGTGAAGTATCAGGCCAATACGTTGACTTACACGGTCAGGAATGAGGAAGGAAAGCAAATTGCATTTCACTTTAGGGTGAGTGATCATGATATCGCATTTCGGTACGAATTGCCCAAATGGGGAGATACCAAGGCCACTGTAGTGGAGCGTGAACTGACCGGGTTTCGCTTTCCATCGGTCAGTACTGCTTTTCTCTCTTCTATGATGAAGCCCATGACCGGCTTTGCCCGGACAGCGCCCAGCTATGAAAGTGGTTATGTGACAGAGGTGGCTTTGGAAAGTACTACGGCGAAATTTGGCTACGTTTTTCCAGGTCTTTTTAAAGTAGGGGAATATGGATGGATACTGCTCTCCGAAACCGGGGTAGAAAGTAATTATAATGGATCGCACCTCAGTGGCTTTAAAGATGGCGTATATACCGTGGAATATCCCCACATGGAGCAAAATAATGGATTTGGCAGCACCGGAGCCCAAATAAGTCTTCCAGGCGTTACCCCTTGGCGCACCATTACCGTTGGGGAAACCCTAAAGCCGATTGTAGAGACCACCATTCCCTTTGATGTGGTGGAGCCACTGTATGAACCGTCCACCGCGTATCAATATGGAAAAGGCACTTGGAGCTGGATCCTCTGGCAGGACAACAGTATGAATTATGAAGATCAGGTGCAGTACATTGACCTGGCTGCTGCCATGGATTTTGAATATATCCTGATCGATGCCTGGTGGGATGAAAGAATTGGTTATCAAAGGATGAAAAAGTTGATCCAGTATGCCAACTCAAAGAATGTGGATGTCTTCCTTTGGTACAATTCCAATGGAAGTGCTAACGATGCATTTCAGACTCCCCTGAACAAAATGAACACCTCCATTGCCAGAAAACAAGAGATGGAATGGCTGGAGGAAGTAGGAGTCAAAGGCTTGAAAGTGGATTTTTTTGGTGGGGACAAGCAGGAAACCATGAGGCTATATGAGGACATTTTACTGGATGCCAATGACTATGGACTGATGGTGATTTTCCATGGAACGACATTGCCCCGAGGCTGGGAAAGGATGTACCCAAATTTTGTAGGAAGTGAAGCAGTATTGGCATCAGAGATGTTGGTTTTTTCCCAAGATGTGCGGGAAAAAGAAGCTTTTTATGCATCCCTTCATCCGTTTATCCGAAATGCAGTGGGTAGTATGGAGTTTGGCGGGGTGTTGCTCAATAAATTCCTCAACAGGGAAAACAAAGCGGGCCAAGAGCGCTTGACCACGGACAGCTTCCAGTTGGCCACGGGGGTGCTGTTTCAAAACCCCGTCCAAATGTTTGGTTTGACACCTAACAACCTGATCGATGTTCCGGAATTTGAGTTGGACTTTTTGAAAAGGCTTCCCACAGTCTGGGATGAAACGGTCTTTATTGATGGCTACCCTGGTAAATACAGTGTTTTGGCACGAAGGAATGGAAAGCAATGGTATATCGCAGGAGTCAATGCAGAGAGCAGTGCCAAGACCTTGAAAATCGATCTGCCCATGCTCAACGGACAGGAGGTTTCCTTATACAATGACGATAAAGAAAGACAGCCCACGCTCGATACGGTGAAAGTTGGCAGAAATGGGGAATTGACCGTTACCGTCCAGCCAAGTGGAGGCTTTGTGATAACAAATTCAAAATAGGCTCATGAATATAAACTATAAAAAACTCGTATGCACAGCATTTTTCCTTGGAGGAGTCTGGTTGAATACCCATGCCCAAAACCCGATTATCCAGACAAAATTCACCGCTGATCCCGCTCCGATGGTCCATGATGATACTGTTTTCCTCTATACCGGCCACGATGAGGATGATGCGTTTGGCTTCAAAATGCACAATTGGTTGCTCTACACATCTACCGATATGGTCAATTGGACCGAGCATGGCGCGGTAGCTTCGCTGAAAGATTTTGAATGGGTTTCCCAGGAAAACGGAGCGTGGGCCGCACACAGTATTGAGCGTAATGGAAAATTCTATCTCTACTGTCCTGTACCGGGAGGAGTAGGTATAGGCGTTTTGGTTTCGGACAGTCCCTATGGGCCATTCAAAGATCCCATTGGAAAACCATTGATAAAAAAGAGTGAACATGATATCGATCCAGCGGTATTTATTGACGATGATGGACAGGCTTATCTTTATTGGGGAAATCCCAAAGTTTACTATGTGAAATTAAATGAGGACATGATTTCTTACTCGGGAGAGATCGTTCAAGAGCCTTCAACTCCGAAGAATTACCAGGAAGGACCTTGGGTTTGGAAAAGAAACGGACATTATTATCTGTCTTATGCCTCAACCTGTTGTCCTGAAGGTATAGGTTATGCCATGAGCAGTTCCCCAACCGGACCATGGGAGTACAAGGGTATGATCATGGACGGTGACAAACGATCAAACGGAAACCATCCGGGAATTATTGACTTCAAAGGCAAGCACTACGTGTTTGGTTTCAATTATAACATTTTAAAACAAACCATGGCCAAGCATTATGAACGAAGATCCATTTGTGTTGAGGAGTTGAGCTATAATGCTGATGGAACCATTCAGAAACACCCTTTTTGGTCCAGAAATGTAGAACAAGTTGGCGTTTTAAACCCATACAATCGTGTTGAAGCCGAAACCATTGCCTGGAGTGAAGGGGTGAAAACTGAATTTGCCACGGAATGGGAACGGAACATCTCATGGGACAGAGGTAAAAAGGTGGCGGAGCGGTTGTTTGCGACAGCGATTCATAATGGAGATTATATCAAAGTACAGGGGGTAGATTTTTCCGATGGGCCAAAGACGATTGAGGTAAGTGTGGCTTCATTGTATGGTGGGAAAATTGAAGTTCGTGCTGACAATATTGATGGTCCATTAATGGGGACAGTCAATATAGATGCAAAAGGCCAGGGTGATTTATGGAAGACCGTGACCGAACCGGTAAAAAATATTAAAGGTGTGCACGATCTGTATTTTGTGTTTAAAGGAGAAATGGACTTGTTCAATTTTGATTGGTGGAAATTTACGAAATAAAAGACCTGGATAAATGATGAAATTTCAGTTTAGAATACTCATAATATCCGTGCTTATTATAGGTACGGTTGTTCTACAAGTAAAAGCCCAAAATCCCGTCATCCAAACCTCCTATACCGCGGATCCTGCGCCTATGGTCTATAACGGCAAACTGTATTTGTACACCTCTCATGATGAGGATGAATCTACTTGGTTTACCATGAATGACTGGAGACTGTACACGACCGAAGATATGGTCAACTGGACAGATCATGGGACTGTTTTGTCCTATAGGGATTTTAGTTGGGGCAAGATGAATGCTTGGGCGCCTCAGTGTATAGAACGGGACGGGAAATTCTACATGTATGTACCGATTACCGATAGGGACCATAAAAACGGTATTGGGGTAGCGGTAGCAGACAGCCCTTATGGCCCTTTCATTGATCCACTGGGCAAACCGTTGATCAGTAACAGCATGGCGGACATAGACCCGACTGTTTTTGTGGATGATGACGGGCAGGCTTACCTGATGTGGGGAAACCCGGTTTGCTATTATGTAAAATTGAATGAGGACATGATTTCCCTTGACGGGGAGATAGGGCAGTTTCCCAATACGATGGAGGCTTTTGGAGAGCGGCAAGGTAAAGAAGATCCACGTCGTCCCACTACCTACGAGGAAGGGCCATGGTTGTATAAAAGAAATAACCTGTATTACCTGCTTTTTGCGGCGGGTCCCTTGCCAGAGCACATTGGTTACTCAACCAGTAACCGTCCGACTGGCCCATGGGAATACCAAGGCGTTTTGATGCCAACGGAGGGAAAGAGTTTTACCAACCATCCAGGGATGGTGGATTTCAAGGGGAAAACCTATTTGTTTTACCATAATGGCGCTTTGCCCGGAGGGAGTGGCTTTACACGATCTGTCTGTGTCGATGAGGTAAAGTTCAATGATGACGGTACCATTGTTCCCATGAAAATGTCAGCAGGTATCACCCGGAGTTTGGGAACTATCAATCCCTATATCAAAAATGAAGCGGAGACCATTGCTTGGTCAGAAGGGGTAAAGGCCAATAAGAATGAGGTAGTGGGGAATTTTATAATAGCTACTAAAAACAAGGCCTATACTCAAGTAAAGGGAGTGGATTTCCGTAATAGCGGCCCTGCTGATTTTACGGCAAGGGTAGGAACTGTCCATAATGGCAATGTAAGCATGGAAATCAGACTTGACCGTTTGGATGGGGAGCTGTTAGGGACGGTCAATGTGCCACTAACGGGCGGAGATGACCGGTGGTCATTGGTGTCCGCCGAAGTAAAACAGATTGAAGGTGTCCATGATCTTTATTTTGTGTTTAAAGGAAACGCCCCCAGCAATATCCTGTATTTCGACTATTGGAGGTTTTCCGATTGAGTCATTGCCGGATGACAGCTGAAGGGACAATATGATAAGACACTGTTTCAACAAGAAATCGAAATGGCAGTGTTGGACCGAGAAGAAATTTATAGTGAAAAAAAGATTAACCATACCATGAAAAAGCATTTAAAAAGTATTCTAGCAGTTTTGATAACTGTTTTCTCCATGACCGGAGCTTATAGCCAAAAGAAACCAAAAAGTATTCCCGTATTTTCGAAGGCAGTTTATGAAGGAAATGACGAGGTCTATGAGAACAACCCCTTAGGAAAGGACGAGTTTTATAATCCGATCCTTCAAGGTTGTTACCCTGATCCGGCCATTACCAGAAAGGGTGATGATTATTACTTGGTGGTATCCTCTTTTGCCATGTTCCCAGGAGTGCCGATTTTTCATTCCAATGATTTGGTAAACTGGACCCAGATCGGTCATGTGCTGGACAGGACCTCCCAGTTGGATGTGCATGATACCGGTATCAGTGGCGGGGTTTATGCCCCTGATATCCGCTATAATCCCTACAATGACACGTTCTATATGATCACTACTGCTTTTGCCGGTGGGTTGGGAAATTTTGTGGTCAAAACCAAAGATCCCATGAAAGGTTGGAGTGAACCGTATAAGTTGAATTTTGAGGGTATTGACCCTTCCATATTCTTTGATGAAGACGGGAAGGCCTATGTAGTGCACAATGATGCACCGGCACAGGGAGAGGAGTTGTATAATGGCCACCGGGTGATCAAGGTTTGGGAATATGACCTGGAAAAGGACCAGGTCATTGCGGGAACGGACAAGGTGATTGTCAATGGTGGTGTGGACCTGGCCAAAAAACCGATATGGATCGAAGCTCCACACATCTATAAGAAAGATGGAAAATATTTTTTGATGTGTGCGGAAGGCGGCACGGGAGGCTGGCACAGTGAAGTGATCTTTGTTAGTGATTCTCCAAAAGGACCTTATGTACCAGCACCCAATAATCCGATCCTTAGCCAGCGGTATTTATCACCAAATAGACAGAACAAAGTGGATTGGGCAGGTCATGCGGATCTGGTATTGGGACCTGATGACAAGTATTACGGTGTTTTCTTGGGTATTCGTCCCAATGAAAAAGACCGGGTAAACACCGGTCGGGAAACCTTTATCCTCCCAGTGGATTGGTCTGGTAAGTTTCCGGTTTTCGAAAATGGATTGGTGCCGATGGAGCCTAAGCTGAAGATGCCCAAAGGCGTGGAAAACAAAACCGGACAAAATGGATATTTTCCCAATGGTAACTTTATTTTTTCCGATGACTTTACTGCAGGGAAACTGGATTACCGATGGATAGGCCTGAGGGGACCAAGGGAGGCTTTCATTTCCAGCACTGAGGGCGGTATTCAGATCAATCCCTTTGATGCCAATATTAAAGAGGTAAAGCCTACTTCCACGCTCTTTCACAGACAGCAGCACAAAAATTTCTCTTTTACTGCTACGATGGAATACCAGCCCCAATCGGAAAAAGATTTGGCTGGCTTGACCTGTGTGCAAAGTGAAGCCTTCAACTATGTGTTTGGGATTACCAGGGTTGGAAATAAAAACATATTGCTTTTAGAGCGGACTGAGGCAGCGGGCAGGGGAAGAAACCGTGAGGTGAAGTCTGAAATCCTGGCGAGTACTGAGATTGACCTCAAAAAGCCTGTCTCATTGAGGGTAAGTGCCAAAGGAGATGATTTCGAATTCAGCTATTCCACAAATGGGGCCGATTTCCAAAACCTGGGAGGAACCGTGTCCGGAGATATCCTTTCCACGAATGTGGCAGGAGGATTTACCGGAAATATGATCGGCTTGTATGCCACCAAAGCCAATGATGCTATACCTGTTTTAGAATAGTTGTTTGCTAATACCTTCCAGGCTTTGTGTGGTTCAAGTTTCACTACTTCAGGAGCCTGAAATTCCAAACCTGGAAGGTTTACTATAAGAAGAGACTTGGATAACCAGACGTCTATGTGGCCAAGTTCCGTGATACAGACAATTCACTTTAACCTAATAAATAACCCGAAGATGTTATACCTTTTGAAAACCCTCGCTACAACCGTTTTTGCAATTGTGTTGCTCTTTTGCCTCCAGCCTACAATGGCACAGGACGGAACGATGTACCCTATGGAGAACCCCGCTGAACCCAATGCCATCCCATTGGGTACAGGCGGCGTGGAAGGCCAACCTGCTCAGGAGACCTGGTTTCGACAATGGGGTGACCCTATGGCCAGAAATATCAGTACCGCCACCCTGACCCCGTTCTTTCCAGCACCTGGCAAGGCCAATGGTGCTACCGTGATCGTAGCGCCCGGAGGAGGGTTCAGATGGCTTTCAATGGGTAACGAAGGATGGGAAGTCGCAAAGGCCCTTGCTGAGCAGGGGATCACGGCATTTGTACTAAAATACAGGCTTCATCCTACCCCTGAATCCTTGGAGGATTTCAGTGATTCCATGAACAGGACCTTTGATGAAGCATCCAAATCGACCAATGACAAAGAAAAAGATGTTCCCCAAAGACCTCGAAGAAACCTGTCCGATCAACTCGAAGATGCAGAAGCCGCCTACGCCATGATCGTGGAGCGTGCCGAAGAGTGGGGAGTGGATACGGACAGGATAGGCATGATCGGTTTTTCGGCAGGAGCCGGACTTACCATGCACTGCACGCTCCGCTCAGAGACCATGGATTTGGCCTTTATCGGTCCGGTTTATGGCGGGATGGGAGAAGTAGATGTGCCAGCGGATGCGCCTCCCATGTTCAATGCGATTGCCAGTGATGATTTTCTGTTCCATGGACAATTTGGGGTGATCCGCTCCTGGTACGAAGCCGGTATACCGGTAGAATTTCACCTTTACCAAAATGGCGGCCATGGTTTCGGCTTGGGGAATCCCGATCGCACCAGCAACCGTTGGTTTGAGGCCTTTATGCACTGGTTGGATGTGAATGATTTTTTGAAGGGGGATGACAGGTGAAAACTGGAAAATGGGAGCAGAAGTAAAATATTTCATTAAATTGACGTAATCCTGAACATGAATATCAACGAAAAACCACGAATGCATACATTAGGATTTAATTTCAGTGCCCAATGGATGAATTATCCGGTACTTTGTTTGCTGCTATACTTATTTTCCGGAAATATGGGGAGCCATGCCCAGCACAGCCCACTGGATTTTTCCTTTTTGGATACGGATAAAACCTTTGAAGAGCGTGTGGACATCTTGGTCGACCAGATGACCTTGGAGGAGAAAGTCAGTCAGATGATGAATGCCTCTCCTGCCATTCCACGCTTGAAAGTGCCCGAATACAACTGGTGGAACGAGTGTCTTCATGGAGTGGCCAGGGCAGGATATGCGACGGTTTTTCCCCAGTCCATTTCAGTGGCCGCTTCATTTGACAAAGCCTTGATGAAGGATATCGGTTCGGTGATTTCCGATGAGGCCAGAGCAAAGCACCACGAGTTTATCCGAAATGGCAAGCGTGGAATTTATACTGGCCTGGATTTTTGGTCACCCAATATCAACATTTTCCGGGATCCCCGCTGGGGAAGGGGACATGAAACGTATGGTGAGGATCCTTTTCTGACCGGGGAGTTGGCATCCCGGTTTATTGAAGGTTTGCAAGAATCCGATGGAAAATACCTTAAGACCATCGCCACTTCCAAGCATTTCGCAGTACATTCGGGGCCAGAGCCTTTGCGCCATTCGTTTGATGTGGACGTAAGTGACCGGGATTTGTACGAAACTTATCTTCCGGCATTTCGCAAGACGGTTAAAAAGGCCAAGGTGTATTCCATTATGGGTGCCTATAATCGGTTTAGAGGAGAGTCCTGCAGTGGCCACGATTTTTTGCTCAATCAATTGTTGCGTGAGCAATGGGGCTTTGAAGGATATGTGGTTTCAGACTGTGGGGCGATTCAGGACATTCATACCGGTCACAAGATTGCCTCTACTGAAGCGGAAGCCGCCGCCATCGGAGTTTCTGGAGGCTGTGACCTGAATTGCGGGAATTATTATGCGCACCTGACCGATGCTGTAGCACAAGGCCTGATAGGCGAGGAAGAAATTGATACCGCCGTGAAACGATTGTTTTTGGCTCGGTTCAGACTTGGGATGTTTGACCCGGAGGAAGCCGTGCCCTATGCGCAGATTCCTTTCAGTATAGTCTGCTCATCAGCACACAATACCTTGGCTCGGCAAGCTGCCCAAAAGAGCATGGTGCTGCTCAAAAACGAAGACGACCTGCTGCCCCTTTCAGTTGACCAAGTCAAGACGATTGCGGTCATTGGCCCCAATGCGGACAATGTGGAATCACTTTTGGGCAATTACCATGGCATACCCAAGAAACCTGTTACTTTTTTGGATGGGATAAAGCGTAAAGTAGGCCCCAAAGCAGAAGTAGTGTATTCGGAAGGGGTACATCCGGCTGAAGGGTTTTATAATCTCAAGCCTATTCCTTCCGTGTATTTTGAAACGGCAGATGGACGTCAGGGACTTGAAGCTTCGTATTACGATAATGTAAGTTGGGAGGGAGAGCCGGTTTTGGAGCGGATAGATGATCAAATTGATTTTTCATGGGAACACGAGCCTATTTCAAAAGCGCTGATCGACAATTTCTCTGTAAAATGGGAAGGTTACTTGGTACCTCCAGCAGATGGCCGATATGAATTTGGCGTGTTTTCAAAAAGGGGAATGAAAGTAACCGTCAATGGAAAAGAAATTTCCAATGGATCCGGCACCATCCACCGGGGGAGGTATGCCACGGACATCATTTCTCTGGAAGAAGGGGAGCGTTACAAAATTGAAGTGACCTACTTCAGTGATGAAACCAATGCCATCGCCCAAGTGCTATGGGCAATGCCGGATGTGAGTAAAATGGATGAAGCGGTGGCACTGGCCCAGAGCGCCGATCTGGCTATCGTCGTGTTGGGGTTGTCCCAAAGGCTGGAAGGAGAAAGCATGGATGTGGTCACCCCGGGGTTTGATCGAGGTGATCGGACGGCCATCACCTTGCCCGAGCAACAGGAAGCATTGCTCAAGGCGGTGAAAGCCACCGGTAAACCGGTTGTTTTGGTCCTGAATGCAGGTAGTGCGATGGCGATTAACTGGGCTAAGAAACATGTGGATGCGATCATCAGCGCAGGTTATCCTGGAGAGGAAGGAGGAAATGCCCTTGCGGACGTAATATTTGGGGATTATAATCCTGCTGGCAGATTGCCCATTACCTATTATCGATCGGTGGATGACTTGCCGCCATTTGAAGACTATGACATGGCAGGGAGGACTTATCGGTATTTTGAAGGAGAGCCGCTCTATCCGTTTGGCTATGGCCTCAGTTACACCCGTTTCAAATATTCGGAACTGAAAGTTCCGGCACAGGTAAAGGCTGGAGAAGTAGTATCGGTAAGTGTAAAAGTCACCAATGTAGGGGGGCGGGCAGGTGATGAGGTGGTGCAGTTGTACCTGACAGATCAAGAAGCTTCCACAGTTAGGCCGACCCGGCAACTGGAGGCTTTCGAGCGAATCCACCTAAAATCAGGGGAGAGCAAAGAGGTGAAATTCGAACTTTCTCCCAGACAGCTTTCCATGATAAATAAGCAGACGAACCGAATCATCGAGGAAGGGATGTTTACGGTACATGTAGGCGGCGAACAGCCTGGATATAGCGGTGATCTGGATGCAGGATCCACGGAGGTGGTGAGTGGGGAAGTACTGGTCGTCGGAAGTCTGCAATTTGCGGACATTTAAGGTAGGTTAACCGCTATAGTAGGTATCCTTAGAATGCAAGGAAGAGTACCGGTGCGATTACTCCAAATGAACCAAAGCCAAGGTTTCCCATCCACTGAGTTCTTTGTTATGCCCAACTTTTTCCATGGCTTGGGCGATTTTATTCTTAAAAGCCCAGCAGGTTTCTCTTCTTAGATCCAAAATTTCCGACAGTTCGTTTAGGGTAAGCTCCACATCCTTCCTATTGGAGAGATAAAGGATGTAAAAAGCCTTTTCGATAGGGAATTTCAATTTATGGAACAAGGTGTCCGCGGTAGGAGATTCATAATAGTTACAGTTTTTGCATCTACGTCCATGGTTCCTGCTTTCAGTGGATTTGTTGTAGCCACACTTTTTGCAAATAAATTTTTGCTGCCATTTTAGTTCAGATAGGAACTTAAGACACGTCTCTTTGTCAGGAAATACTTTTTTGAAATCTTCAAATTCGAAACCTTTCATCAAGGCCATGTCCTTGGTGATTTCTTCGACATTGTTCCGAAGCTTATCGTTGTTTTCTTTCAGGTATCGGTTGATGTTTGAAATCTGGGTATTCAGTTCTTCGAGCTTTAGGTTGGTGGTTTGCAGTACCACATTTTTCTGGGCTAGGTCGGCGGCCATGTTTTCGATTTCTTCTGTCCGCTCTTTTACTTTTTGATGGAGTTTGTTGTTCATTTCATAAGTGACCCGATTTTTTTCTTCCAAGGCAGTAGTTTTTTCCAAGTTGGCCTTTTTATACTCCTCTTGTAAATATTTGATCTGGTTAAGGATGGAAAGTGAGAAAAGCACCATCTCCACGATAATGACCGGGTGGACAAAATACCAATTCAATATGGGGTCGCTGAATAGGGCAAAGGCTCTGGTGTAGCTATGGGCGATGATCAGAAATAGACAAACATAGGCCAATGTATAGGACAATGAAAACCTGCCTATGGAAAGCAGTGACCTGAGGCCAATGGTAAACGGAACCAGCAAAATCAAAAAGGAAATGATCATGTAGGGTATGGCATCCATCACCAGTCCATAATTTTGGTTTAAGAACATACCCACCATGATGGCAATGGCAGCCAAGGTCAGGGACTTGAGTTTTGGGTTTTTCTTATATTTTTGGACAAAGAAATAGGAGAAGAGCAAGGTAGAGATAATGACGAATAGCTCTGTCAAGCTACTGAAATTGGTAATCGTATTAATGCCAGGAACGGACGGCCATAAATACTGGAAGCCAAGGCCGTCCCTCCCCAAGGAAAACCAAATACTGGATAAGATCAAAATGGAGGAAAACAGGTAGAGGTTTTTCTTTAATTTTACCACTAAGTACAGGTGAAGGGTCAGAATAAGCAGTAAAATCCCATAATAGAGTCCCAAAAAGAAGTATTCATTGAGTGAATGGGAAATAAATTCATCATTGGTCCGTAGATGAAACGAAAAAGTTAGGGGATAGCTTCTCCGAATTTTTATGTAGTATGTTTTCGTTTCCCCGGGACGGATGTTGAGAAAGTAGTTAAAGTTTTTATGTAGTATATCCCGGTCTCCAAATGGGTAATCGTAGCCTGCTTTCATAGGGAAATACCCTTTGTTCTCCTGTGGAGAATAAAAAATGATCTCATCAAGGTCATATCCCCAAGATTCGAAATACCAACTGTAGTGGTCATTCTGTTGGTGGTTGGCCACTGTCATCCTGATCCAAATAAAATCAGTAATGTTTTCATATACAATATGGGGGTCGGATATTGGCTTGAACTTTTCCTGAAATGCAGGAGATGATACCTTTTTGATATCCAGTGCATTGGTGGTGTCTATGAAATAATCAAGACGCTGAATGATTTCAGGAATCCATTTGGAGTCCTCCTTCAAATCGATTTTAGATCGCTCTTGTGCAATTGCATTTACGGATATCAGTGAAAACAACAGTGGAAATATCCATGGAAAAGGAGTGCGTAGTCTAATCACGGTTATTGTGCTGGGTTGATAAAAGAAATTAGTATTGAATATAATGATATCTGCTATTTCTACCTATGTTATTTTGCCTTTAGGTGAAAAAATGGAAGTAACTAAGTTTAAAAAAGTAATTTTAAGGTAAGGATAAATGGCTGCCTAGCTGGTGGAGATCAATTTTACTTCCTCGGGTAAAGTTGTAAATTATTGATTTTCAGTAATTTGATTTATCCGCAATGACGATGGGGCATTTTACCTGTACCATCGGCAGGAGTATTCATGTATTTTTCGTTTATAGGAAAAGGCTAGGACGCCCAATGGTAGCATATTTGAAGATTTTTTTCTCTTCATGTAAACGGTATTTAAATTATAATTATCTGATAATAAGCTTGTTGTGTTTAATGTAGTGGTTTTTTTATCAGATAAGGCTCAGGTATATTTGATCATGCCTAAGAAGGGCAACCCAGATTTCAAGGAACATATACCCTAAACAACCTCGAATAAAAATGAAAATATACACTATTGCTATTTCAATCTCCGTCATATGGTATGGCATTTTTTTATCCTTGATCAATCCTGAAAAAACATCGGGGATCAAAGGCCTGTTTACCAGTGATTTTTATATCGGAGCGGCATTGTCCGGTGGTGATGTCCGAAATCAACCCAATGATCTGATGGTCACCATTAGCAATAATTTCAATAGTCTCAGCCCTGAGAATCTATTGAAGTGGCAAAGTGTCCATCCTGAGCCAGAACGATTTAATTTTGATCTGGCCGATCGTTATGTGGAAATGGGCGAAAAAATGAATAGCCACATGGTAGGCCATACACTGGTCTGGCATAAACAGACACCTGATTGGGTTTTTCAAAAGGAAAACGGGAAGGCCAGGTCAAGAGCGGAGCTGTCATCCCAAATGAAAAACCATATCCAAGTGGTAATGAACCGCTATAAAGGAAGGATCGACACTTGGGATGTGGTCAATGAAGCGTTTACTGACGATGGACAGTTTAGGCAGTCAGCCTGGTTCAATGTACTGGGGAAAGATTTCATTAAATTAGCATTCCAAACCGCCCATAAAGCCGATCCAGAAGCACAATTGTACTATAATGATTATAATGTCTGGAAGCCAAAGAAGACTGATGGCATCCTTGCCTTTACTTCGAGGATACGGGATGAGGGGGTGGCCATTCATGGTATTGGCATGCAATTCCATTTGGGCTTGGAGTACCCCACCATAGGGCAATTGGAGGAGGCTATCCAAAAAATTGTGGATCATGGGTTTAACATCTCCATCACAGAACTTGATATCGACCTCTTGCCAAATCCCAGTGGTCGTCAAGGTGCTGATATAGATGCAAACTTTCCCTATGAAGCCCGATATGATCCCTTTCAAAATGGCTTACCCAATGAATTGAAAGAAAAGTTGGCCAATAGGTACCGGGATATTTTCAAATTGCTATTGAAATATACAGAGCATATAGACAGGGTGACTTTTTGGGGCGTAAGGGATCAGGACAGTTGGCTCAACAATTGGCCAATCCGTGGGAGAACTGCTTATCCGCTGTTTTTTGATCAGGACTACAAGTTGAAAAATTACCTCTTCGATAAATTGGTAGAGCTAAAGAAAAACCCGTAAGAAAAGTACAAGTGCTCAGGAGGCTTCCCTAGATCAATTTCATTCCCGTTAAGAAAAAGCAAAATGCACATAATCGGTCATGGAGTTTGGGCTAGATCAAGGTAAAAAAATGCCCTTATCCGTGGAAGGAAGTTTTATTGTAACACAAAGTTAGGTCAAAAGACACAGCGGATTACACGTCGGTTTGGGCCTGCCTGACGATAAAAGCAGGTTTGACTTGACTCTAATATTAATTTGATTGGCTTTAGTTCATTTGAAAATAAATGATCTAAGCAACGTAGTTTAAGATTATATAATTATACCATGATAGCATCGAGTTTTCATTATAATAACTGTAAATACTTTATGTTTCAATTTCAGTTTAAGCAACTTTTGCCCATTTGGGCAGTGGCAGCTACAATGATGTCCTGCAGCCGCAAACCCGTCGAACAGGATACACAGGACAGGTCGGATTCCACTGAACTGAGCTACCTTAATGAACCGCTGGTCGAGTCACCTTATACGGCTGACCCTTCCGCCCATGTTTTTGGCGACAGGATATATATTTATCCTTCGCACGATGTGGAGTCCCATGTAGAGGAAGATGATACCGGGGGGCATTTTAACATGGAGGACTATCATGTGTACTCCATGAAAAGCCCTGATGCAGAAGTCGTCGATCATGGAAAGGTTTTGGGAGTAGAGGATGTGCCCTGGGCCAGAAGGCAAATGTGGGCTCCGGATGCAGCCGAGAAGGACGGGAAATATTTTCTTTATTTTCCCGCGAAGGATTCGTCCGATATTTTTAGAATTGGTGTTGCAGTGGCTTCTCGACCTACCGGCCCTTTTAAGCCTAAGGATAAGCCGATAAAGGGGAGTTTTAGTATTGACCCAGCGGTATTCAAAGATGATCAGGGAGACTATTATTTGTACTGGGGAGGAATTTGGGGTGGCCAGCTCCAAAAATGGAGGACTGGAACATATCTCTCCACCAGTGACAGTCCCTATGCAGATGAACCTTCTGATCATGAGCCTGCTATTGCTCCTAAAGTAGCCAAGTTGGCCGAAAACATGATCGAGTTTTCTGAAGCACCACGGGATGTGATAATTGTGGACGAAGGAGGTGAGCCTATAGTAGCGGGGGACCATGATAGGCGGTTTTTTGAGGCTGCTTGGGTGCACAAGCATGATGGTATTTATTATTTTTCGTACTCTACTGGAGATACGCATAAAATTGTTTATGCGACAGGAAGTAACCCTTATGGCCCGTTTACTTATCAGGGAGTGCTACTGGAGCCGGTGCAAGGATGGACCAACCACCATTCCATAGTGAAGGTGGACGATCAGTGGTATCTTTTTTACCACGATACCCAATTGTCAGGGAAGACGCACCTCAGGAATATAAAGATGATGCCTTTAGAACATAGAAAGGATGGAAGTATTGTGACAATTGATCCCATTATCAAAAATGAATAATAAAGTCCCACTCATGACCAGGTGGGGTAAAGGAAATTTCAGGAAATAAAAAGACAATAATCCCCAATTGACGGATTATTATAGGGGAAACTTGATTGGAAATCCGGGAAGGGGTCCTTTCCGGATTTTTTTAGGACAAGAGGACTGCCTAAGCAAAATGAGTGTACTCTCTGAACCTTAATAGAACTTAGAATTTTCCGTCTTCCTGTTGGGGATGAAGAAGCTATTGTCGTTTGTGTGATGTACAGAAACCAACTTTTAAAAGCAATATGGAAAGGTGCATTAAACGTGCTTTGTTCATATTTGGGGTTTATTATTCAAGAAAGTCAGGAGGGGATCCTTCCTGATTTTTTATATGCTATCAGGAATTTAAATGAAGGGGGATGTTTTATGGACGATATAAATCATACAATAAACTGGAGTATACCATTGATGGGGAATTTTCCTTCCCTCGGAGAGACATGTGGTGCGGGTTTGCCATATTCAAGGTAAATATCAAATAAACAACGGTTTTTGGGGTGAAAATTGACGAATGATTTATACTCTCATGTTGATGGTTTGGATAAGTGCTCAACTTGGTCAAACTGGCTGGGGAAGCACTCCTGTGCCAGTGTTTTTCAGCAAGTGGGAGATCTTAATATATGATTTACAATCAATTCGAGAAATCCTATTCCTATTGAAGTTGACTCCTATTATAATTAGGAAGTGGTTATATAGCATCAGGGCTAAGGCTGAACGGCTTACCTTTGGTATTTGTGAATTGTCTGATATGAAAGCATAAGCCAAAGTCAAAAAAAGATATGTTATTCTGGGCTTTTGGTTATTCTAGGAAGCCATTGTTGGCTGCCTAAATTTTAACTTTAAAAATAAGTTTGTTTCATTTATTCGGAATAATTAATGGTTTTTTGGTGTATATCTGTTTAAGATTTGGTTCGAATCCTATAAACTTAAGCCAATGAGATTGATCGAACCATTTGTTAAATCATATGATTTTTGAAGGTTGTTGTCAGTATTTTGATTTTTGATGGAATTGGTTTTTGGAAATTCATTTTTCGAATTAAAAGCTTATTATATGGATGAAAACGATTTTTGTTGCTTGGTTTATGTAATATAAATAAAAAACGAGGCGGAAATTCACCTCGTTTCTGTGTTGTGGAGCTGATAAGAGAAAACTCGAACCATTTGGTGGAGGATTTAAGGCTTTTAGCGGATATATGAAATCAGAAAGGGTGATCAAAGTTAGGGGAGTCATCTAAGTGCATAATAAGTGACCCTTCCTTTTCCCTGTTTTTTGATAAGATTTTGCCCCACCATTTCAGTGAGAATTTCGTAGGTTTTTGTGTTTTTTAAGTCCAATAAAACCGTAGCCTCTTTCCTTGAGATTTTTCCTTTTTCGAGTAAGTATAAAAGGATGGTCTGTTTTTCTTTTTCTAATCGTTCGTAATCCTGTCTTGTTGATTAGTTTTATTTAACTTGTAAAGTATTCCCCCAATGAATTATATGTGGTTAAGTGGTTTTTAGGTAAGGGAATTCATATCAGGAAAGAAGTGACTTCTGACAGGAGTCATTTTTAACCTTTTATTGAGTATCAATTATACCATTTGTGAATATGTCTTTGAAAAGCAGCAAAAATATAATATGTTTGTTAATCGTTTAATTAAAATAGATTGCAATGAAGAAAACTTCCCTAAAGGATATAGCAAAGGTCGTAGGGGTATCCACAGCGGCGGTTTCGTACGTGCTCAGTAAAGGGGAGGAGAACCGGGTAAGCCCAAAGGTAGCAGAAAAGATCAAAAAAGTGGCCAAAGAGCTCAGTTATCAGCCCAATCAGATTGCCAAGAGCTTAAAAATGGGGAAGACCTTCACGATAGGGTTGATCGTAGCGGACATTTCCAATCCCTTTTTTGCCAATATTGCCAGGATCATTGAGGATGAGGCGAAGCACCTGAACTATACTGTCATATTTGGTAGTTCGGATGAAAGCGTGGACAAATCCGAAGACCTGATCAACTTCTTTATCAACCGCCAGGTGGATGGTTTTATCATTACTCCGGTGGAAGGTTCAGAAAAGCAAATCGAGCGGCTGAAGGAACTGAACATTCCATATGTTTTGATAGATCGGTTTTTTCCCAATATCCCATCTAGTTATGTGGTGATTGACAACTACCAAGCTGCCTATAAAGGTGTTCATAAGTTGATCGAAAATGGGCATGAAAGGATTGGCATACTCTCCTACAGCAATGGCCTTGTCCATATGAAAGAGAGGGTGCGGGGATATCGGCAAGCGATGGAGTACAACAAGCTGAAAATCGAAAGGAACTGGATCCGTGAAATAAGCTACGAGGAAGCAGAAAAAGACGTGAAATCTGCCTTGGACGTTCTTTTTGGGAAAAGGAAAGAGGTGGATGCTCTTTTTTTTGCTACCAATACCATTGCTGTGATGGCACTGAAATACATTGACTCCCTAAAGCTCCATGTACCTAATGATGTGGCGATCGTCAGTTTTGACCAGGGAGAAGCGTTCGATTTTTACTATTGCCCCCTTACCTATATCAAACAGCCCCTTTCATCATTGGCCAAAGGAGCCGTCAATATTCTTATCAATCAAATAAATATGGGGAATCGTGGAGTCAGCCAGACTTCCTTGGAAGCAGACCTGATCATTGGAAAATCCAGCGATTGAAAAATTGATTAAAGGTGAAATTAATTATAATTGAAGTTGAATAGTTAAACGATTAAATATATATTTGAAATGTTTGAGCAGTTGGGATTTCATAAGTGCTTGTCCTTGTCTCTTCGGAGGGGAAGAAGCATTCTGTAAACATTCAATTTAAACCCCTTGTGATCATTTTGATCCATTTGTCCCATAACTACCAGCGGTGGGTTTCCTTGAGATGGGCCAACTTCTGATAAGCGTCCGTGGAGAATGGAGATGGGAAGTTATTCCTAAGTTGAATCTGTCCCACAAATGTTAAACGATTAAGTAAAATTATTCAAAGAAATTAACCTTGAATTTCTAATAATCTATAACCAAAAATAACCTATGAAAAAGTTCAAACTCATCCTATTGCTTTTTTTAGCCCCGTTTGTACTCCTAGCCCAAAAAGAATTTAACGGTTTGGAGATGAACCTTGGAAACCTCTATAGACTTTCAGATGCCAAAACAAGGTCCATAAGTCCAGAGAATTTCACAGGGGAACCGGGAAAAGGAGGCATGGCCACCTTGGAGGAAGGAAATGCTGGCGATGTAGCAAGGGAGCTGGGCCAGGGATGGAAAGTAAATCCCTTCATAATCATCGAAGAAGGAGAGACATTTACATTGGCCGAAATCGATGATATGGGAGCTATTCAGCACATTTGGATGACACCTACTGGAAACTGGCGCTATTCTATCCTAAGAATATATTATGATGACGAAACAGAGCCTTCTGTGGAAGTGCCCGTTGGAGATTTCTTCGGCATGGGCTGGCAAGAATATGCCCCACTGAACTCACTACCGATTACTGTAAACCCTGGAAGTGCCTTCAACTGCTATTGGGTGATGCCCTTTCGAGAAAAGGTCAAGATTACCATGGAAAATATCGGCCATGAAGAAATGAGGCTGTATTACCAGATTGACTATACTTTAACAGAGGTACCGGATGATGCCGCATATTTCCATGCCCAGTTTAGAAGGAGCCATCCTACTGAGGGGGCCATTCACACATTGGTGGACGGTATTAAGGGGAAGGGACATTATGTCGGAACCTATATCGCTTGGCAAGTGAACAACAGAGGTTGGTGGGGAGAAGGAGAAATCAAGTTTTATATGGATGGTGACAAGGAATTTCCTACGATCGCTGGGACAGGTACCGAAGATTACTTTTTAGGTTCTTATAATTTTGAGAACAAGAAAACCCATCAGTACGAGGAATTTACCACTGCCTATGCTGGACTTCACCAGGTCATAAGGCCAGATGGTCTTTATAATTCGCAACAACGGTTTGGGATGTACAGGTGGCACGTACAGGATCCTATCCGCTTTGAAAAAGAGCTCAAAGTGACCATTCAGGACTTGGGGTGGAGAAGTAACCACCGTTATTTGCAACAGCAATCAGACATCAGCTCTGTCGTTTACTGGTACCAGGCAGAGCCTCATGCGCCATTTCCCAAGCTCCCTTCAGCCAATGAACTGGAAGTCAATTAATTTAGCCGCTTATGACCTTATTTAAAGTTCTTTTTGGAGCAGGTTTCTTGCTTATGGCCATGTCATCTTGCAATTCGGAAAAAGAAAAAAAACAAACAACTCAGCCGAAGGCTCCCAATAAGGGTACCTTAGGCTTTGACCAGGCATTTTTGGAAGACTGGGACAGTGACCTGATAACCCTTCATGGCGAAGGGGGAGAGGCCATGGTACTGGTGTCTGCCAAATATCAGGGAAAAGTGTTCACTTCCTCTGCCGAAGGTCCGCAAGGCAGAAGTTATGGTTGGGTAAACTATGATGCCTTTGACGGTCCTGTGGACAAGCATATGAATGCCTACGGAGGTGAGAACAGGTTTTGGCTGGGGCCGGAAGGCGGCCCCTATTCGCTGTATTTTGCACCGGACAAGGAGATGGTCTTCGAAAACTGGTTTACGCCGGCATCTATCGATACAGAAAGCTGGAACATTGTGAACAAGGATCAAACATCAGTGGCACTGAGCAAGGAAACCCAGCTCCAAAACTACCAAGGCCACCAGCTTGACATCAAGATCGACCGGAAGATTTCATTGCTTTCACAAGAGGAAATAGGTGAGTTGGCTGATGAAAGCTTGCGGGACACGAATGTAAAAGCTGTGGGATATCTCACCGAAAACAATATAAAGAATGTGGGAGATACAGCTTGGACAGCCGAAACCGGTGCGCCTTGCATATGGATTTTGGATATGTTCAGGCCTTCACCAGCCACTACCGTCGTCATTCCCTATGACCAATCGGCCAAATCCAAGGTAGCGACAACCGACTATTTTGGAGAGATCAGTGAGGACCGTATTTTACACAAAGACGGAGTCCTGTACTTTAAAGCGGATGGCAAATCCAGGGGAAAACTCGGTCTGGCACCGGACAGGGCCACGGAGGTGGCGGGAAGCTATGATGCCGAAAATAGTGTATTGACGATTACCCGCTTTGATCTGGACAAGGAGGGTATCTACCTTAACCAAGAGTGGAAACCGGATGTGGACGCCCTTAAAGGCGATGCTGTAAATGCCTACAACGACGGACCCCTCGAGGATGGAAGCCAGATGGGCCCCTTTTATGAAATAGAAAGCGTATCTCCTGCTGCATTTTTGGCGCCGGGAGAGCGCTTGGGCCACCGGCATTGGGTGTATCACTTCAGTGGCGAGGAGGCTGGGCTGGACAGGATAGCCAAAAAGGTATTGGGAGTAGACTTGGAAACCATCAAGACAGCAATAGAATAGCTTATATAGGGCTTTCTACTTGATAAGGTACAGATGTAAACAGAGAAAAGATCCAAACAACAATAAGATAATACAGACAAAAACAAGCTAACCAAAGATTATGAAACATTGTATCACCTATCCAAAGATAGGCATCAGACCCATCATTGATGGCAGGTATGGGGGAGTTAGGGAATCGCTGGAAGAGACCACCATGGAAATGGCCAAAAGGGTGGCTGCCCTGTATGAGGCAGAGCTCCGTTACCCAGACGGCACCCCCATAAAGACAGTGGTCGCCGATAAATGCATCGGAGGTGTGAAGGAAGCCGCCATGTGTGCAGAAAAATTCAGCAGGGAGGATGTCGGGGTATCCCTTTCCGTAACCCCTTGTTGGTGCTATGGCACAGAAACCATCGACATGGATCCACAGGTCCCCAAGGCGATATGGGGGTTTAACGGCACCGAAAGACCGGGAGCCGTTTACCTTGCTGCAGCTTTGGCAGGCCATAACCAACTGGGACTGCCAGCATTTGGAATATATGGAAGGGACGTGCAGGATATCGGAGACAAGACCATCCCCAGCGATGTAAAGGACAAACTGCTGCTTTTTGCAAAAGCAGGCTTGGCAGTGGCGCAGATGAAAGGCAAATCCTACCTGTCCATTGGCTCGGTGTCCATGGGGATAGCGAGCTCCATGATCGACATGGACTTCTTCCAGCGGTATCTGGGCATGCGCAATGAATTTATAGATTCCTCAGAGATTATCAGAAGGATAGAAAAGAAGATTTTTGACCAAAAGGAATTTGACCGTGCAATAAAATGGGTGAGGGAAAACTGCCAAGAAGGAGAGGACTTCAATGCCCAGGAGAAGCAGCGCCCAAGAAAGCAAAAAGATGACGATTGGGAATACGTGACCAAAATGACCTTGATCATAAGGGACTTGATGACCGGAAACAAAGTGCTGGAAGATATGGGGCACCAAGAAGAAGCCAATGGCCACAACGCCCTGCTTTCGGGTTTCCAAGGGCAGCGACAGTGGACAGATTTTCTTCCAAATGGAGACTTTTCCGAAGCCATCTTGAATTCATCCTTTGACTGGAATGGGATAAGGGCACCATATACCGTTGCCACCGAGAACGATTCGCTCAATGGCGTTTCCATGCTGTTTGGGAACCTCCTCACCAATACTGCCCAGATTTTTGCCGATGTCCGAACTTACTGGAGTCCCGATGCCGTCAAGCGTGTCACTGGATGGGCTCCAGAAGGAAAAGCCCAACAAGGGTTCATTCACCTGATCAATTCAGGGTCCTGTACCCTAGACGGAACTGGCCAGCAAGAAGTAAACGGTGCTCCAGTAATGAAACCCTTCTGGGAAATCACCGATAAAGAGGTGGAAAAATGCCTAGAGGCCACCACTTGGTATCCTGCCAATAACGATTACTTCAGGGGCGGGGGTTTTTCATCGGGCTTTTTGACCCGTGGAGGCATGCCAGTGACCATGTGCAGGGTCAATATCACCAAGGGAATCGGTCCTGTCCTCCAGATTGCCGAAGGCTGGACCATTGATTTGCCGGAAAAGGTGCACCAGACATTGGATGAGCGGACGGACAGGACTTGGCCTACCACTTGGTTTGTGCCACGTCTGGATGAAAAAAAGGATGCGTTCAAAGATGTATATTCGGTGATGCTCAATTGGGGCTCCAATCACGGTTCCATCAGTTATGGCCATATCGGAAAGGATCTGATCACCTTGGCGGCGATGTTACGGATCCCCATCTGCATGCACAATGTAGATGATGCCGACATCTTCAGGCCTTCTGCTTGGAATTCCTTCGGGACGGACAAGGAAGGTGCGGATTACAGGGCGTGCAGGGTTTATGGTGCCTTGTATTGACCTTTTGGGCAATCAGTATTTGGTGGCCAGTATCCAGCATACTGCAGCTTATCGAATACTGATTGCCCCATAATTCCATACCCAATAGCAAATAACCCAATAACCACCCTATGAATACCTTAAAAACCGTTGAAAATACCAAAGTGCCCTTAATTAGAGAAGGCAGCAAATGGGCCTTTGTGGTCATCACCAGCCTCTTTTTTATGTGGGGGCTGGCCAATAATATGACCGATACGCTCTTGGCAGCTTTTAAGCGAATCATGAGCATGACCGATTTCCAGACTTCCTGGATCCAGTTGGCTTTTTACGGGGCTTACTTTCTTTTGGCCTTGCCCGCAGCGATAATTATTAAAAAATTCACCTATAAAACGGGCGTAGTACTTGGTTTGGGATTGTTTATCGCCGGAGCCTTGATGTTTTATCCCGCCAGCATCACGATGCAGTATGGCCATTTTTTAGTGGCATTGTTCGTCCTGGCCGGTGGGCTTTCCATACTGGAAACAACTGCCAATCCTTACATCATCTCCATGGGAAATGAAGATACGGGCACATTAAGGCTTAATTTGGCCCAGGCTTTCAATCCCATAGGTTCTATCACGGGCGTATTTTTGAGCAAGGCATTTATCCTTTCCCAGTTGAACTTTATCAGTGCAGAAGACCGTAAAATCATGGATTCCGCCGAACTAAAGGCCATCCAATCAGAAGAGCTTACGGCTGTTATGGGGCCATATGTGGGCGTTGCGCTGTTTTTGGTGGTCCTGTGGATATTGATCAAAGTAATGAAAATGCCCGCTGGGAGTGATAATGGTCGAAAACTGCACTTGAAATCAAGTCTAAAAAGGCTCTTGAGAATCCCTCATTATTATTGGTCGGTAGTGGCACAGTTTTTTTATGTGGGTGCACAAATAGGCGTTTGGTCCTTTACCATTCGCTATGTGATGGAGGAGCTGGCACTTAATGAGGATGATGCGTCCTCGTATTATTTGGGAGCACTTATTCTCTTTTCGTTCTCCAGATTCATCTTTACGGCCTTGATGCGGGTGGTCAGTCCGCAGCGACTGCTGATGTATGCTGGAATGGGTGCGGGGATAAGCAGTTTGGTGGTGATATTTGGGGCTGGACTTCCTGCTGTTATTGCCTTGGTAATGGTGTCGGGATTTATGTCACTGATGTTTCCGACCATTTACGGAATAGGGCTCAAAGGGCTGGGCGAAGATACCAAAGTGGGCGGTTCCGGTTTGATCATGGCGATCTTGGGAGGTGCAGTGCTGACGGCTGTCCAAGGCCAAGTTTCTGATCTAACGGGATCCATTAAGCTTTCCTACTTTGTGCCGTTTGTGTGCTTTGTGGTGGTAGCGGTGTTTGCTTATGCCTTTAGGAAAATCCAACCCAAAATGAGCGCTTGATCATGAGTTTTAGCAAAGAAGCAATTTATGTGATTGGGCTTGACTACGGCACGGATTCGGTAAGGGCCAGCTTGGTCAATGCAGGCAATGGACGTGTATTGGCCAGTGATGTGTATGGATTTTCCCGGTGGTTGGAAGGCCGGTACTGCGAAGCCATCAAGAACCAGTTTCGCCAGCATCCATTGGACCATCTCGAGGGCTTGGAGGCGACTATTTTGGGTGTGTTGGAGAGCAGCGGTGTGGACAGGTCTCGTGTCAGGGCCATTGGGGTGGATACCACGGGCTCTTCACCTGTTCCTGTAAATGATAGACTTTTCCCACTTTCCCTTACGCCTGAATTTTCTGACAATCCCAACGCCATGGTAGTACTATGGAAAGACCATACAGCCGTTGGGGAAGCCGAAGAGATCAACGCACTTTGCCATACTTGGGGCGGTGAGGATTATACCAAATATTCCGGCGGTATCTATTCTTCGGAATGGTTTTGGTCAAAGATCCTGCACATTATCCGCCATGACCCAAGAGTGGCCAATTCTGCCCATTCGTGGTTGGAGCATTGTGATTGGGTAGTAGCGGAATTGGTAGGCTGCCATAAACTAGAAGATCTAAAACGGAGCAGATGTGCTGCAGGCCACAAGGCCATGTGGCATCCGGTTTGGGGCGGACTGCCTTCAAAAGCCTTTTTGGGGCAGCTCAGTCCCCTCATGGCGGATTTAAGGGACCGCTTATATTCGGACACTTTCACAGCAGACCAATCCGCAGGTACGCTATCCACCAAATGGGCCAAAAGACTTGGGCTTTCTGAGGCTACACTGGTGACGGTGGGCACCCTCGATGCTCATGCGGGTGCCGTGGGAGGTGGCATAAAGGATATGTCCTTGGTTAAGGTCATGGGTACGTCCACCTGTGATATGATGGTAGCGTCAGTGGAACGTTTGGGCGATCGTGCCATCCGTGGGATCTGTGGCCAAGTGGAAGGGGCCATTTTACCCAATATGGTTGGGTTGGAAGCGGGGCAGTCGGCCTTTGGGGATGTTTTGGCCTGGTTGAAATCATTGATCCTGCAACAATCCATTGAGCTGATCCGTGGTCAAAATGAATTGGAGAGGTCCATAAAGGAAGACCTGATCAAATCGATGGAAGACAGGTTACTTGCAAAGCTTTCTAAGGAAGCTTCGGAATTGCCATTGACCGAAACATTGCCCGTTGCATTGGATTGGATCAATGGCAGGAGGACGCCCGATGCCAACCAAAACCTAAAAGGAGCATTAGCGGGTCTAAGCATGGGCACTGACGCTGTGAGGCTTTTCAAGGCATTGGTGGTTTCCATTTGCTTTGGGTCCAAGAAAATCGTGGATAGGTTTGCAGAAGAAGGCATTGGCATAGACCATGTCATTGGCATGGGAGGAGTGGCCCTCAAGTCACCATTGGTCATGCAGACGCTTGCCGATGTGCTCGACATTCCCGTAAGTGTGTCTGAAGCAGAGCAGGCTCCCGCATTAGGGGCTGCAATATATGCGGCTGTGGCAGCAGGAATCCAACCTGATATTCATACGGCGATGAATATTATGGCTGCCAGTACAAAATGCACCTACCGCCCCATAAAGGAAAATGTAGAGTGGTACAAGGAACGTTATCCTGACTACTTGGAACTGGCGGCATTTGCCGAAGAACAAGCAATGAGACCAAAAACACTTAAATCATACATTTAACCCAAAAACCAATTACCTATGAAAACCTTAACGAAAGGCTTGTTGGCGTTATTTTGCCTCATGGTCTGTTCCCATTTGACCATGGCACAAGAAGAAGGTGAAATTTTCATGCTGAAAAATTACACTTCCCAGCGTATTTCCAGCTATGACACCTCCGGTGCAAATGACGATGGAAACTGGAAAAACAAAATCAAACCAAATGAAACCCGAACAATCGGAGAAGTAACCGGACCAGGTATCATAAGGCATATCTGGATGACCATAGCTAGTGGGGAACCTTATCACTTGAAGAAAATTGTCCTTAGAATGTACTGGGATGGTGAGGAAAGTCCCAGCGTGGAGACACCCATTGGAGACTTTTTTGGATTGGGCCTTGGGCGCTATTTTCTGTATGAATCGGAATACACCTCTGTAGGGTCACAAAGGGCGCTGAATGCCTCGTTTCCCATGCCTTTCAGAAAATCAGCAAAAATCACCATTACTAATGAAGGAGAGCAGGCCATTGACGCATTCTACTACAATATCGACTGGGAAAAACACGAGCAGCTTCCCGAAAACACTGCCTACTTCCATGCCCAATACAGACAGGAAACCCCGACAGACGGATGGTCGTCCGATTGGGAGCGAAACGGGGATCCCGAGATAAACAACCATGAAAACAAAACCGGAGAAGGCAATTATGTGATCATGGAAGCCGAAGGAAAAGGACATTTTCTTGGAGTGACCCATTCGATCATCCAAAACCAAGGCGACTGGTGGGGCGAAGGTGATGAGATGGTGTTTATCGACGGGGAGACCAGTCCGCAAATCTGGGGAACCGGTGCAGAAGATTATTACCTTGGCGCATGGTGCTATGGAGGATGTGGTATCAATCCATTTGGAAATGAACAGCCTACTTTCGACTATGATGGCTATGGAAACCCCAAAAACGGTGGTGATGACCGTGGGGCACAGTGGACGGTATACCGCTTTCACAAGGAATCGCCCATTACTTTCGAAAAATCCATCAAGATGACCATTGAGCATGGGCATGCCAATCACCGGTCGGACAATTACTATACAGTCGGGTATTGGTACCAGACCGGTCCTCATAAGCCTTTCCCTCCATTGCCTTCTGTAGAAGAGCGTATTCCCAAAGTGCTGAATACCGAAGGCCCCACGATGGGGAAATAGCGTAGTGTTAAGTTAATCGCTAGATGACCTTTCGACTCCACTCAAGGTGACAGGGTGTAGTCAGGTCGAGCGGAGTCGAGACCCTTGACAAATCACAAACTATACATAACTTAACAATAGTTTCGATTCACTAAAACCTATACCATGCCACATCCCATAAAGCCCATTGTGCTCATTCTACTGCTCATCTGGTGTACCCATGCCAAAGCCCAAGAAACCCTATCCGTATCCTCTCCAAATGGTACATTTGAAGTTGCCGTAAGCTTGGACAAGGGAATACCCTCTTATTCGGTCACCTTTCAAGGGGAGGAGTTGGTGGCAGCCAGCACGCTGGAACTGGATTTTGAGGAAAAGTGGAACTATGTCCATTCCCAATGGGGCAAGGCCAATATCAAGACGGTGGAAGAGGAGTACGAATTGGTAGTGGGCAAGGCTAAAAAGGTCGTGAATACGTATGGAGAACTCGCCGTACCATTATTGGAAAAGAACGAAAAAGGGCGGGAAATGCTATTGAGATTCCGGGTGTTTGATGATGGTGTGGCCTTTCGACATGAATTTCCAAAGCAGGAAAACTGGCAAAATTACGTTCTTTTGGATGAAAAGAGTTCATTTGTGTTGTCGGGAGACCCGGAAGTTACCGCTTTGCTTTGGGGTCATTATCACAATAGCCATGAGGGGCTATACCAAAAATCATTGTTGAGCGAAGTGAAGCAAGATACCTTGGTGGACGTTCCCAGTTTGTTCGAATATGACAATGGAACCCTTATGGCCATCACGGAAGCCAATTTAAGGGACTATGCGGGGATGTACCTTACAAAGGACAAAGAAGGGATCCTTCATACAGCCCTTTCTCCACTCCCAGGACAAGAAAAGGTAAAGGTGAAGGCTAACCTTCCCCATAAGACTCCCTGGAGAGTAATGATGATCAGCCATAAAATCGGTGATCTGATCGCTTCAAATATCCTAACCAATCTGGCTGATCCACCAGAAACGGACGATTGGTCATGGCTCAAACCGGGCAAAACGTCGTTTCACTGGTGGAACGGGGACATTATGCCGGACACCACCTTTGCACCTGGGGCCAATTTTCACTTCAATAAATATTACATTGATTTTTGTGCGGCCAATGATATTGAGTACCATGCAGTGATCGGGTATGGAGGATTTGCTTGGTATCCAAATGATTGGCCGAGTTACGGACAGCCGGGCTCCTATGCTGATCTTACCAAAACGGTAAGCAGTCTGGATATGCAGCAGATCTGTGATTATGCGGCCTCCAAGGGTGTGGGTATCCATGTATGGGTACATTGGGAGGCACTTTATCCTCAGTTGGAGGAAGCTTTTAGCCAATTTGAACAATGGGGGATCAAAGGCATGATGGTGGATTTTCTGAACAGGGACGATCAGGAAATGGTCAAGATTCAAGAGGAAATCCTACAGTCAGCCGCCAAGCACCACCTTTATATCCAATTTCATGGAGCGCACAAACCCACAGGACTTCACCGCACCTTTCCGAATGAACTCACCAGAGAGGGTACCTATAATTATGAGCAAAACAAATGGCTGCCATCTCCCTTGACACCAGAGCATGACCTGGACATCGTCTTTACCAGAATGCTCGCCGGAGCTTCTGATTACCATTTGGGAGGTTTTAGGGCAACCAATGAAGATGCTTTCAAAACCCAGTATACCCGACCACTGATGGGAGGGACGCGGTGCCATATGCTCGCCATGTACGTGGTATTGGAAAGTTACCTGAATATGGTCGCCGATTACCCGGATGCCTATAAGGGGCAGGAGGGGTTTGATTTTATCAGGGAGGTGCCCACTGTTTGGGACGAGACAGTGGTTCCGACTGCCAAATTGGGACAGTATGCGGTGATCACAAGGAGAAAAGGGGAAGCATGGTTTGTGGGAGGAATCAATAACAGTAAAGAAAGATCCTTGACATTGGAGTTAGATTTTCTGGATGATTCCAAGAGCTATCAGGCCACCATCTACCAAGATACCAAAAAGACAGTTGAAGACCCCAATGCCCTGGAAATTAGCCACCGTCAGGTCAAAAAGGGAGATCAGCTTCCCGTTCAATTGGCAGCGGGAGGAGGGGTGGCCATAAAGATCATGGAAGATAATGCTACGGCAGCAAAATAAATAGCAAAATGAAAGCGAAATCCTTTTCTTCAAGTGCTTTATTGCTACTGGCCTTGGCCTGGAATGCCTGTCAGTCTTCCAAAGGTACTGTGAGCTGGCAGGAATTGGCCCCTCCTGAAACCAATGGAGCCTGGCTTCAGCCTTCAGCAAATGGAAAGGCCCAGCCGATCTGGGGACATGCAAATGGCCTCCAAATCGGCATTTCGCCCATGCCGGGCCCTAGGGGATTGATGAACGTCTATGCGCCCTATTTGGGCCATAAGACGGCAAAGATGGTTAATTTTTTTGCGATGGAGCCCATAGTAAAAGGAAATGAACAACGTGGGTTTTCAGAATTGGAAATGAGTTCCCTTGACGGTGTCCGCGGGAAGCGTTTTTGGAGTGCGAATGATTCCCTTGCAAGTGTACCAAGGGACGAGACAGCACCCGCATCAGGGATCATTGAGGAAGTAGATAGAATTGGGACATTGACGGTGTTTGTTTTTTCGGAACCGTTTGACAATGGTGCAAAGGTGTATGTGAGGCTGCGCTTCTATGAAGACAGGCCCTATGAAGTGGAAATCAAAACATATGCAGTACCTGATTCTAAACCCTTGGAAAAATTCATCATCACGGCTACCATGGGCAATTTTGCACGGCTGCGGAAATTGTACCTGAAAGACACTGTGAAGTATTCCAAGAAGATATGGGAAGGGTATAAAGACGTGCATTTTACTTCCCATGACACCACACCGGTAGATAATATGCTGAGGGACAGCAGTGGGAATGCCTATTTTGTCGCCACGCCTGATGAAACTGAGCCAGAGGAAGCCACTTACACGAAGGGAACCAATGAACATTGGAAATATTACGGAAAGAAGGCCGTGCAGTATTGGAAGAAGCCCGATCCTTCCGATCAACTAAAAGGACTTGTAAATGGCCGGTGGGCTTATTGGGCCAGCGAAAGCCCTATTCCCGGAGGAATATCCTTTGAGAATTTCGAACTGAACGAACCCTTTAAAAATGGGGATACCTTTGTTTTCGGGGTGGTGCCGATGGACGATAAGGAAGCAAAAGGAAATTACGGACTTATTATGAACTGGATGAAGTAATCTTAAATCTATGGAAAGAATGAAAAATTATATTCAAAATAATCAAATACTTGGTTTTTGTGCGATTGTATCTGTCATGATATTTTTTGCACCAAGTATCGGTCAAGGCCAAGAACTATATGACCTTCCCAAAAAGGATGTAAAAACAAGGTGGTTTAGTTTTGAAAACCTCCAAGGCCTGAAAGGAAAAGGCGGGATGGAGAACAAGGGAGCAAAAGGGCACCCCGCGGATGCCATAAAAGCCGGGGAAACGCAAGTCATTTTGGAAACCGAAGGGGCAGGTGTGGTGCGCAGGATGTGGATGACCATCAGTGACCGGAGTCCAGAAATGTTAAGGTCGCTCAAATTGGAGATGTACTGGGATGGAAAAGAGAAGCCCGCCGTTTCTGTTCCATTGGGAGATTTCTTTGGAGCGATGTTAGGGGAAAAAGTTCCTATGGAAAATGCCTTTTTTTCAGATCCAGAAGGAAGGTCATTTAATTGCATTATCCCGATGCCATTTAAAAAAGGTGCTAAAATTTCCATTACAAATGAATCTGATACTGATTTAGAAGCTCTTTTTTACGATATCAACATTACAACATCTGATGCCGATTTGGGCGATGTGGGATATTTCCATGCATTCTGGCACCGGGATACGGCTACCACATTGGGCGAAGACCACGTGATCCTGCCGAAACTGGAAGGAAATGGCAGGTTTCTAGGTGTGGGTTTTGGCCTTAATACACATCCGGATTATGGCAAAACTTGGTGGGGCGAAGGCGAAGTCAAGATTTACCTGGATGGAGACAGCCAGTTTCCTACTTTAGTGGGCAGTGGCACAGAGGATTATATTGGTACGGCATATGGCCAGGGCAAGTTTGTCAACCACTACCAAGGAGCGCCAATAAACGATGTGGAAGAAGGAAGATATGCCTTTTATAGATTTCACGTTCCTGATCCGGTCTATTTCCATCAGGATATAAAAGTGACCATCCAGCAAATGGGCGGAGCTCCTCGGGAGAAAGTGAAAGCAATGCTGGTCGATGGGGCCAAGCTGGTCCCTGTCACTGTCAGTTGGCCAGAAGGGTTTCTGAAATTATTGGAGGAAGAAGGAGCTAGCTTTGAAAATGCACCCAAGGGATGGACCAATTTTTACAGGAGTGACGACCTAACTACGTTGGCATATTTCTATTATGACAAGCCTTCAAATGATTTGGGTCCATTGGCTTCGTTGGAAATAAGACAGCATAAATAGACCTATTTAACCTAATTATACTACCGTAATGAGACGTAAATTGCCGCTTATAATTCTTGTATTGGCTTTCATTTGGGCTACAATCAATAATACAATTGCTCAAGAGAAATGGGCAGAAAAAGCACCCAACGTCATCATCATCAATGTAGATGACCTTGGGTATGGGGACATCGGTGTGAACGGTGCCACGATGGTCCGAACGCCGAATATCGACAAACTGGCCAGCCAGGGGCGAAAATTTACCGATGCACATGCCGCCGCAGCGGTCTGTTCTCCTTCCAGGTATGCCCTGATCACAGGGGAGTACCCCAGTAGGAAGGATTTTTACAGCGCTATATTTTTAAGGCATCCGTCTGTCTTGGACACCAGCCAGATGAGCATAGCGAAAGTGATGAAGTCCGCTGGTTATGCCACAGGGATCATAGGTAAATGGCACCTTGGATTTGGTAATGAAAGCCCAGTGGACTGGAACAAGCCGCTAAAGCCCGGCCCGTTGGAATTTGGGTTTGATTACTATTTTGGGGTGCCGGTATTGAACAGCCACCCGCCATTTGTGTACGTGGAAAACCATCACGTGGTGGGCTTGACACCGGATGATCCTCTTATCTATGGACGACAAGCGGAAACGAGGTGGTTTCCCGAAAAATTTGGTCTGGCCGATATCGGAGGAGGAAGGGCTGCCCACCAGCAATACGATGATAGGATGGTGGGCACCACCTTAAAGGACAAGGCACTGGAGTGGATCAAAACACATAAGGAAGGGCCTTTTTTCCTTTATTATGCCACCACCAATATCCACCATCCCTTTACTCCAGCACCCCGTTTTATCGGAACAAGTAAGGCGGGCCGCTATGGGGATTTTATCCATGAGCTGGACTGGATCGTGGGAGAAGTGATGCGTACCCTGGAAGAAGAGGGCCTAGCGGAAAATACCCTTTTGATCCTGATCAGTGACAATGGCGGTATGCTGAACCAGGGAGGACAGGATGCCTACCGGGCAGGCCACCATCAGAATGGCCCCTTGCTGGGTTTTAAATTCGATGCCTGGGAAGGTGGCCACCGAGTGCCAATGATCGCAAGGTGGCCCGGGATGATCCCTGCGGGCACCGTTTCGGATGAATTGGTCTCCAATGTTGATTTTTTGGGAACTATGGCAGCTTTGGTAGGGTATAAGCTCAACGGAAACGAGGCCCGGGACAGTTACAATATCCTTCAGGCCTTGACAGGTGATCCAGCGGAGCCTATCCGCGACCACTTGGTCATCAGCCCCGCCCAGCCAAAGAACATTGCCATTAGAAAAGGAAAGTGGATGTATATTTCGGGTCAGGGAGGTGGAGGCTTTGAGGCCATTCACGAGGGTGACCATGCTTTTGGAGGGGCTGCCGCTTTCCCTTTTACCGGCCAAAAAAACAGCGATATAGAAGATGGGGAAATAAAGCCAAATGCCGCTCCTGCGCAGCTTTATGACTTGGAAAAAGACCCCTATCAGCATGAAAATGTTTACAATTCACAACTGGAGATTGCCAAGGGACTTCATGAGCTGTTGGAAGAAACCTTGGGCAGAAAAGTGGGGGTAAATTCGAAGTGATCCGAGGAATGGGGTAAATAATTTAGATTCCATCTATAATCAACTGAAGCCTGTTCGGCAATCAGATAAAACAGAAAACTAGTGGCGAAAGAATACCTAAACTCAATAATAATCATGGATTTATTTAAAAGTGTACGTAAATGTATGTTTTTACTTGTAATGGTTGTTTTTTATTCCTGTGGAACGAGCGAAGAAAAAGAAGTAGCATACGAAGAAGTGGTGCGCCGTCTTATGGATATGAAAGCTTTGGCAAAACTACCTGGGCATGGTGAGAAAAGTGCTATGTGGTCCAGTTATGATCGGGAGAGTAAAATCGACGAATCTGGAAAATTCATTAACTGGGATGCCAATATAGATGGGCTCAAGCCCCAATACATCAGAAAAGAAGGGGACAAGGAGGTGTTGGCAGAGATGGAAGGTCCTGGGGCTATTGTTCGGATTTGGTCGGCAAGTCCTGCCAAAGGGCATGTGAAAATATATATCGATGGCAATGAGCAGCCTGTCATCGACCTTCCCTTTATCGATTATTTTAAACCGAGTATCCCGGCTTTTGAGTATCCGGCACTTGTTTATGAAACCAATGCAAGGGGTTTTAACAATTATGTGCCCATTACTTACAATACCTCCTGTAAGGTCGTGGCCGATCCGGGATGGGGGCAGTATTACCATTTCAATTACATCAGTTTTGCCGATGGGAAAACAACGGAATCCTACACGGCAGAACTAAGCGATAATGCCAGAACAGCATTAAAAGAGGTAAATGATTTCTTCACCCATAAGATGGGTAACTCTCCCTATCAAAAAGGGGAGTTTGAGTCCATACGGGCAAAGGAAAAAATTCCGGCTGGACATGCGGAAAACCTACTCTCCATTGAAGGTTCCGGAGCTATTGCCTCGCTAAAGATAAGAATGGATATCAAAGATGAAAAGAAGCGTGCAGAGGCCATGAGAAAAGTGACCATCAGCATGAGGTGGGATGGAAGCAATGAAGATGCAGTGTGGGCTCCGTTGGGAGATTTTTTTGGCTCCGCTCCAGGAAAGAATCTATACAAGACACTACCCATGGGCATGACAGAAGAATGGATGTACAGTTATTGGTATATGCCGTTTGAGGATGGGGCAGAGATAACTGTCACCAATGATTTTGATGAGGACATAGAGATTTTCCTAGAGGTGGAAAAAGACGATTTGGAAGATTTCAATAAGGATGAAATAGGCAGGTTCCATGCCAAGTGGCACCGGGATTTAAAGAACTTGCCAAAAGAGAGGTGGCCTGATTGGACATTACTGGAAACTCAGGGAAGTGGGCGATTCGTAGGCACACAGTTGACAGTATGGAATCCCAAAGGTGGCAGCTGTAGCCTGGGCGGTCCGGGCCATTGGTGGTGGGGAGAGGGAGATGAAAAGTTTTTCATAGATGGGGAAAAGTTTCCTTCCATTTTTGGTACGGGAACCGAGGATTATTTTGGCTATGCCTGGTGTGACCCCACCGAATTCGAGCAGGCATTTCACAGCCAATCGATGGACA
Organism: Echinicola rosea; assembly: GCF_005281475.1. Lineage (NCBI taxonomy): Bacteria > Pseudomonadati > Bacteroidota > Cytophagia > Cytophagales > Cyclobacteriaceae > Echinicola > Echinicola rosea. The sequence goes on along the minus strand of NZ_CP040106.1, from coordinate 5,324,995 downwards.
ATGACAATATGGGATACCAGCCCATGAACAGATGGCATATAACGGACAATATCCCGTTCCAGCAATCTTTTCAGGGCTATTTGGAAAAATATTTTCCAAACAACTGGCCTACCCAATATTCCACTGTTGTGTATTGGTACTTAGAGCCAGGGGGAGAAGATCCTTTGAAGAGGGTGGCGGTAAAGGAGCGGTATGGATTTGAAACCCCATATGAAGTCTATCGGGAAGAAGGTGTCGTAGAGGGTGAGGAGCTGGCAATAGAAAAGAATACAGGAGGCTGGGCGACCGTCGATTCTTGGGCAAATGAAAAACTGTACACAGCAATAAGCGGACATAAGGTCCTCTTATGGAATGCTGCGCCCGAAAAAGACAATGAATTGGATCTTCGGATTCCTTCTGATTATGAAAATGGAAGGTACAAAGTTTATGCAAACGTCATTAAAAATAAAGAAGGAGGGGAGTTTATACTAGTGATAAACGGGGAAGAGATGGATCCTATCGACTGTTTTATTGATCAGGAAGGAATTAGGGTGGAAGAGGTTTATCTAGGAAAGGCTGCGCTAGGGGACAGCGAAACCAATACAATCAAACTCGTCTGGAAAGGTGAAAAAAATAAAGGAAGAACGCTGAAAATAGATTATTTAAAAATCCAAAAATAACCATTTATGAAATATTTATTGGTTCTATTGACGTTATCGTGCCTGATCAGCACGTCGCTATCTGCGCAAGAATTTGACTGGGAAGCCGAGATCATGTCACTGGCACGGCCGGACCTATTGCCGACCTACCGACAGGGGACCATGATCGGACAAGTGAGCAGTTATGATACCACTGGGGGTAACGATGATGGCTTTAACGGTACATACTCCTATATCAGAAAGGAAGAGGACGGTTTGGTACTGGCAGATTTTGACGGACCTGGTGTGATCAACCGGATCTGGACACCTACGCCCACTGCGGATACCTTGAAGTTCTATTTTGATGGAAATGATGAGCCGGGATTGGTAATCAGGTTTGAGGACCTGTTTTCAGGCCAGGTATATCCCTTTTTAAGGCCAATGAGCGGCAATGAAATTGGGGGATTCTACACCTATTTTCCCATCCCTTTTGCCAAATCCTGTAAAATTGTCTTCACCGGTGAAAAGATCATGTTTCATCAGATCCAGTACCGGATGTTACCGGGGCAGTCCGTATCTACTTACACGGAGGCAGGCGCCCGGAAATTGAGCGGAGCCATTGAGGAGGTGAATGCGATATGGGACATCAAGAAGCCACAATTGGCAGCGTTTCCAAATGCAAAGGATTTGGACTACCAAACGACAGAGAAAACCATTCGTCTAACGCCCGGGGAGTCTGGAGAGATTTTTGACAAAAGCGTTCCGGGAAGGATTGTGGGATTGGAACTGAAATCCGATGCTGCTTTTACGGGCTTGGAGAAAGACTTGGTGCTTCAGGCCACATGGGACGGGGAATCCACCAAGGCCATCGATGTGCCTGTGGCCGATTTTTTTGGTTATGCCTATGGCACCCCCTCCATGAGAGGGATGCTGATGGGAAGTTATGATGGCTTCCACTATTGCTATTTGCCCTTTCCCTATGATGAAAAGGCCAATATTGCTGTCAAATATCATAAGAGAGCAGGGACCGGTCAAGTCGAAAAGCAGTTTACAGCGGTGGTGCATTGGGTGCCCGAGGCAAGGGACAAAGTCATGGAAGGGAAGTTTTACGCCTCTTGGAGGCGGGAAATAGAACCCGAAAACGGGGAGTATTATACTTTTGCAAATCTTAAAGGAGCTGGCCATTATGTGGGCACAACATTCTTGACCCAAGGCCTTAAGGCTGAAATGACCCTTTTTTTCGAAGGGGATGACTCCACACGGGTAGACGGGAAAATGACCATACACGGCACGGGCTCTGAGGATTATTTTAACGGTGGGTGGTATGCCATACCCGATAGGTGGGACAAAGGCATAAGCTTGCCCATCCACGGTTCGCTGGATTATTCTGTCCGGATGGCCCGAACCGGCGGGTACAGGTTTTATCTAAGCGATAAGATCCCTTTCGAGGAGGAGCTTTATATGGGAATAGAACATGGCCCGGAAGGGAACAGCTATCCGGTGGACTATACCAGTGTGGCCTATTATTACTCGGATTCACCACTGGGCAGGGCTGGTATGGTCCCAGAGGGAGAGCTGCTTTCTACTGTTTTGCCAAAAGAGCATACCTTTTATCCAGAGCTGGTGGACGTTCAGGTGAATGGAAGCCTGGCAATAGAACGGAAGAGAGGGGTACAAATGACCTGCAGTCCTGACGGGCAGGCCCGGTTTGAATTGGACGGCATTCCAGAGGGAATGTATGAAGTATACCTTTCGTATTTTGAAAAACCTGATGGAGCTGACTTCGAAGTGTGGCAACGTCAACAAAGGGTAAGTGATTGGATCAGTAGCAAAAAACCGGAGGAAAAGCTGGTCAAGGACCGGAAACTGGGGGAGGTATACTTTACTGCCCAGACCAGCACGCTAACCTTTCATGTAAAAGAAGGTGACGGGGCATCAAATCACCTTGAAATAAAGAAAATTTACTTGGTTAGGAAGGAGTAGGTTGAAGAGCGAGGTGTGAAGTATGAGGTGCGAAGTAGATGAATCCGGGATTGGTGAATGTTTTGTATCTACCGGTTCCTGTGCATAGTCGAAGGAACCGGTAGATACAAAACTATTTGGTGAAGCTTTAACGGGCTCAAAAGCAGTTGATTACCTTGTTTTAGGTCTAATTCACCATTTTGCATAAAACGATGTGAAAAAACAGAATATATTTTTGCATATTATATGACGATTTGATATTTTTATAAATAGTAATGATCATTTGTGAAATTAATTAAGGTATTGGCCAAGTTGTTGGCTTTTTTATAAGAAATTTAGTTAATCGATTAATTTACATCCTTGAAAATTCATTTATAATAATGAGAAATATCTCCCTATAAAATTCAAATAGCCTATCCCCAACAGGCGATGAATTCACCATTAAAAATTAAAAAATCAGCATAGAGAGGATATTTTAAGATGCCTGTGGAGGAAACCGTGTAAGGAAAAATCAGATTTATTAATTATTAGTTAATCGATTAACTTAATATAAATTGCAATTAACACAAACCATAAATAACCAGATTATGAAATTGAAATTTTATCAACCTTATGGCAAAAGGTACTATTGCCATTTATTGCTTGTAGGCTCGTTTTGGCTTATAGGTTCTCTTAGCGCAGAAGCGTATGCGAATGAAAGCAAAGAGGGGGCTTGGACAGGAAAGATGTATTCCAAGCTTGAAAAAACCGTCACGGGAAAGATCACAGATGAGGATGGTGTGACTTTGCCCGGTGTGTCGGTGCTGGTAAAGGGCACTACTACGGGGACTGTCAGTGACATAGACGGCAACTACAGCATTGAAGTGCCGGAAGGGGAAGCGACCTTGGTGTTTTCATTTATTGGCTATTCTACCCAAGAGATGGCAGTGGGAAACCAAAGCACCATCAATATTCAGCTAAAGGAAAATACCGCACAACTCGAAGAAGTAGTGGTGACAGGGTACATGACCCAACGGAAAGCGGACCTTACCGGTGCCATTGCCGCGGTATCCACCGAAGAAATAGAAAAAAACAGTTATGCCAATGTGATGCAAGGCCTTCAGGGTAGACTAGCAGGTGTTTATATCACCACGGATGGTAGTCCTGTGGGAAATGTCAATGTCCAGATAAGGGGACTCACTTCGATGAGATCAGCTCCTCCATTGGTGGTAGTGGACGGTCTGCCGACCAATCTCAATCTGCGTGATATCAACTCCCAGGACATCGAATCCATCCAAGTGCTCAAAGATGCTGCATCGGCCAGTATTTATGGCTCCCGTGCCGCCAGCGGGGTGATCTTGATCGAGACCAAAAAAGGCAAGGAAGGACAGACCAAGGTGATGTACAATGGGTCTTTTGGTGTGTCCAGTTTTATGAACAGGATGGACATGATGAATACACAGGAGTACGGTGCCACGCTCTGGCAGGCTGCCATCAATGATGGCCAGGATCCGAACCTAATGACCCAGATCTATACTTACGATTGGCACACTGACCCCAACGGCAATGCCGTCCTGGACAATGTGGCGCCCTTGGAATGGCTAAATGAAGAGCAGACCATGCCTTCCGCCGATACGGATTGGTTTGAAGAAGGATCGCAGTTGGGTATCCAAAACAACCAGCAACTGTCCCTATCACATGGTTCGGAAAGGGCCAAAACACTTTTTTCCCTGAATTATTACGAAAACCAGGGAACACAGATCCATACCATGTTCAGGAGATATTCCATCCGCTTGAATTCCGAGTATAACCTTATCGAGGACAGGCTGACCATAGGCGAAAATATGTCCCTGTCCAATATCAAAATGAATGACCAAAACGTAAGCCACTCCTTTATGACGATGCCTTCGATCGTGCCGGTGTATACGACCGATGGGGGATGGGGAGGATCGGCCACCAGGCTGGGAATGGATGACTATAACAACCCCGTCCGTATGCTCACGATGAACAAGGACAATTACAGTTATACCAATAAAGTAGTGGGGAATATTTACGCCAATCTTACCTTATTGAAAAATTTTGCCTTTAGGGCCTCTTACGGCATTGATTACGGTGCTAGTAATTACCGTAACCTGGATTTTACCTGGGAAGAAGGCGGTGGAAGACAGGATATCAATAACGGCGTAAGGAGCTATTGGGGCCAGAACATGACCACCACTTGGACCAATACCCTAACGTATAACCTGGAAGCCGAAAACCATAAACTGGATGTACTCGCCGGTATGGAGACCGTGGAGTACAACTTTCAAGACCTGAATGGATATAGAAGGGACATCGAACTGGAAAACTATGATTATGCCTTCCTCAATGCGGCCACGGGAAACCAAGAAGTCAACGGGGGAGGTGATCAGTGGTCTTTGCTGTCCTATTTTGGTAAGTTTAACTATGTATATTCGGACAAGTACCTGCTATCTGCCACGTTAAGGTATGATGGGTCATCCAAGTTTGGCACGAATAACCAATTTGGATTTTTTCCGGCCGTATCAGCAGGATGGCGATTGAGTGAGGAAAATTTTTTAAAGGACAATGATCTCATCAGTGACCTAAAGTTACGGGCGAGCTGGGGCCAAAACGGAAACAGCAATATTCCGACCAATGCCCTGGTGAATTTTTATGATGCAGCCTACTTTTCCGGGCATCACGGAACCAGCTATGGTTTGGCAGGGAACGAGACAGGGGAGCTTTATTCCGGTTATCGCAAGGTGCATACGGGCAATGCAAACCTGCGCTGGGAAGCCACCAGGCAGACGGATATTGGCCTGGACTTCGGGTTGATGGAGGGTGCCCTGTCCGGTTCAGTGGATTATTTCCATAAATATACGGACGGAATGCTGTACGAACCACCGTACCTTGGGGCCATTGGAGAGGGCGGATACCGATGGATCAATGCCGCCAACATGACCAATAAAGGCATCGAAGCTGCACTGACCTATCACGGCCATGTCGGTAAGCTCAATTATTCCGTAACCGGAAATATCAGTACCTATCGAAACAAGATCGATGATCTTCCGGAATCTGTTAAGTTCACCTATGGAGGAAACGGGCTGGATGATGATATCCTGGGCAGGCCACTCAATTCCTTCTACGGGTTTATTGCAGACGGGCTTTTTACCACTCAGGAGGAAGTGGACAATTCCCCTGAACAGCCAGGCAAAGGCTTGGGAAGGATCCGTTACCGGGACATGAACAATGATGGCCGGATCACTTGGGAGCATGACCGTACCTGGATAGGCGTGAGCGATCCGGATTTTATCTATGGGCTCAATGTAGATGCAAGTTATGGTTACTTTGACTTCTCCATGTTTTGGCAGGGTGTCAAGGGCAACACCGTAAGGAATGACTGGAAGACCTACAGCGATTTTTGGAATGTGTGGACCCAGCAGGGCTTTAACCACGCTACCCGTCTGTTGGGCGCTTGGACACCCCAAAACAATACATCCACCATTCCAGCGGTATCGCTCATGAACCCCAATGACGAAAGACGGCTTTCTACCTATTTTATGGAATCCGGATCATACTTGAAGCTTAGGCACATAGAATTGGGCTATACCTTTCCACAAAGCCTTATATCCAACCTCGGAATGCAGCAGTGCAGGTTATATGTCAATGCACAGAATATCGTCAACATCAAAAAATGGTGGGGAGATGATAAATATACCGGCATAGATCCCGAAAACCCTTCCAAGGCCAATGAATATTCAAGCCCTTATGTGAGGCCACAGATGTTTTTGGTAGGAGTAAATGTGACTTTCTGATCCTATGTCCATTCATGGTAATAACGGAAAAATATAAACAGATATGAAAACAACGATAAAATATATAGTGGTGGGTGTCTTGAGCTTATCCTTGGCAGGGTGCCAGGATATCCTGGATGTAACCCCAAAGGGAATCATTACAGAAGACCAGTTGACTTCAGCAGAGCATGTGGACGGACTGGTGACAGCAGCCTATGCATTTATGCCAAGGACCCATGCTTTTGATACACAGAATCCTTGGATCGCCAGTTTGAGGTCCGATGATGCTTATAAAGGCGGAGGGGGACTAAGTGACCAGACCCCTTGGTACCAAATGGAGGTTTTTTCATTGGTCAATGCCAGCGTGGGGAACAATGACGGGGTGTGGTACAGGGGCTACCAAGGCATCTCCCGTACCAATACAGCGATCAACGCCATCTTACGGATAGAGGATGCAGATTATCCTTTGAAACAAGCCAGGCTGGCCGAAATGCGCTTTTTGCGCGGATGGATCTATTTTAAGCTGAAGCGCAGGTTTAAGTGGATTCCCTATATCGATGAGACGGCGACTTCTGATGATATCGTCACCATCCCCAACCGTCCTGAAGATATGCCGAATGATTTGCCTTTATGGCAAAAAATCTTTGACGATTTTGCCTTTGCTGCGCAAAACCTCCCCGCCAACCAAGAAGAGGTGGGAAGGGCCAATAAGTTTGCGGCCTTGGCCTATCAGGCGAAAACGCTGATGTGGATGGGCTATCCGCAGGACAATAACCATCAAGTGACCAATATCGATCGTGAAAAACTCACCGAGGCCCTTTCACTGATCGATATGATCATAGACGAGGGAGGATATGACCTGGCAGAGGATTTTGCCAATAATTTTATCCTGGAATACGATAATGCCTCTCCCGAATCCTTGTGGGAGCTGCAGTTTACCCGGGATGATGGTACACCCAGAGGCAACCTAAATGAAGGAAATGGTCTTACGGCCCCTTGGTGGAATCCCTACTTTAGTTGCTGTGATTTCCATAAGGCCACCTATAATATGGTCAATGCTTTCCGTGTAGGAGCTGACGGCTTGCCGCTATTCGATACCTATGATGAGGCCGAGCTGACAGATTATGATGCATATTTTGACGGCAATACCTGGGATCCCAGGCTGGGCCACACGGTTGGGATCCCAGGTTTCCCATGGAAATACCAAAGTGTACGATACGACAGTGCAGGATCCAGGGATCCAGGTATTTATGGATATTTCCATTCCATGAAGGAAAATGTCACCACGGACAGTCCGGGCAAATGGGATGAGTTCTGGATGTTCAATTCCAAGAACCAAATTGAAGTGCGATTTGCAGAAGTGCTACTGTGGAAGGCGGAAATTCTGATTCAGCTGGACAGGCAGGACGAAGCGCTTCCCATTATCAACCGAATTCGTGAACGTGCGTCCAACAGCGCCACCAGACTGGCCTATCCGGATGGCAGCTACCCGGTGGAATACCGTGTGGAACCCTATGTGGATGGGGTCAATATCAATTGGACCAAGGAGAATGCTTGGGAGGCATTGATATGGGAAAACCGTTTGGAAATGGCCATGGAAGGTCGGAGGTTCTTTGATCTGGTACGATGGGGTATTGCTGCAGAAGTGATGAATGCCCACTTCGAAAAGGAAAGGGAAAGAAGGTCGTGGCTGGATGTGGCCTTTTTTACAACAGGAAGGGACGAGTACCTGCCCATTCCCCAAAACCAGATCAATTGGGCCCAGGGAGTGTACCAACAAAATCCCGGTTACTAATTTCAATTAATTAACAAATCGAAAAACGCCATGAAAACAAAACTGATATATTTATTAATGATGGGGATTTTTTGTCTTGGTTGTCAGGATGATGATATCCTGATGTCCAAGCCTGGAGAGCCGGTGGATCCTGTAAGTAACCTGGAGTATACTTTGGAGGAACAGGAAGTTACATTGGCGTGGGACCTGCCCAGCAGTTATCCCGCTGACGTGGTCCAGCCTGTAATGGTACATATTAGTATTTCCATCAATGGACAAAATGCCGGAACACAGGTACTGGACAATGATCCCGTGTCGTTTGCCTATCCTTATGATCCAGAAAACACCTACAAATTTATCGTGAAGGTATTGGCAGATATCGAAACCTCCGATGAATTTGAATCAGATATCAGGTATTCATTGGGAAATACGGTAAATTTCTAAACGTGAAATAAACATTTCAACCATAAAAACACCCCGACACTGACATGCCCAAAAATAATCCAACCACCAACCGCAGATCATTCCTAAAAAAACTGGGATTGGGAGCAGGAGCTTCTGCAATTCCTGTTTCCTTTTTTGAGCAGGGAGGAGCCTTGGCCAAGGAAAGGAACACCTCTTCAAAGAGCAAGCTTAAAATCAAGAAGGGTGCCCCGCTGACCAACTATGAATATAACGGAACGTACAGCGGGGCGCACCTCAGCAGGCTTGCCTTCCCCATCGGAGGAATTGGGGCAGGGATGTTTTGCTTGGAAGGAACAGGTGCCTTTTCACACATGTCGGTAAGGGCCAGGCCAGAGATGTTCCGCCAGCCCAATATGTTTGCGGCTATCGCTGTGAAAGGTGTGGAAAAGGGAGCCAAAGTCCTCGAAGGTCCTGTTCCGGATTGGAAGAAATTTGGTGGGAGAGGTTCTGGCAATGGTTCCCATGGAGCCAATTTTGGGCTGCCGAGATGTGGACAAGCAGACTTTAGGGCACACTTTCCCTTTGGCCATATTTCCCTTTCCGATGATGACCTGCCCATTGGGGCAAAAGTAGTCGGCTGGAGCCCATTTGTCCCCACTGACGAGGACAGTTCCAGCTTGCCGGTAGGAGGAGTGGAGTACGAGTTGACCAATAAAGGTAAAAGTACTGTTGAAGGGGTCTTTTCGTTCCATTCAGCCAATTTTATGCGGATGCCGGATCAGAAAGGAACCGTAAAGCCCATGGAAAATGGTTTTGTCCTACATCAGGAAGCAATAGAGGACAAGCCTTTTTTCCAAGGTGATTTTGCTGTTTTCGCCACAGAAGAAGCTACGGTGGACCATTGCTGGTTCAGGGGAGGATGGTTTGATCCGCTCACCATAGTGTGGGAAACGATAAAAGAAGGGAAAGTAAAATCCAATGATCCGGTGGAGGAAGGAGCCCCTGGGGCGTCGCTTTATATTCCTGTCCAATTAAGCCCGGGTGAGTCCCGTACCATCAAGATACTTATGGCTTGGTACGTGCCCGAATCAGACCTTCACTTTGGAGAACCGATGCCAGAGGAGGGATGTGCGCCCGGATCAGGCTGTTGTGACCAGGCCTCGGACATAGACGCAAGCTTACCGGCCGATGAGGATACCCCGAAAAAGTACAAGCCGTGGTATGCCTCGAAATTTGCCACCATAGATGAAGTGGCCGGTTTTTGGAATTCCAATTATCAGTCACTAAAAGACAAAAGCGAAACGTTCTCATCTGCTTTTTACGCAAGTACACTTCCTGCTGAGGTAATGGAGGCGGTGGCCGCCAATCTTACCATTTTGAAATCCCCGACCGTCATGAGGCAGCGAGACGGAAGGATGTGGAACTGGGAGGGCTGCAGTGATGACTGGGGATGCTGCCATGGTTCATGCACCCATGTGTGGAACTATGCCCAAGCCGTGCCCCACCTGTTTCCGGCACTGGAGAGAAGCCTGCGCCATACCGAATTATGCGAAAACCAAAGTGAAAAAGGCCACCAGGCCTTCAGGGCGAATTTGCCGATTTCACCTTTAAAGCATGATTTCCATTCAGCGGCTGATGGGCAGTTGGGAGGAATCATGAAAGTCTATAGAGAGTGGCGGATCAGCGGGGACCAAGCATGGCTAAAGCGAATGTATCCACTGGTGAAGCAGAGCATGGATTTTTGTATTTCCACTTGGGATCCCGGTAGGAAAGGGATCGTGGAAGAACCCCATCACAATACCTATGATATCGAATTCTGGGGACCTGATGGGATGTGTACCAGTTTTTACCTTGGCGCACTTTTGGCGATGACGGGCATGGGAGAATATCTGGGAAAAGATGTGTCCGGTTACCGAAATCTATACCAAAAGGGAAAGGGTTTTATGGAAAAAGAGCTTTTTGACGGTGAATATTATATCCAGAAGATCCAATGGACCGGCCTGAAGGCGCCCAATCCTGTAGAAGCCTTGTCCTTTCATACCCAATACTCCAAGGAGGCACTGGCTTTACTGGAAAGGGAAGGCCCAAAATACCAATATGGCAAGGGCTGCCTTTCTGACGGGATTTTGGGGGCGTGGATAGCCCAGATGTGCGGGCTTTCCCACCCCGTGAACGATGAGCAGGTGGCCAGCCATCTTGCTTCGGTTCACCGTTATAACTTTAAGGCAGAGCTCAGCGACCATGTAAACCCCCAGAGGCCAGGATATGCGTTAGGTGATGAAGGAGGGTTGCTGTTGTGTTCTTGGCCAAAGGGAGGGAAGCTTTCACTGCCCTTTGTCTACAGCAATGAGGTGTGGACAGGAATAGAATACCAAGTGGCTTCCCACCTAATGCTCACCGGACGGGTGGACGAAGGGCTGGAAATCGTCCGTGCATGCAGGGATCGCTATGATGGCCGGATCCGTAATCCTTTCAATGAATATGAATGTGGTAGCTGGTATGCCAGGGCACTGTCAAGCTATGGGATGCTCCAAGGGCTTACCGGGCTGCGCTATGATGCCGTGGAAAAGACCCTTTATATTTCTTCCAAAATTGGGGATTTCACCTGTTTTCTATCCACTGCCACAGGCTTTGGCACGGTGAGCTATAAAAATGGAAAAGCTCACGTGAATGTGGCGATGGGAAAAATTCCGGTTACAAATTATCATGTTTCCTAACACGACGACCAAATACTAAAACCTATGAACATCAATCCGAAAAATATTACGCCAATCTTGGATTTTATGGATCGAGCGGGATTGTTGCCCCGACGGGTGGTCCTACTTTTGGGTGATATGGCAAGGGGCGATTTTGCCTTTCAGGAGCAATTGTACCTGGCGGAAAGCATACACCTACACATCAAAGTCGAAGCAGTGGATTCATTGCCCCATGAATTAATAGCAACACATGGTGGACAGGCAAGGAACGCTGCCGTTGGATACATCAAGTATTGTTTCCCTGAGGGACTGAACATTATTTTTTCCAGTATCCCGGTTTCGGAAGAGGAAAAATCCGGTCAACAGCGAGGGAGTTTTCCCTACTTGGACCATATTGGCATTGACATTAGAAAAGAAGATATGGAGAGCAAGAAAGTCTTTGGGAAGATTCCCTGTATTGCCAGTTTCTTTTCCTGGCCAGTGGTAAAACAGAGTGGTGAAGGGAAGAAAGTATCCTGCTGTCATGTGCAAGTGGATGAAAAGTACTGGGTATACCCCACAGAGGAAGTTTTTTATGAGTTTGCCTTGGGCAAGCTCCATGTGAGCGAGAAGATGTTTGGCTGTGATCTCCGGCCGGCCCATCCCAGCTTGAATTTACCAAAAGAACAATCATGTTGTTGCCCCGATTCATCTGCTGAAGAGAGAATTGCGCAGAGCTGTACTGGTGATAAACCAGTTTGTATTGGAAAAAATTGTGAAGTGACCGTCAGCTTTATGATGCGAAAGTGTTCAGGTGAGGTATTGGAGGAGCGAACGACTGACAATCCCATAACCTATACCCATGGTATCGGGGAGATTATGAGATCACTTGAAAGTGCACTGGAAGGAGCCACGAAGGGAGATGAAAGGACAATCAAGTTGGCATATGATGAGCTGGGCCTGGGTTGCGATTGCTTTATTGATGTGAAAGTCCTTAAAGTGATGTTGGAAAGAAGCGAGTAAAGCAATGATGTATTTTGATATTAATTAGCAGCAAGTGGGAGATCTTAGTATGATTTACAATCAGTTTGAGAAATCCTATTCCTATTGAAGTTGACCCCTACTATAATTAGGAAGTGGTTATATAGCTTCAGGGCTAAGGCTGAACGGCTTACCTTTGGTATTTGTGAATTGTTTGATATGAAAGCATAAGCCAAAGTCAAAAAAGATAAGTTATTCTGGGCTTTTGGTTATTCAAGGAAGCCATTGTTGGCTGCCTTAGCTTTAACTTTTAAAATAAGTTTATTCCATTTATTCGGAATAATTAATGGTATTTGGGTGTATATCTGTTTAAAATTTGGTTCGAATCCTATGGGCTAAGCCAATGGGATTGATCGAACCATTTGTTAAATCATATGATTTTTGAAGGTTGTTGTCAGTATTCTGATTTTTGATGGAATTGGTTTTTGACAATTCTTCTTTCGAATTAACAGCTTATTATATAAGTGAAAATGATGTTTGTTTGTTGGTTTATGTAATATAAATAAAAAACGAGGTGAATTTTCGCCTCGTTTTTGGGTTGTGGAGCTGGTAAGAGAAAACTCGAACCACTTAGTGGAGGATTTAAGGCTTTTGGCGGATATATGAAATCAGAAAGGATGATCAAAGTTAGGGTAGTCATCTAAGAGCATAATAAGTGGCTCTTCCTTTTCCCTGTTTTTTGATAAGGTTTTGCCTCACCATTTCAGTGAGAATTTCGTAGGTTTTTGTGTTTTTTAACTACCAATAAGAGAGCAGCCTCTTTCCTTGAGATTTTTCCTTTTTCAAGTAAGTATAAAAGGATAGTCCCTGTCCTGATTGGCTCTTGCCAAAGACGATTTGGAGACGTTCTTCCCCACCCCTAAATGATAGCATTTGGAATGATGTGCATCAAGAGCGGCGATCAAATCTCTTAGACTTTCACGATTGGAGAGCTGGCCGAACATCATGCACAGTAGTTGATTCCAACAGTTGAAATGCTTCACATATTTGTCGCCATTATACCTGGCGACGATACGAATGAACTTACTCCGATTAAGAAATGAGATCAATTGGGCGAAAACGTATTTATCTTGAAACATATACCATCAGGTTAAACTGATACAAAGCTATAGTTTCAAGTCCGTTCGCTTTAGAAACCCCTGCAACTAACTCTATTTCAGACGTTTCAAAGAACTGTTTTAGATTTTAATGGGACAGTACTGGTTATTGATATGTAATTAGTATTGCTTAAAAAAAAAATTGTAGTATAAAGTAGTTGTTTGTGATTTCTTTGGGCTATGTATAGTATGTAGATGGAACTTTCTAACGAAACAGATGGAAATCATCTATGAGTTTAAACTTTTAATATCCATCTTCGTTATTTAAGTAGTTGCTTAAATAAGAACAGTTATGAATAAATCATGTATCCGGGTTTTCGCAGACGTTGAGCAGATCAAACATTGCAAAGTAGAAATTACCAGAGTAGCGCCATCAATAACTATGGTAGCTAAGGCATTGAGCCTGTCGGGCAATGAAATCCGGCTTAAAATCCTTTTTCTACTCCACAAGGAATCCAAGCTATGTCCCTGTGACATGAGTGACATTTTAGATATGACTGTACCTGCAATTTCTCAGCATTTGAAAAAGCTGCGTGAGGGCGGACTAGTGGTGAGTGAAAAAGTAGGACAAACCATATTCTATTCACTTAAAATGGAAAACCTGAAAGTAATTGCTCCAATTTTAGACAGCCTCGTATCGACAGATCAAAAATCTACAGTGTCATGAATACCAGTAACCAACATTCCAAACAGGCAGATTTTTCTACCAAGAGCGCAAGTGCCGGATTGCTGGCTGCTATTGTAGCTTCGCTATGTTGCATCACGCCAGTAATTTCGTTTCTTGCCGGAATTAGTGGCATTGCCTCCACCTTATCCTGGATGGAGCCTTTCAGGCCGTACTTAATTATGCTGACAATTGGGGTGTTAGCTTTCGCCTGGTATCAAAAACTCAGATCCAGAACAGCTGAAGAAATTGCTTGTGCCTGTGAGGATGACCAAAAACCATCGTTCTGGCAGTCAAAAAAGTTTTTGGGAATAGTTACAGTGTTTGCTACTCTTACGCTCGCATTCCCTTCCTATTCACATATATTCTATCCCAACAGCACCAGTTCAGGAGTTGTAGCTGATCAGGATCAGACCCAAATCAAATTAGCTGACTTTAAGCTCAAGGGCATGACCTGCACAGGCTGTGAAGAGCACGTTAAACATGCAGTATCAGGTCTGAATGGAGTTTTAGAAACGACTGCGTCGCATAAAAACGCTAATGCACAAGTAAAATACAATGCATCATTAGTTGATGTAAACAAAATTATTGAGGCAATTAACAGCACGGGATATACGGTCACTGAATCCAAAGTAAGTGACTGGAATTCTGAAAACGCACTGTTTCAATCTACTACTTTTAATACCATAGAACTATCTGTAAAAGGAATGACCTGTTCGGGTTGTGAATCCCATATAACCCATGCAGTAGGCGAACTTGATGGAGTTGAAGAGGTGAAAGCATCATACGAAAAGGGTAATACCATAGTAAAGTATGATCCAAGCCAAGTACGAAAAGACAAAATCGTAGAAGCGATCAATAAGACCGGATACAAAGTAGTAGAAAACAAAATTCAGGAATAATGGGAAGTTTTGACAGGCAAAAACATTGGGAGAACATTTATCAATCAAAACGATTAGAAGAAGTAAGCTGGTATCAACCAACCCCTAAAACCTCTTTGAGTTTCTTAAAGCAGTTTAATATACCTAAACATACTAAAATCATAGATGTTGGTGGAGGGGACAGTTTACTGGTAGATCATCTGATTGACTTGGGGTATCTGAACATTACTGTTCTCGATATTTCTGAATCAGCACTTAAGCGAGCAAGGCAAAGACTTGGTAATCGTGCCAATAAAGTGAAATGGCTAGTGGCAGATGCGGAAACTTTTGTAGCAACAGAACAATATGACTTCTGGCATGATCGTGCGGCCTTCCATTTTCTAACTGAAGAACAAGAAATTGAAACCTATTTAGAAAATGCCCAAAGAAGTATAAAGTCAGAAGGAATACTCATGCTGGGCACCTTTTCAGAAGAAGGCCCACAGAAGTGCAGTGGGATTAAAATCAAACAATACTCAGAATCAACTATGACAGCTCTTCTTCAGAGGTTTTTTGAGAAATTAAAATGCAAATCGGTTAATCATAAAACTCCCTTTGAGACAATTCAACAGTTCACTTTTTGTAGTTTCAGAAAGTTACAAATTGACCTTATTTAATATTGAAATGGAGAAAGAAATCATTTTACAATCAACTATTACATGTCCAAACTGTGGGCATCAAAAAGAAGAGACCATGCCTAAGGATGCATGCCAGTACTTCTACGAGTGTGAAAATTGCCAAGAAGTAATCAAGCCCAAAGATGGTGATTGCTGTGTGTATTGCTCTTATGGGACAGTCGCCTGTCCTCCGATTCAGGAAGGTGGAAAAAATAGTTGCTGCTCATGAAAAAATATGATATCATCGTCATCGGATCCGGTATGGCTGGAATGACCATCGCCAATAAATGTGCTAAGAAAGGATTAAAAACAGCTATCACCGACTCACGACCTTATGGTGGAACTTGTGCCCTTCGTGGTTGTGATCCTAAGAAAATTCTGGTGGGAGCGGCCGAAATCATTGGTAGAGCTGATAAAATGAGCGGAATAGGCATCTCAGGGGATATTTCGATTAATTGGGAAGACTTAATGGCTTACAAAAACGATTTTGTTTCTAAAATGCCCAAAGGCGTTGAGAAAGGATATGAAAAAGCAGGTGTGAAGAAGTACCACGGAGTAGCCAGCTTCGAATCTGAAAACACTGTCCGTATTGGGAATGATCTACTGGAAGGTGGTAAAATCGTGATTGCCACAGGTGCCAGACCAGTGACTCTTGATATTACCGGTGGAGATTTGCCCATCGACAGTACCGATTTTCTAAACTTGGAAAAGCTTCCTGAACATATCACTTTTGTTGGAGGTGGTTATATTGCGATGGAGTTTGCCCACCTTGCTGCTCGAGCGGGCAGTAAGATTACTATCTTCCATCGTGGTGCGCGTCCACTGGAAAATTTTGATGAGCATATCGTAAAACATCTTGTTAAGGCCACCAAAGATTTAGGTATTCTCTTACATGTTGAAACTGAGGTAATTGGTATTGAAAAAGATGGTGATCAGTTTATAGTCTTCACAAAATCTTCAAATGGTGAGCAAACACATCACACTGACCTTTTAGTAAATGCGGCAGGCCGAGTACCAGAGTTGGATGGAATGAATCTGGAAAAAGCCAGTATTGCTTACAACAAAAAAGGCATTGAGGTAAATGAATATCTGCAAAGTGAGAGTAACCCTACAGTATATGCAGCAGGTGATGCAGCTAATAGTAATGGGCTAAACCTCACGCCTGTAGCCGTAATGGAAGGACATGCTGTGGCGGCTAACATTATCAGAGGAAATTCTAAAGTGCCTGACTATACAGAAATGCCTAGTGCAGTATTCACCCTACCCACTTTAGCAGCAGTAGGTATGACAGAAAAGCAGGCAAAGGAGTTAGATGTAGAATACCAGGTAAAAAGTGCTTCTGCCTCCAACTGGTATAATGCCAAACGGATTAATGAATCCACTTATGCCTACAAAGTGATTTCGCATAAAGATGGCCACATTTTAGGCGCTCATATCATCGGCCCGCATGCGGAAGAAATGATCAATCTTTTTGCGATGGCTATTCGAGGAAAACTCAAAGTAGCTGACATAAGGAACATGGTCTATTCCAATCCCTCTATGGGTTCGGATATCGGGTCTATGGTTTAATTGAATTCAAAAACATAAACAATTCGTTGTTCACCACCCCGTGCAGAAACGTAGCTTTAATAAAATGTGAAAAATTATGATACCCAAAGACCTAACAAAAGATATAAAGACACGCTTACAAAGCATCAAAGGCCAGGTGGATGGCTTGATAAAAATGTTGGATGAAGGAAAAGATCCGGAAAAAATTTTGCTACAGTTCAAAGCAGCACAAAAAGGGTTGGACAAAGCCCATTATTTATTATTGGATGAAGCTTACCGGAAAGCTCTTGCCATTAAGATTTCAGAAACCGTTGAAGCCTGCCCGGGTAATTGCGGGAATGAAGAACGAATCGAATTTATCCGCCAGCAGTTTCCTATCCTGGAACTGGATAGCCTTACTCAAAAAATGAAGGAAATAGCCGAGCTAAAGAAACGAATAGGCAATGCAAATATCGACTCATAAGCCGTTGCTCTATATTGCAAGTGCCGGATTTACCTTCAGTATGATCTGGTAAAACTTCCATTTTTCACCAGCACTTTACCTATCTCCGGAAAAATAAATCAAATTTTCTGGCTTCTTACTCTTGCCGACCACCCCCTCCCTTAGCTTACCTTTGAATTGTTCTTATCCGGAAAGAATCTCAAATCATTTTACAGAACAATTCAAAAGGAGGAATTTATGAAAAGACAAGTAGAAATATTTACGTCTAATTGCCCAGTTTGTGATCCGGTGGTCAGTATGGTAAAAGACTTAGCCTGTGATCAATGTGAAATAACAGTCTATGATCTGGTAAAGCAATGTGAAGACAAAACCTGTCTGAGCAAACTGAAAGAATACCAGATTAAAAAAGTGCCGGCCATAGCAGTCAATGGCAAATTGCTGGACTGTTGCCAGGATCAGGGTATAACCAAAGAAGAACTGATCAAAGCGGGTATCGGCCAGGGATAAAACAATAAGGCACGGCTTATTCATAAAATTTTCTCTGTAGCCGTGCCTGCAGGGAAAGCTTTTAAACCAACAAAGTTATGAAACCATTGAACAACGAAATTCAACAATGTATTGACGAGTGTAATGCCTGTATCACCGCTGCGCGCATCTGTCTGGACCAGCATATGGGTGAACCCGATATGAAAAAATGCCATCAGCTTTGTCTGGATTGCATTGCCCTTTGTACTGCTTGTGTCCAAATGCTGGCATCTCAGTCGGATTATGTAAACAGGGTTTGCGCCATTTGTGCCGATCTCTGTAAAGCCTGTGCAGAAGAGTGCAGCAAGTTTGACAGTGAGGTGTGCAAGCAGTGTGCAGAGAAATGCAAAGCTTGCGCAGAAAGTTGCGCTAAAATGGCGGCATAATAATTTAGATTATTTTATAAAAGGTCAATTATGCGAGGCAGAATTGACCTTTTATATCTTTAGACAGTCTTTAGACTAAAAAGATTTAATGAAACAAATTTACAGATCAAAAGCATTCTGGTTGCTGGCATTAGCTGCTTCTTTGATATTTTTTCAGGCCTATATGATAGCCCCTTTGATCCCCAAGCTGTCAGAAGTATTTGGGGTAACGGAGCAATACATAGGGCTGGTCATTCCTGCTTATATGATTACCTATGGTATTTCCATTCTTTTTTATGGGGTTCTTTCTGATCGTTTTGGAAGGATGCGGATAATTCGGTTTTCACTACTGGCATTTATACTGTTGACAGCACTTACTGCTTTGGCCCAAACATCTTCACAATTGATTATGCTCAGACTTTTTACTGGCCTTGGTGCAAGCGGAGTTATCCCCATGGCGCTGGCGCTGGTTGGGGATTTATATGAGCCCCATGAGAGAGGTAAACCTCTAGGTTTGCTATTTGCAGCTATGGAAGGGGGTATGGCGCTAGGTTCTACCGCAGGAGTTGTGCTGGAGCCCTTTATCGGATGGCGGATGCTTTTCTTAGGGATTGCAATCTTAGGAGCCATAATATTATGGTTTATCTCATTCCAAATTGATTTTAAATCCCAAAAACCTGAATTAAATAAACCAAATGTACGGCAGGTTTTTTCAAAATTCTTCCATTTGCTTTCAATGTCAAGAGGGGCAAAAACTTACAGTTCTGTTTTTTGGAATGGAATATTCCATTCAGGCATCTATACCTGGCTTGGATACTATTTCTCTGTAAAATATATCTTAGGAGAAATAGGTATTGGTTTGGCTATTCTGGGCTATGGGGTTCCGGGATTTCTTTTTGGTTCCAGTATCGGAAGGGCCGCAGATAGGTGGGGCCGGTTTCGGCTTATTATACCTGGGCTAGGCATTGCGGCTTTGGCCACTGCTCTATTGGCTACCAATATATCAGTAATATTGGCAGCCATTGCTGTTACAGTGATTTCATTAGGATATGACTTAACCCAACCTCTCTTTGCCGGAATTGTAACGGAGTTAGGGGGCAAGAAATATGGAGGGCAAGCAATGGGACTAAATGTCTTTGCCCTGTTTACAGGTTTTGGAGTTGAGAGCCTCATATTTGGAGAAGTCTTATCGATTGGTTTGGAAAACGCATTTTTGATATTCGCAGCATTGCAGGGTTTGATGATGCTGTTTGCCATTCGAATGTTTAAAGCTGAAAAGTGAAATTACTATCAGATACAATACCTGTATACCTGAGGAATAGAACCAATACTATTCTCAGAATCAGTATTGGAGCAATATTCTTCTGGTTTGGCGTAGTTAAATTTTTCCCCGGGGTAAGTCCTGCAGAAAGTCTGGCTGCTGGCACCATTTGTTCTCTTACATTCCATGTAATTTCTCCACCTGCATGTACCATTGTGCTGGCAGTTTTTGAAAGTCTCCTTGGTATATTATTGATTATAGGAAATTTTTTAAAACCTGTATTGATCTTACTATTTCTGCACATGCTGGGTACAATGCTCACCTTTTTTATTTTTCCTGATTTAATGTTTGCCAAGTTTCCTTTTATACTGACAATGGAAGGCCAATATGTTATGAAAAATATTATCACTCTGGCTAGTGTTCTACTTCTTTGGTCCAGAGACTCAGATCAAAAAAATATTTCAAAAAGGCCTAGGAGACCACCCCCCTCATAAATCTACTTTTGAGAATGAATTTAAAAAGGAGTTAAATCATGAGAAAAATGATCAAGAAAACAGTTTTAGTATTTACGTTTTGTTTAGGAGCCTTACTCATTGCTAATGGAGCAAGGGCACAGTCCCAAGAAAAAGAAAAAGCACCGAAAATGGAACAAATGGAAAAAAACACTACCAAGCTTGAATTGAAAGTAGAAGGCATGAGTTGCCAGGCAGGATGTGCCAATGGCATTGATAATATGCTCAAAGAACAGAAAGGTATTCTTAGCAGTGAAACCCTCTTTGATAAAAGTTCATCAGTAATCAGGTATGACAGTAGGGTAATTTCTGAAAAGGACATTATTGCCCTTATTGAAGACAGGGGGTTTAAGGTCAAAAAGAAAACAGATAAGAAATAAACTTAGTAGCAAAGAACTTTAAGAGTTAATCATGCAAAAATTGATAAAGCTAAAAGACGATTTCGTCAGCATAGCGTCCTTGTTTACTTCGGTATCTACCTTGTTGTGCTGTGCCTTGCCATCATTGCTGGTAGCTGTGGGTATGGGGGCGGTTGTGGCCGGGTTGGTATCAGATTTTCCCGCACTGATATGGTTAAGTAAGTATAAACATTGGACATTTTTGGGTGCAGGATTACTAATAGGGTTCAATTTCTGGTTGTTCTATGGACGTAAGCAAGATCAGGCTTGTGAAATAGATGAATACGGAAATGAAACGGCCTGCAATACAGCCGCCCGGTGGAGTAAGGTTATCCTTTGGATATCTTTTGGGCTTTACGTAGTTGGCTTATTCTCTGCTTACTTGCTGCTTCCACTTCAACAATTTTTAGCAATTTAAAAAGTAAAGATGAAACAAACGATAATAATTATAATAGTTGCCATGATGGCACTTTCAAAAACCTACGCTCAAGGACATGGGCCACTCTTCGGACTACAAACGCCAACCTTAGCCAAGGGAGGAGTAGATTTTAATGCTGCTGCCATGAGTCTGGCCACTAAAGATGATCAGTCTTTCATGCTCAGGTATATTTGGTCTTATGGCGTTACAGAAGACCTACAGTTAAACATCACTACCCCGACAATGATCAACCGGCTTTCAGAAGCACCCAGAACTAGAGGAAACAGCAACATGCCCGCCAATGGGGATATTGAAGCTTCGGTCTGGTATCGTTTTTTTTCCAATGCATTTGGCGTGGGGAAAAGATTTGAATCTACTGCCATATTAAGTGTTTCTACACCCACTGAGGATACAAGGGGAGGTATCAATGTAAGCAACTCCCTGCATGGGGCTATCTCTACCGGGTATGCTTCCCGTACCTGGTACGCATGGGTAGGTGGCGGCTATCAATATTACTTAGAAGAGTCAAATGACCAGTTGGGCGATTTGCCTTATGCGAGTCTGGTGGTTGGCTATCGTCCCAACATATTCATGGGAGACTATCCAAAACCCGACTGGAGGGTATTTGTGGAATCGCTGGCTGAGTTTCCGGGTGCAAGCGTGAATGCGGGCCAGATTTCTCCCATTGATCAAAGAGGAAAGAAAGTAATGCTTGGGCCTTCCTTTCTTGGTCTTTATGGTGCCTGGGGAATATCCTTCGGGGCTTTATTTCCGGTCTATCAGGATATCGTGCAAGGCCCTCAAGAGCGATATAGGCTTTCAATGAATATAAGTTATTGGTTGTAACATTTAATAAAAAGAAATATGAAAAAGATAGGAATTATATTAGTAATAAGCATTTTCAGCTTTGGCAGTGCAATGGCACAGCTGGTCAAAGTAGATCAGGAGGTATTTGGAATGGATTGTGCCCCTTGCGCCTATGGCCTGGAACGTGGGCTCAAGAAAATGGGTGGACTGGGAAGCATAAAAGTAAGCCTCAATGATGGGAAAGCCTACCTCACGCTATCACCGGATAATAAGCTGACATTGCAAAAGATTCAGGAAGAAGTAAAGAATAATGGATTTTCTGCTCGCAGGGCTGAGGTAGTTTTAACCGGTGAGCTGTGCAAGAGTGAAGGCACTTGGCAAATAAAGGTCAATGACGAAACCTTCCAAGTTACCTCTGATACTACCCGGGAAATAATCAGGTCTTTAAATCCTGGAATAATAAAAGCCAGGCTTTTAATTAAGGATAAATCAGACAGAGAATTAAGTGGTACGTGGGAGGCTCGAATAGAGGAAATTATGTGATTTTTTCCCATTTATTGGTCAGGCTTCTTTGATGTTAGTACAAAAACTTATAATATTAAACCAAAATTCTATAAGTGTAATCAGCCCGAAATTTTGGATAATTGTGGGAAGAAATTAAACTAACTATTTTCTTAACGGTAATTAGGTGAAAAAAGCAGTTTCCATATTCTTACTGATTGTGATGCTTTTGAGTAACATTGGGGTTACTTGGGCCACCCATCTATGTTGTGGAATTGCGGTTAAATCTGCCCTGATGCTTGGAAATGGGGAGTTGGATTGCGGCATGAATCATTCAGAATTGGATAATACTGATGACTCATTTGCGGAGAGGACGGTTGTTAAAGATAAGTGCTGTGATAACCATTACACTACTATCGAATCTGATGAAGCCATATTCAGCAAGACGTCCCTTAATTCGATCAATGTTGATTTTTTTATCCCTTTTGTTTACAGTTATTTAGGTATTGATCCTTTTAATCAGGATCACTCTACCGTTTACACCGATTATTCCCCTCCTTTGTTGAAGCAAGACCGGCAGGTAATGTTTCAATCCTTTCTAATTTAAATCGCATAATTTGGTTTTTGTGGTGCATTAGGGATAACCTTAATGCTAAATCCCCTATTTGAGGGGTTAATAATTTTTGGGAGTTTATTCCTTAAAAAAATCGAATTATGCTAAATAAAATCATTAGGTACTTCCTTGATAACAAGTTAGTTACCGTGCTTGTATTGTCAGGATTTATAGTTTGGGGTATCGTTACCGCTCCGTTTGGCTGGAAGATGGGGACCTTGCCATCTGATCCGGTACCAGTAGATGCCATTCCTGATATCGGTGAGAACCAGCAGATTGTGTTTACCCAGTGGCAAGGCCGGTCTCCGCAGGATATTGAAGACCAGATTTCTTATCCTCTGACGACTTACCTGCTAGGTATTCCAGGGGTGAAATCCATACGCAGTTCATCTATATTTGGTTTCTCCAGTATTTTCATCATTTTCAATGAAGATGTAGAGTTCTACTGGTCCCGCTCACGTATTCTTGAAAAGCTCAATGCGCTTCCTTCAGGCCTGTTGCCTGAGGGGGTACAACCGGCTCTGGGGCCCGATGCTACGGCCTTGGGACAGGTGTACTGGTACACGATAGAGGGCCGTGATAAAGAAGGAAATCCTACCGGAGGCTGGGATTTACACGAAATCCGTACTGTACAGGACTTCTACGTCAAGTACGGACTGAATGCAACTGAGGGAGTCTCTGAAGTGGCATCTATAGGCGGATTTGTGCAGGAATACCAAATAGATGTCAACCCTGACGCCCTTAAGGCTTATGAAATACCCTTGCATAAAGTTATGCAGGCGGTACAGCGGTCCAATAAGGATGTAGGGGCCAAAACCATTGAGATCAATCAGGCTGAGTACCTGGTTAGAGGACTAGGTTACATCAAGCAGGTAGAAGACCTGGAAAAAGCCGTGGTGGCGGTGCAGGATAATGTACCCATAAGGATAAAGGATGTCGGTGTAGCTACTTTAGGACCTGCCACCCGAAGAGGGCTGTTGGATAAAGATGGTGCCGAAGTAGTGGGGGGCGTTGTGGTAGCCCGTTACGGTGCAAATCCATTGGAAGTCATTAATAATGTAAAGGATAAGATTAAGGAAATTGCTCCCGGACTGCCGAAAAAAACGTTGGCAGACGGAAGGGAGAGCCAGCTAACCATCGTACCCTTTTACGACCGTTCAGAACTCATCTATGAAACATTGGGAACTTTGGAAGAAGCCCTGTCATTGGAAATTCTTATCTCCATTCTTGTAGTTATCGTGATGGTTTACAACCTGCGGGCATCATTGCTTATTTCAAGCATTCTGCCTATTGCCGTGTTGATGGTATTTATTGCCATGCGGTATTTTGGGGTAGATGCCAATATTGTAGCATTATCAGGGATTGCCATTGCTATTGGTACTATGGTGGATCTGGGAATTATACTTTCTGAAAACATCATTAAACACATGGATGAGGCCCCTCCTGGCCAACAACTCAAGGAGACCATTTATAATGGCTCTACTGAAGTCGCTACTGCAATACTTACGGCGGTATCTACCACGATAGTGAGTTTTATTCCGGTATTTACCATGCAGGCAGCGGAGGGGAAATTATTCGGTCCTTTGGCCTTTACCAAAACATTTGCCCTGATTGCTGCCTTGATCGTTTCATTGATCATATTGCCAACACTCGCACATTGGTTTTTTGGGGCCAGGATAAAGAACAAGGCCCTAGCAAGAGGTGTAAATATAGGATTAATGCTGATCGGGGTTCTAGCCATTATACTTGGCCACTATTGGGGAGGCATTGTACTGGCCCTTTATGGCCTGTCCGGTATCCTAAAAAACAAGTACCATGAAACGCACAAGGATTCTGGAAAATGGTATGTGAAAATTGTCCGAAAAGCGGATCTTATCATTGCTGTGCTGGGAATAACCTGGTTACTGGCCAGATATTGGCTGCCACTTGGAGCAGGTAAAAGTCTGTTGCTTAATGTAATTTTTGTGGGCCTTCTGCTAGGGCTTATTTTAGGCTCCTTTTCTGTTTTGGAATATTACTATAAAGTAATTCTGAAATGGTGTTTGGACAATAAAGTCAAATTTCTATTAATACCTTCCTTCCTGATACTGGTAGGGGCCAATGTATGGTTGGGTTTTAATGCGGTTTTTGGTTTTGCCGCAAAAGGGTTTGATGCTTTAGGCTGGGATATTAAGACCACCAAAATCTGGTCAGGCTTAACGCATAGCTTCCCTGGTGTAGGAAAGGAGTTTATGCCTTCCCTTGATGAAGGAAGTTTTCTGCTAATGCCAACCTCCATGCCGCATTCCGGTGTAGAATTTAACCGCAAGGTCGTAGGACAGCTGGATATGTTGCTGACTAATATTCCTGAGGTGGACCTCACGGTGGGAAAACTTGGACGTGTAGAGTCTGCCCTGGATCCTGCACCTATTTCAATGTATGAAAATATCATCAATTATAAACCGGAGTATATGCTCAATGCAAAAGGGCACCGGGTAAGGTTTAAAGTGGATAAGGAAGACCGTTTTATCCTTGATAGCGGCGATAGTCTTACTAATGATGAGGCTATAGACCGGGGGATTACCGTGGAGGAACTTATACCTGATGATAATGGGAATTATTTCCGAAACTGGAGGCCTCAGATAAAATCCCCGGATGACATTTGGAATGAAATTGTGAAGGTTACCAAAATACCGGGAGTTACTTCTGCGCCTAAACTACAACCCATTGAAACCAGACTGGTCATGCTTCAAACAGGCATGCGTGCTCCAATGGGGATCAAAGTATACGGTCCCGATCTTAAAACCATTGAGGATTTTGGGCTTCGGTTGGAAGAAATACTCAAAAATGTTCCTTCTGTAAAGGCAGAAGCTGCATTTGCAGACCGGATTGTGGGTAAGCCTTATCTTCATTTAAATATTAACCGGGATGAGATTTCACGCTATGGATTGAATGTTGAAGACGTACAACAGACCGTTGAAACGGCCATAGGGGGGATGAAAATTACTTCTACGGTAGAAGGGCGTGAGCGCTTTCCAGTCAGAGTCCGCTATCCCAGGGAGCTTCGGGACGATCCCGAATCACTGGGTAAAATCCTGTTGCCTACACCAACTGGGGCGCAAATACCGATCAGTCAAGTAGTGGACTTTGAATATGTACGCGGACCACAGGCGATCAAGAGTGAAGAGACCTTTTTGGTAGGTTATGTACTGTTTGATAAAAGAGATGGGTATTCTGAAGTTGGGGTAGTCAATGACGCACAGGCGGCTATTCAGGCGAGTATAGATGAAGGGGACTTAATTGTTCCCTCAGGAATCAGCTATAAGTTTTCCGGAAGCTATGAAAATCAGGTAAGGGCAGAAAAAAGGCTTTCCATCATTGTGCCATTGGTTCTGGGGATTGTCTTTCTCATACTCTATTTCCAGTTTAAATCGGTTTCTACTTCCCTAATGGTATTTTCCGGTATTGCGATGGCTTTTAGTGGCGGATTTATTATGCTTTGGTTATATGGACAAGACTGGTTTGTCAACTTTTCCCTGTTCGGCACTAATATGCGAGACCTCTTTCAGATGCACACCATCAACTTGAGTGTGGCCGTTTGGGTGGGCTTTATAGCTCTTTTTGGCATCGCTACGGACGATGGGGTACTTATTGCCACCTATTTGGACCAGAGCTTTGAAAGAAACCGTCCTGAAAATTTGAACCAAGTCAGAGAAGCTGTTGTGGAAGCTGGCTTGAGAAGAATACG